>JADLBR010000493.1 GCA_020847615.1 Verrucomicrobiia bacterium
AGGCTCAAAGGAAAGCCGCGCTCTGAAATACGGGTCCCCGATCGGTTTTCGGCACTGGAAACGCGGCCAACAGTTTGTGATTTCGAAAAATGGTGTTTGGGAGCGCGCGTCTCCATCCCAACCTGTTTCTATCGCGCGGTTTTTCCAGAGCCCGGACACTTCACAGCCCGCAAGGCTGTGAAATGTCCGGGCTAGTCGTTTCCCCGATCTCCGTTTGGGGGTCATATTTCTCGAAACGGCTTTGGGTCTCGCCGCGTTATGAAACACATTACTATCCATGGGCACAGCACATCCGAGTCAGTCGCTGGTCGCGCAGGCGGCCGGCGTCTCCCAGACGGCGGTCTCGCTGGCGCTGCGCAATCATCCGAGCATTCCAGAGCGCACGCGGGAGCGTATCAAGGCAATCGCCGCACAGATGGGCTACAGGCCGAATCCCTATGTGGCGGCGCTGATGAAACAGGTGCGGGGTCGGCGGAGGGTGGTCGATCGGCCCACACTTGCCTACCTGACATCACATCCGGATAGGGACGGATGGCGGAGCAAGGGGCTCTTCCGTCGGAACTTTGAGGGCGCCGCGGAGCGGGCGGCGGACCTGGGGTACAGGCTCGAGGAGGTCTGGCTAAAGGAACCCGGGATGTGCGGTGATCGGGCGAGTCAGGTCCTGTGGGCGCGATCGATCGACGGGGTGATCATCGCGCCGCTGCCCCGGGGCCGCGGGCACGTCCATCTGGACTGGGACCGGTTCGCCGCGGCGACGATCGGCTATTCGGTGGTGCGACCGAGGCTGCACCGTGCGGCCTACCACCAGATGCAGAGCCTGTCCTTGGGGGTGCGCCATCTGATGAAGATGGGCCACGAGCGGATTGGCATGGCGGTCCCTGCGGAGACAGACGCCCGCTCGGACCACGCGTGGACCGCGAGTTTCCTCATGCTCCGGCACCAGTTCGCGGCCCACGGCAGATGGGGGATGCTCGTGACCGACGACTGGCACGAGGCGGTCTTCCGTGAGTGGTTTCAACGGTGGAGACCCGAGGTGGTGCTCAGCTCGGACCTGAACGCGATGCAGTGGCTGGGCCGCATGGGCCTGAGGGTCCCCACCGATGCGGGGTTCGTCCACTTGGAGTGGGGTCAGGACGAGGCCGATTGCGCGGGAATCCGCCAGAACGCGCGCATGGTGGGGGCGGCGGCCGTGGACCTCGTGGTCGAGCAACTGGAGCGCAACGAGCGCGGGTTGCCCGACCACCCGAAGGTCGTGCTGGTCGGCGGCGATTGGATGGATGGGGACACCGTCATGGATCGCGCGGGTCGATCCGCGCGCCAGGAAGAGGTGCAGCGGGTCGCGGCATCCTGATCCCGGAGGAAATCTTATGAGGCTGATGCGCGGAAATCCTGTGACGGCCTGCGCGGCCCTGGCGCTCTGCGGGGCGGCCGCGCCCGGGCAGACGACGTACACCAACACGATAACCGGCAACGTCACCGAGGTGTACGGCGTCCCGGGGAACTGGGACCCGAATGGGATACCGGGGTTTTACCTGACGAACCTCACGGAGGGAGTGGGCAATTCCAACGACGTGGCCCAGGTGGATTTCCGCAACACGGCGAATAACACGACCCAGGCGCCCCAGCTGGATCTCCTGGGCTCGAACTATGTCCTGGCGAGCCTGATCCTGACAGAGGACACCGGCGCGGGCCGCAACAGCGATGGCAACATCATCTCCACGGCGGGCCCGTCTTCGCTCGCCCTGCAGGGCATCATCTACGCGGAGGGCGGGCGCACCATCGACCTCCAGACCAACGTGGCGATCATCGATTGGGCCGACGGCAACGCCTTCCGGGTGGACACCTCCGCAGGCAACACGCTGGATTTCGGCGGCGAACTGCAGGGCGGCGATGGCATCCGGATCAATAGCAACAACACGCTCTTTTTCCGCCGGTACGGCGTGTCCTACGGCGCGGGGGTGTCCAACGGAATGATCTTCGAGGGGGCCGCGGGCGGCACCAAGAACTTCTGGATCGACGCGTCATCGGGGGACGTCGTCCACGACATCCCCAACATGGTCATCGACACGTCCAACGACAACAACCAGAACATCGACTTCGGGCGCAGCGTCGGGACCAACACCGTCACCGTCAACATCAGCAACGTGATATTTAACGCCAACGTCGGGCGCTTCTACCTCGGGGGCGGGAGCGAGCCCGATGGCAGCGAATCGACCACGGTCAACGTGCGGGGCCCGGTCGTGTTTGGCGGTGGGCTGGGGGATAGCCTGACCAACAAGTACATCCAGATCGACTCGGTCTACGGCGGGGTGGTGAATTTCCAGAGCAACATCGTGCAGAACCACGACACCGGCACCGACGCCCGGCTCATCCTTCAGGGCAACGGGGTGGTGAATATCCTGGCCGACATGACCGACACCAACGGGGGGCTGCGGAGCCTGCCGGTGCGGATCGATGGAAGCAAGGGGCTGACGGTGGGCGTGGACGCCGAGTCACGGCTTGGGACCGGGGAGATCGATATCCGGTCCGGCAGCGTCCTCAGGCTGAACTACGATGTCTTCGGTGACGCGAACGGCTATCCCGGCGGCTCGCTGACGAACCGGGGCGGCGTCAATGGCCTGAACGACACGTACCTGGATTTCGGCGTGGCGCAGTCGGGTTTCTTTGACCCCGTGTCGGGCGACACCAACGTCCCCCTGACGGTGACGGCCTTCAACGGCATCGCGGGCAACCTGACGGGCGCGCGGTACAACTCCGACGCCAACCCGAATGTGCTGCTTCAGACCAACGCGATCATCGGCGAGAACGCGATCAACAAGCCGACCTTCGCGGACATCGGGCAGGCCCTCTGGGCGGGCATCCGCGACGCCGGCGGAACGTACACCAACATCGGGCTCGCCGACGGGACGAACATATTCCGGGGGGTGGCGATCGGGGCGCTGACGCCGCAGGGCAACGGCGATCTGCCCAACACCCAGGCCGACCCGAACGTGGACACCTTCCTGAGCGGGTTTCACGGGACGCTCTCGGCGGCGCCGGGGACCAATCTCGAGGTGCTCCTGAGCGGCGAGGTGCTCTTCACCGCCCGGACGAATGGCCTGGTCGCATCGTTCAACGCGGACACCGGGGTGGCGAATGTCCGTGGCCCGGGAAACATGATCCTCCAGTCGCGCAACATGGGCGCGGGCGGCGGCGGGGTGATCACCCCGCTGGTGGGCGACGTCACGAACATCAACCGCGTGGGGCGCGCGGGAAACATCTCTGAGGTCAACCCGTTTGGCCTCAACGACCAGAATCAGATCACCGTGGACATGATCGGGAGCCACGCGCTCTTCACCAACATGACCCTGACGGTGACCGACGGTCAGGTGAGGCTCCGCGGCGCCGACAATCTCGGCAACGCCAACAACCAGACCAATCGCTCGACGCTGGTCATCGGCGCCGGCGCGAGCCTGCGGGTCAACGATGGCGCGTCCAGCACGCCCACCATCACGCTCAACCGCGGCAAGATCATCTTCCAGGACGACGGCGCATTCTATACGGGCGGCGAGGGCGACCTGGCCAACGCGAACGCGGCCGTGATCGCGGCGATGGGGTTCGGCCCGAACTCCATGCTCGTGCTCAACGATAGCTCGGGCAACACGCGGGACCTGGACAGCGCCCTGTACAACCACCTGCTCACGAACATGAACATCGTCTGGGGCGACGACGCCCTGCGGACCGCCATCGTCCAGACGGCCAGCTCCTTCGCCCTGGGCGAGGGCAAGCGGCTGACGGGGCGCGGCAACGGCGACTTCACCATCTGGAGCATCCAGGGCACCAACGGCGCCGAGGTCGGGCTGAGGGCCGCGGCGGGGGTGAGCAACGTGATCCTGGCGCCCCGCGGCGGCGGTGCCTTCACGATCCAGACCGAGGTCAACCTCACGAACTCGCTCCGGACGACGGTGGGCGCCGAGGGCACATTCGTCTCGGTGCTCGACGACCAGACCACGCGCACCAACATCGCCCAGTACGGCCAGGCCCAGCTGTACGGCCCGACCAACCTGTTGAACGAGGTGCATCTGGTCGCCGGGGCGAATCTCTTTCTGGGCGACGAACCCTCCGACGTGTCGCGCGTCTTTGGCGACATCGTGGTCAACGATTCCACCCAGATCGTCTCCGCGCTGCGCTTCAATGGCGGCGACGGCGAGGTCTTCGGCGACATCCACATGGACGGGACGGTGATCACCAACGCGGCGGGGGGCGCCCTCGCGCCCAGCCTCCAGTTCTACGCCAGCAACACCGTGGTGCGCGGCAGCGTATACGTCGGCCCGACCAATGCGGGCACAGGTTCCAGCGGCATTGACTTCGGGGCCGACGGCAACGATTCGACGACGATCACAGGGGACCTGGTGATCGACACCCCGGCCAAGCGGTCCAATGCGGCACAGGAGTTTTCGCGGGGCGACCTGGTGGTATCCAACAATATCATCATCAATGCGTCGGGCGTGGACTACCGGGCGATCAATGGGACCAATGTGTCGACCTACCACGGCGGCAGCCGGCTGCTGATCGAGGCGGATTTTGACACCAACCAGACGGACGGGATCGGCTTCCACGACCGGCTGGTCAACGGCACGCTGGCCCAGGGTTCCGACGGCATCGTGATCCGCGATTTCGGGGCGCTGCGGATGGATTTCGTGCGCACCAATCTGCCCGCCGCGGTGGACTACACGATCGGCCAGAAGATCACGGTGGACAACACCGGGCCGAAGTACTGGTTCGGGGGATCGGGCGACGGCCGGGTTATCGAAGTCACCCCGGACACGAACATCATCTACGGCATCCCGTCGGGAGGGAACCCCACCATCGAGCTGACCAACGTCTGGATGCGCGACGGTTCCTTCATGCGGCTGAACTCGGCCAACGCGACGGTCCGGCTCGGCATCACGGTCGACGGCCCGGCGACCAACGGGATCGCCACGCTCAGCGATACGGCGGGAGGCAACGTCGATGCCTTCGACCTGCTCGACGTGCGCTCCGGCACGCCGGGCGTGGCCAAGGTGCTTCAGATCGGGGCGACGAACGGGCGGCTGAATCCCGACGGGGTGAGCCACAGCCTCGACGACATGCCTTTCACCAACAGTCTCCGCGGGGTCGCAAGCCCCGATGTGACGCTCGATGTCTTCAGCGGGCGGCTGACGGTGGATCAGGCCAATGGCGGCGACATCCAGGGCGGGGCGATCGTGCGCGCCGGCTCCTCCCTGCGCATCGGGACGAGCGGCACGGGCACCGAGGCGCTGATGCACATCTCGGGCGATGGCACGGTGCTCGGCAATCTGATCGTGTCCAACACGCTGGCGCCCGGCCTGGGCGTGGGCACGCTGACATTCACCGGTGGGGCGACGTTCCTGCCCTCGTCCGTCCTGGAGTTCGAATTGGCCCTGGGCGACACGACCGTGGGGGGCGGGGTCAACGACCTGCTCGTCCTGGGGGGTGGCACTGGCGACCTCGCCCTGGACGGGACCCTGAATGTGACGAATTACGCGGGAGGGACGCCCAGCGTGGGCGATTTCTGGACACTGATCATTTACGAGGGATCGCTCGTGGCCGACGACGTCCTGGAGCTTGGTGTCATGCCGGAACTGGGGGGCATCGGCGTGTGGCAGATCTCGAACACGGGCGGCTCGATCATTCTGGAGGTGGTCATTCCGGAGCCGTCCACGTGGGCGCTCGTGCTCGTGGGACTTGGGACCGTGGGCGTCCTGGGCGCTCGTCGGCGCATGGGGGCGGGGGCGCGGCAGGGGCCGGAGGACGGGCCCGCGGGCTGACAAATCGAGTTGGCGCGGCGAGGGATGGGTGGGGTTGGCCGCGGAGGCAGGTGGGGGGATGCGCGGGGGCGCGGCCGGCGGCCCCGGACCGCTTGACTTTTGGGTCTGGCGGATGTTGAAACCTTCTAAAGGAGATTCCCATGGGACCGGAAGCGAAGGATCAGTTGGGAGAGGTTATCGGGGCGGAGGGGGCCCCGGGCTCGACGGTGGGGGAGGCGGAGGTGCGGGGGCTGGTGCGCGAGGCGCTGCCCTCCGGCCGGTACGCGGGAAAGCGCGTGCTGCTGGTGGTGCCCGACCACACGCGGTCGGCGCCGGTGGGGCTGATGTTCAAGTCGATCTTCGATCAGATCGGCGGGGTGACCGGCGCGCTGGACGTGATGGTGGCGCTCGGGACGCACCCGCCGATGGAGGAGGCCGCGATCCAGAAGCGGCTCGACCTGACGCCCTCCGAGCGGGCGGGCAAGTTCGCGAGGGTCAAGTTCCTGAACCACGCGTGGGACGATCCCTCGGAATTGCGCGAGATCGGGCGCATCCCGGCCCGGGACATCCGGGCGCTGTCGGGCGGGCTCTTCGAGATGGACGTGCGGGTCGAGATCAATCGGCGCGCGCTGGAATACGACGAGCTCATCGTGGTGGGGCCGGTCTTCCCGCACGAGGTGGTCGGCTTCTCCGGCGGGAACAAGTACTTTTTCCCGGGCATCAGCGGGCCCGAGCTATTGAACTTTTTCCATTGGCTGGGCGCGGTGGTGACGAACCCGAAGATCATCGGCACCAAGTGGACGCCGGTGCGCAAGGTGGTCGACCGGGCCGCGGCCTTCATACCCGTGGAACGGCGCTGCTTTGCGATGGTGGTGGAGGGCGCGGGTCTCGCTGGGCTGTATTTCGGGACCCCGGAGGCGGCCTGGGATGCCGCGTCGGACCTGTCGGACCGGCGGCACATCATCTACAAGGATCGCCCGTTTCACACGATCCTGTCGTGCGCGCCGGAGATGTACGACGACCTCTGGACCGGCGGTAAGTGCATGTACAAGCTCGAGCCGGTGCTGGCCGACGGCGGCGAGCTGATCATCTACGCGCCGCACATCACGGAGATCTCGGTGACGCACGGGCGACTCATCGAGGAGATCGGCTACCACTGCCGCGATTATTTCCTCAAGCAGTGGGAGAAGTTCAAGGCGTACCCGTGGGGCGTTGTCGCGCACAGCACCCACGTGCGCGGCATCGGCGAGTACGATGCGGGGGCGGGGGTGGAGCGCTGCCGCGCCAGGGTCACGCTGGCGACCGGCATCCCCGAGGCCCTGTGCCGGAAGATCAACATGGGCTATCGCGATCCGGCCACGATCCGGAAGGATGATTTTGCGAACCGGGAGGAAGAGGGCGTGCTGCTGGTGCCCAAGGCCGGCGAGATGCTCTATCGGCTCAAGGACGCGCCGGACTGGGCGCGGGGGTGAGCTGCCCTTGGCGACGATGACTCGTTGTAGGTGACGCGGGCCACGACGCTGGCGCGTTGGGCTACGGGCTGGGTCGCTTCTCGCGCAGGTATCGGTCGATGCCGGCGGCGGCGCGCTTCCCATCGCCCATGGCGAGGATGACGGTTGCGCCGCCGCGGACGATGTCGCCGCCCGCGAAGACACCGGGGATGGAGGTCATGCCGTTCTCGTCGATCTCGATGTTGCCCCATTTGTTCAGCTTGAGCCCGGGGCAGGCGTTGGAGAGGAGGGGGTTGGCGCGGGTGCCGATGGCGACGATGGCGAGTTCGCAGGGGAGCTCGAATTCGGAGCCGGGGACGGGGATGGGGCGTCGGCGCCCGGAGGCGTCGGGTTCGCCGAGCTCCATGCGCTGGAGCCGGACGGCGCGGACCCAGCCCTTGTCGTCGCCGAGGATCTCCAGGGGGGCGACGAGGAACATGAATTCGATGCCCTCGTGCTCGGCGTGCTTGATCTCCTCGAGGCGGGCGGGCATTTCGGCGCGGGTGCGGCGGTAGGCGATGATCGCGCGGGCGCTGCCCATGCGGCGGGCGGTGCGGACGGCATCCATGGCGACGTTGCCGCCGCCGAATACGACGGTGGCCGCGCCGCGCGCGACGGGGGTGGCCGCGTCGGGGCGATAGGCGCCCATGAGGTTGACGCGCGTGAGGTACTCGTTCGCGGAGTAGACGCCCTTGAAATTCTCTCCGGGCACGTCGAGGAAGACGGGCAGGCCCGCGCCGTTGGCGATGAAGCAGGCATCGAACTCCTGGAGGATCTGGTCGACGGTAATGGTCTTGCCGACGATGACGTTGCACTCGATCTCGACGCCGAGCGCGCGGAGGTTCTCGACCTCGCGGTCGACGATGGATTTCGGGAGGCGGAACTCGGGTATGCCGTAGCGCAGGACGCCCCCGGTGTCATGGAGCGCCTCGAAGACCGTGACCGCGTGGCCCAGTCGGGCAAGCTCGCCTGCGGCGGTTAGGCCGCCCGGTCCGGCGCCGACGATGCAGACCCTGCGCCCGGTCTTTGCGGCGGGCGGCTGCGGAGGGCCGAGGTGTTCGGCGGCCCAGTCGGCGACGAAGCGCTCCAGCCAGCCGATGCCGACGGGCTCGCCCTTCTTCCCGCGGACGCAGACTTCCTCGCACTGTGTCTCCTGGGGGCAGACGCGTCCCGTGGTGGCGGGCAGGGCGTTGTCGGCCCGCAGGATCTCGGCCGCGCCGGCGAAGTCGCCGCCCGCGACGCGGGTGATGAACTCGGGGATGCGGACGCCCACGGGGCAGCCGGCGACGCAGGGCTGGTTCTTGCACTCGAGGCAGCGCTGCGCCTCTTGGACCGCCAGGGCCTCGTTGAGGCCGAGGTTGACCTCGGAAAAATTGCAGGCGCGGAGGCATGGGTCCTGCTCGGGCATGTGGACCCGCCCGATCTGCATCCGATCTTTCGTGCTGAGGGGAGCCGCCATGGGATCGCTCATGCCGCCCCCGGCGGGACGCTGGCGCCCGCGCGGCAGCAGGCTTCCTTGTAGGTGTTCTGCCGGGATTGAAGCTCGCGAAAATCGACCTTATGGCCATCGAATTCGGGCCCGTCGACGCACGCGAACTTGATCTCGCCGGCCACGGAGACCCTGCAGCCGCCGCACATGCCGGTGCCATCGACCATGATGGGGTTCAGGGAGACGATCGTCTCGATGCCCTCGGGCCGGGTCATCTCGGCGACGGCGGCCATCATGGGGACCGGGCCCACGGCGAAGACGGCCGCGGGGCGCCGCGCGGGATCGTCGATGAGGCGGCGGAGCTCCGTGGTCACGAACCCCTTCGTGCCCATCGAGCCATCCTCGGTGGTGACCAGGACTTCTTTGGAGAACGCGGCCAGCTCATCGCGCAGGATGATGAACGGGGCGCCCCTTCCGCCGATGATGGTGGTGACCTCGTTGCCACCGTCGGCCAGCGCCTTGGCCAAGGGGTAGAGCACGGCCGTGCCGACCCCACCCCCGATGCAGGCCACGCGGCCCCACGGTTTGATATGGGTGGCGCTGCCGAGCGGGCCGGCGATGTCGCGGATCGCGCCCCCGGCGGGGATGGAAACGATCTCTCGGGTGCCGTCGCCCACCGCCTGTATGAAGAGCGTGATCGCGCCGTCGCGCGCGTCGGCGATCGTCAGCGGGATGCGCTCGGACTCC
>JADLBR010000494.1 GCA_020847615.1 Verrucomicrobiia bacterium
CCGGCCCTGAACGTCCGCGATTGGGCGGAGGTTCAGGTACCGCATTGCTGGACCGTCGATCCCCGCTTCCCATATACGGGTTCGGCCTGGTACCGGCGATCATTCTCGCTGCCGCCGCGCACCACCAGCCGTCATGCCCGGATCCTCTTCGATGGCGTCTTCTATCGGGCGAAAGTCTGGGTCAATGGCGAACTCGTCGGCGCCCACGAGGGAGGCTACACCCCCTTCCAGTTCGACGTGACCGGCGTGCTGCGCCCATCGTCCGAGAACACGCTGGCGATCGAGGTGGATAACTCATGGGACACCGGCACGTTGCCCGGCGCCAGGATCGGATCCAGGCCCCAGGACCAGGTCTATCCATGGATGGAGTATGGCGGCATCGTCCGACCGGTCGCGCTTGTCCTAACCGAGCCACTGTATGTCGTCCACCAACGGGTCATTGCCACGCCCGAATCGGCCGCCGGCGGCGCGGTTATCGAAATCACGGCCCATGTCGCCAATGCCTCGGATCAACCGGCCAGAGTCCGCCTCGGGTTCGCCATCGCGCCCGCCGGAGAACCGCGGGCGACAGGTTCCGGAGAACAGCATGATGGGCTCTCCTTGGAGGCAGAGCTTCCGCCGCGCTCCCGCACGCCTCTGGCGACGCGCACCCACCTCGATCGCGGGCAGGTGAGATTGTGGGACGTCGACCACCCCAATCTGTACACCCTGCGGACACGCCTCTGGAACGCCGACCGCACCTTGGCGGATGAGCCGGACGCCGTCTCCTTCGGCATCCGAAGGATTGAGGCCACGGCGGGCCAGCTCCGCCTGAACGGCGAGCCAATACGGATGGGCGGCGGCAACCGCCACGCCGACCACCCGCGTTTCGGGTCGATGGATCCCCCCGAGGTCGTCGAGGCCGACATGCGCCAGATGAAACGGGCCAACATGACCCTCTGCCGCATCAGCCACTATCCGGTCTCCGCCCTGCTGCTGGATTGGGCGGACCGAAACGGAATGCTCCTCATCGAGGAGGGCCTGAACTGGCAACTGACGGAAGCCCAGATGGACTCGGACGACATCCGGCACAATTTCCAGCGCCAGATGCGCGAGATGATCGAACGCGACTGGAATCACCCCTCCGTGATCGGTTGGAGCGTGGGCAATGAGTACCCCTCGGAGACGCCATCGGGCCTGAGATGGACCAAGGACATGGCCGATTTTGTCAGGGCCATCGATCGAACGCGCCTCCTCACCTTCGCGAGCGATCGCGCCGGCTCACCCAAGATTACCACCCCCGAAGACGAGGGCTCCCGGTTCGTCGATCTGGTCTGTATCAATATCTACGAGGACTACGCGGGGAAACTCGATCGCATTCATTCGCGCTGGCCGGACAAGCCCGTGATGGTGAGCGAATTTGCCAGCCCGGGACACATCAGGCCAGCCGATGGGGACTACGGCGCATACTTTCGCGATATGATGGCGACTTTCCGAGGGCGCCCCTACGTGGTCGGGGCCGCGGTCTGGACATACAACGACTACCGCAGCCGCTATCCGCGCACCGATCCCGATGGCTACCGCCGCTACGGGGCGGTGACCGCCGAACGCCAGCCGAAGGCAACCTTCGAACTGTTCGCCTCAGAGTTCTCACCCGCCGCGATCGAAGACGCCCGCGCCTCCGCGGACGCCGTCGATGGGGGCCGCGTCGTCGTCTCCTGCTCGATACGCGCCCGCCCGGATTTTCCGTCACATCCGCTGCGCGACTACTCGGTCCGGTTCCAGGTCCTGGATGCCGGCGGAAAATCACTCGCGACACGATCCGCACCCCTGCCTGCGCTCGGTCCAGGCGATAGCCACCCGCTGAACGAGAGCATCGCCGTCCCCGGCCCATCGAGGCCCGCGATCGCGCGGATCGAAGTCATCCGACCCACCGGCTTTGTCACGGTGGGGAGAGACTGCGGCATCCCTCGCTCGCAAGACCCGGGAGGAGTCTTCCCGGAGGCACCATGATGCTTCGCAGGGCGCCGCATGATCGAGCGCCATCGCGACACGTTCGTCCCTGCAGAGACACAGAGATTTGCTCCGGCCGGACTATCATGGTCGACAGAGGGCGACCGCGTCTGCCAACCTTGGCGCCACGCCGTCCCGGGCAGGCCACGGCGCCCCCCTGCCACCTGCCATGGACGCGAAAGGATGCTGAATCATGAGGATCACCCCACTACATCTCATCGTCGCCCTCGCTATGTCGCCCGCGGCGATCGCGGCCGCGGCAGCGGGTTCCGGCCGCCCCGACATTCTGGTGTTCCTGACCGACGACCAGAGCCAGCTTGACGCCACACCGTACGGGGAGTCCGTGATCCGCACGCCAAGCATGCAGCGGCTTGCCGACGAGGGGATGACCTTCAACCGCGCGTTCGTGGCATCGCCAAGCTGCGCGCCAAGCCGCGCCGCGCTGCTCACCGGCCGCATGCCCGCGCGCAATGGCGCGGAGGCCAACCACAGCAAGCCCCGCGCGGACATCAAGAAGTGGCCGGCCTATTTCCAGGAACTCGGCTACGAGGTGGTCGCCTTCGGCAAAATATCGCACTATAAGCACACGAAGGATTACGGCTTCGATCTCTTCGCCTTCGACGGCTTCCACGAGCACCAGAGCATCGGGGCCGCGGTCGACTACCTGAAGAACCGCAAACGGGACGGTGCCAAACCCCTGTGCCTGATGGTCGGCAGCAACTGGCCCCACGTGCCGTGGCCCGAGGCCCCGACGGAATATGAGCCCGCGCTGCTCCGGCTTCCCGCCGGCAGCGTCGACACGCCCAAGACGCGCGAGTGGCGCGCCCGGTACGCGGCGGCCGTCACGAAGGCGGACGATGATCTGGGGGCGGTGCTCGCCGCGGCGCGCGCGTGTCTCCCATCGCCCCCGCTCGTGCTGTTCAGCGCCGACCACGGGGCCCAGTGGCCCTTCGCGAAATGGAACCTGTACGAGTCCGGCGTCCGGGTGCCGCTCCTGGTCGTCTGGCCGGGCGTGGTGAAACCCGGGTCACGGACCGACGCCATGGTGAACTGGACCGACTTTCTGCCCACTTTGGTCGAGGCCGCCGGCGGCAAGCCTCCCGAGGACATCGACGGACGCTCCTTCTGCCGCGTCCTCCGCGGCGAGACGGGCTCCCACCGCGACCACATCTTCGCCACCCACAGCGGTGACGGCGACTTCAACATCTACCCCTCCCGCTCCGTGCGCGACAGCCGCTGGAAGTACATGCGGAACCTCCATCCGGAGTTTGCGTTCACCACGCACATCGATCTGGTCGCGGGAAGGCTCGGCCAGCGCGACTTCTTTGCGACGTGGGAGGAGGCCGCCAAGACCGACGCCGCGGCGGCGGCGATTCTCCGCCGCTACCACGAGCGTCCCGCCGAGGAACTCTACGACCTGGCCAACGATCCCGATGAGCAGCACAACCTCGCCGCCGAGGCAGGCCATGCGGCACGCCTCGCGGCCCTGCGGGCCGAACTCGACGATTGGTTGAGGGCCCAGGGCGACCGGCTCACGATTTTCGGAAAGCCGCGTCTCTTGAGCGACCCCACCCGATACGGTCCCGGAGCGGCCGTGCAGCCTCCCGCCCGGAATTCGTCGAAAAAGAAGACCGACCACAAGTGATCGGTGATCGGCCGAACGCTGGCGCGTTCGGCCATGGGGATTCTCGAGTCACCCCCGCCTGTGACGAGCCCTGAAGAGGCTGGGGGGCACGCCGATCCGCTTCTTGAATACAACGCTCAGGTACTCCACGTGGGCGAATCCGGCGCGCCCGGCGACCTCGGAGAGCGGCAGGTCGGTCGCCACGAGGAGGTGCCTCACGCGGTCCAGCTGGACGCGAAGGATCTCCTCGTGGGGCGTGCGACCAAAGTGGCGGCGGAATGCCGACTCCAGGCGGCGCCGTGACTGCGGCGCGGCGCGGAGGACGTCCTTCACATTGATGCCGTCGCAGGCGTGCTCGCGGATGTGGCGCATGGCCATCGCGACCGACCGGTCCTCGATGGCGACCACGTCGGTGCTCTGGCGGGTCGCTATCCCGACGGGTGGCACGAGGTGCGTCTGCGCGCGCGGCCTCTTGCCCGACATCAGCTCGTCCAGCAGCGCGGCGGCGTCGTAGCCCGTGCGATGGGTGTTTGGGATCACGCTCGTCAATGGCGGGTCCGACAGCTCGCAGAGCAACTCGTCGTTATCGACGCCGATGACCGCGATCTCGTCCGGCACCGCGATCGCGCAACGGCGGCAGGCGTCGAGCACTTGCTGTCCCCGCAGGTCGTAGCAGGCCATGATGCCGATGGGCCTCGGGAGTCTCCGGAGCCATCGAACGATATCCTCCACCTGCGCCGCGTCATCGCGCGGAAATCGCCGCGCCGGCTGATACCCGAAATACTGACCGCCCGCCATCTCCGCCGCCCGGCGGAAATGCTCCTCGCGCCAGCGCGACCAGTTGAAGCGCGGATCGCCACAATAGCCAAAGCGCATGAACCCCCGCTCGCGAAGGTGCCCGAAGGCGGCCTGCGCAAACGCGGCATCATCGGTCTCGAACCAGGGCAGCGCGGGGATGAGCCTGGCGGCGCTGACGTCCACGATCGGCACCCTCATGCCGCGGAGTGCATTCGCCATCGCCTGCGTCTCGATCCGCGCGATGATGCCATCGCCTCGCCAGCCGCGGAGCCACCGGGGCGGGTGATCGCCGCGCCCATGCTCGGCGAGGTACAGGGACCAGGGGCGATGTTCCCGGATATAGGACACGATTCCGCGCAGCAGCCCCCGCGCGTACGCATTGGAGGTCTCGATCAGGAGGGCGACCTTTTTCGCCGAGTGTGACATCCGGGCCACGGGAATAGCATAGGAGCTGGCGGCGGCCACACAACCCCGGTCAAAAACCTCAACCGAAATGCGCAAGACCTCATGGAAACCCCTCGCGCGCCCGGCGATATTGGCGTCATGCCAAGAGCCCAAGAACGCAAGATCAACGTGGCCGTGGTCGGTCTCGGCTTCGGCGCCGAGTTCATCCCGATCTGGCAGAAACACCCGCACACCCGCTGCCTCGCCATCTGCCAGAGAGACCGAAAGAAGCTGGATGCCGTGGGCGATTACTTCGGCGTCGGGCGCAGATACACCGACTTCCGCCGCCTGCTCAAGGATCCGGATATAGACGCGGTCCACATCAACACCCCGATCCCGGATCACGCCCGGATGTCGATCGCCGCGCTCGCGGCGGGCAAACACGTGGCCTGCACCGTCCCCATGGCCACGGGCATCGCCGATTGCCGCAAGATCGTGGGCCTGGTGAAGGCGACGGGCCTGAAATACATGATGATGGAGACGGTGGTCTACGCCCGCGAGTTCCTCTTCATCAAGGAGCTCTACGAGAAGGGGGATCTGGGGAAGATCCAGTTCCTCCAGGCCAGCCACCAGCAGGACATGGACGGCTGGCCGAACTACTGGCCGGGGCTCCCGCCGATGTGGTACGCGACGCACTGCGTCGGCCCGGTGGCGGGCCTTCTCCGGCTCGACGCCGAGTACGTGAGCTGCTTCGGCTCCGGCACGATCCGCAAGGAGCTCATCGGCCACTACGGCTCGCCGTTCGCGGTGGAGACGAGCCATATCAAGTTTCGCGACTCCGACCTGAGCGCCCGCATCTATCGCTCCCTCTTCGACACGGCCCGGCAGTACCGCGAGAGCTTCGATGTGTACGGCACCAAGAGGTCCGTCGAATGGCCGCTTGTCGAGCACGAGCCGCTGATCATCCACACCGCGAAGCGCCCCGAGCCCAGGATCCCGAAACGGGTGAAGTGCCCCGATTTCGCGCGGCTCCTGCCGTCGTCGATCGCCAGGTACACGACGCGGGGAGTCTATGATGCCGGCAAGAAGACGCACCTGAGCTTCACGCAGGGCAGCGGCCACGGCGGGAGCCACCCGCACCTGGCGCACGAGTTTGCCATGGCGCTCGTGGAGGACCGCGACCCGTTCCCCAACGCCCGCCAGTCGGCGAACTGGACCTGCGTCGGTCTCTGCGCGCACCAGTCCGCGCTGCGCGGCGGGAAGATCGTCAGGCTGCCGGACTTCACCCTCGGGAGGTAGGTCGCGCCCATGAGGACCTCCGCCCGGACATCCGCGCAAGCCACGCGCCGCTCATTCCTGAAGGCCGTCCTGATCGCCGGCATCGCCCCGCGCTTCGTTCCATCGCGCGTCCTCGGTGCCGCGGGGCAGACGCCGCCCTCCGAGAAGATCTGCGTGGGCGTCATCGGCGTCGGCGCACAGGGGCGCGGCGACATGGGCAACTTTCTCGCCCAGGACGACGTGCGCGTCACCGCGATCTGCGACGTCAACCGGCGCAACATCGACAAGGCGCTGAAGATCATCGGCGATCGATACGGCGCGGCCGACGCGAAGGTCCATTCCGACTTTCGCGAACTGAACGCCGATCCCTCGATCGACGCCGTGCTCATGGCGCTCCCGGTGCACTGGCACTGCATCCCATCAACGGACGCCATCCTCCGGGGCAAGCACATCTTTCACGAGAAACCGATGGCGATGTCCTTCCGCGAGGCCTCGATCGTGCGCGATGCGGTCCGGAAGAAGGGCGTCGTCTTTCAGTTCGGGACGCAGCAGCGCTCCGACCTGAAATTCCGGTGGGCGTGCGAGCTGGCGCTCAATGGGCGCCTGGGCAAGATGCGCGAGATCCTCGTGTGCGCGCCGGGCGGCAAGAGCGGACCGGGGTTCCCCGAACAGCCCGTGCCCGACTGGGTGGACTGGGACAGGTGGGTTGGGCCGGCGCCGGTGACGCCGTTCAGCGAGGAGAAGCTCAAGCGCGACAACCACGAGAACATCACGAATTTCTCCCTGGGCATGATCTCCTGCTGGGGCATCCACCATCTCGACATCGCCCAGTGGGGCAACGGCGCCGACGCCACCGGCCCGTGCTCGATCGAGGGCGTCGGGGAATTTCCGGAGGGGGGCGCCTTTGACGCGATTCAACGGTGGAAGGTGAGACTCGAGTTCGCGCATGGAGCCCCGATCACCTTCGCCAGCGAGGGCACGCCGGGATTCGCACACGGGATCCGGTTCATCGGCGAGTCGGGCTGGGCCCACGTCAGGCGCGGGCTGATCGAGGCCAGCGACGAGGGCATCCTGCGCGACCCGGCCAACAGGTGCGGCGCCATGCCGATCACGTTGCCGGCGAGCAACGACCACACCCGCAACTTCATCGACGCGATCCGCAATCGAACCCGCGCCATCTGCGACGTCGAGACCGCCGTGCGATCCGACACCCTCTGCCAACTCGCCCTCATCGCGGTGAAACTTGGCCGGAGGCTGACGTGGGATCCCGCCGCGGAACACTTCACGAACGACGACGCCGCAAGCAGGATGCTTGAGTGCAGGGCGATGCGCGGCCCGTGGGCGCTGCCAGTATCTTGAGGGACCGGAGGGCCCTGACCTCCAACCGGATCCAAGGCCCGTCGAGCCCGGTCCAGTGAATCCCACGCCCCGCGCGGCGACCCGCCGGCTCACTCCCACTCGATGGTGCCCGGTGGCTTGGAGGTGATGTCAAACGTGACGCGGTTGACGCCCTTGACCTCGTTGATGATCCGGCTGGAGATCTGGCCCAGCAGCTCGTAGGGCAGTTTCACCCAGTCGGCGGTCATCCCGTCCTGGCTCTCCACGACGCGGACCGCGATGGTGTAGTCGTAGGATCGCTCGTCGCCCATCACACCGACGCTGCGCACGGGCAACAGAACCGCAAAAGACTGCCAGACCTTGTGGTACCAGCCGCTCCTCTTCATCTCGTCGATCACGACCCAGTCGGCATTGCGGAGGATCTCCAGCTTCTCGGGCGTGATCTCCCCGAGGCAACGGACGGCAAGACCGGGGCCCGGGAACGGTTGCCTCCACACGATCTCCCTGGGCAGCCCCAGCTCCTCGCCCACCCGGCGGACCTCGTCCTTGAACAGTTGCCGCAGCGGCTCGACCAGCTCGAACTCCATGTCGTCGGGCAGGCCGCCGACATTGTGGTGGCTCTTGATCAGGGCCGCGGGATTGCCGCCGATCGAGACGCTCTCGATCACGTCGGGATAAAGGGTGCCCTGTGCCAAGAACTTCGCCTTGCCCACCGACCGCCTGGCGCGCTCGAACACGCGGATGAACTCGTTGCCGATGATCTTGCGCTTGCGCTCGGGATCGGTCACGCCGCGCAGAAGCCGCAGGAAACCCCTCGACGCGTCCACGCACTTGAGGTGAATCCGCATGTGCTTGCCAAACTGCTCCTCGACCAGCCGCGCCTCGTTCTTCCGCAGCAGCCCGTTGTCGACGAAGATGCAGCGCAGCTGGTCGCCGATCGCCTCGTGCAACAGCGCCGCCGCCACGCTCGAGTCCACCCCGCCGCTCAGGCCCAGGATCACCCTGCCCGGGCCCACCTGCGCCCGGATCGCCTCGCACGTGTGCTGGATGAAGGACCGCATGGTCCACTCCGAGCGGCAGCCGCAGATCTTGTGCGCGAAATTCGCGAGTATCTTCTTGCCCTCCGCCGTATGCGACACCTCGGGATGGAACTGCAGGCCGTAGATCCGCCTGTCCGCATCCTCCACCGCGGCATACGGGGAGTTCTCCGAGATCGCCGCCACGCGGAAGCCCTTCGGCAGCCGCTCGAGACGATCGCCGTGACTGTTCCAGATCTGCGAGCCCGCGGTCACCCCCGACAGGAGATCCGAGCGACGCCCTCGGAAACGGATGCTACCCTTGCCGTACTCGCGGTGATCGCTCCGCGCGACCTCGCCACCCATGAGCCCGCCGATCAGCTGCAGCCCGTAGCAGATGCCCAGGACCGGCACGCCGATGCCCAGCACGGCCGGGTCCATCTTGGGCGCATTCCGCGCGTACACGCTCGCCGGGCCACCCGACAGGATGATGCCGCGCACCCCGCGCTCGCGGAGGACCCGCGCCTTGACCTTGTGATGGAAGATCTCCGTGTAGACGCCGCACTCGCGCACCCTCCGCGCGATCACCTGCGTGTACTGCGACCCGAAATCCAGTATGCCGATGACTTCCATGGCCCCTGGCTATCGCCTTGCCATCCCGACGCCCTGCACGGTCTGGAAGAGTTTGCCCTCGGTCTTGATGGCCGGGGCGATGATGATCTCGGTCTCCTGGAACTCGCGGATGGTCATCGCCCCGACGTTCCCCATGCACGTGGTGATCGCACCCACGAGGTTCTGGGAGCCATCGTCCTGGGTGGCGGGCCCGTAGAGGATCTGCTTCAGCGTGCCGCTGACGCCGACCCGGATGCGCGTGCCGCGCGGGAGATTGGCGTGGGGCGTCGCCATGCCCCAGTGGAAGCCCTTGCCGGGCGCCTCCTCGGCGCGCGCGAATGCGGAACCGACCATCACCGCGTCCGACCCGCAGGCCAGCGCCTTGCACACGTCCCCGCCCTTTGACATCCCCCCGTCGGTGATGATCGGCACATACCGCCCCGACTGTTTGAAGTAATAGTCCCGCGCGGCGGCGCAATCCACCGTGGCCGTGACCTGGGGCACCCCGAGGCCCAGCACGCCGCGCGAGGTGCACGCCGCGCCCGGCCCCACACCGATCAGAACGCCGGCCACGCCGCACTCCATGAGCTCCAGCGTCACATCGTGGGTCACGGCATTGCCGATGATCACCGGCATATTGACCTCGCCGCAGAACGCCTCGAGGTCGAGCGACTTGTACTCGTTGGAGATGTGCCGCACGGTCGAGACCGTCGATTGCACCACGAACACGTCCGCCCCGGCCTCCTGGGCGATCGCCGCAAAGCGCTCCGCCTTCTGCGGGATCGAGCTGACCGCGGCGATCACGCCCCCGGCCTTCAGCTCGCGAACGCGCTTGGCGATGAGATCCTCCTTGATGGGCTGGGTGTATATTTTTTGGATGAGGGACGTGACCTGATCGGGGTCGGCCCCGACGACCTGGTCCAGCGCGTCCGAAGGATTCTCGTACCGCGTCTGGACGCCCTCGAGATTGATGACACCCAGGCCGCCGAGCTTGCCCATCTCGATGCAGAAGCGGACGTCCGTGACCCCGTCCATCGCGCTGGCCAAAACCGGAATGGACAGCGCGATGTGGCCACCGTCCTTGCGCGGGATGCGGAACGATGTATCGACCTCATTGGGGTTGATGGTCACGTCTCCCGGCACCAGCGCGATATCGTCGAACCCATAGGTGACCCGCGCCTTCCTGTTAACTCCGATCCACTCTGCCATATGTCGCGCTCCCTCTACATCTGTTCCGGCTTCAGTTCAAACGGCGCGCCACAACCCCGGCACTTCACCCGCGACACCGCGGGCTCCGGGTGCGTGACCCTGCCGCACAACGGGCACTCTGCCTTGCGCCGGGCCCCCTTGCGGAGGCGCCGGGCGCGGACGGCGCCCGCCAGCCAGAACAGTACTATTAGGGAGGTGAAGCCGATCACGTAAACATGAAAGGCATCCTCCGGCGCGAGCCTCATCGTCCCTCCCTGGGGGACGGGGGGACCATCGGCCAGTAGAAGGTGGCCGACCCCCACGCGATCTCCCGTCCCTCCCCGGCCGCAAACCTCAGGCCGCTTGCCAACCGCAGCGCTTGACCGTCGTGGCCGGACGAACCGCTCGAGACGACCACCACGGCCTCCCGCACCAACCCATCCGGGTCGACACCGATGCTCACCACCGTGGGCCCGTCCAACGGCTGATCGCCGGGCATCGGATCCAGGGCCGCCGGCGCGCCCAGGTATCTTGGGGCCAATCCGGCACCCACCAGGATCCGCCCAACCATCTGGCGGGCAACCGGCTCGGACTCGGGGACCCGAGAAATCCTGGGTCGCCCCAGCGGCATGCGCGCCTCCATCTCCTCGATACCGCCAATCCCCGCGGGCGATGCCTGCCGCACCCCCATCAGACCCTCCGGCTGCGCCGGTTCCATGGGCGCGGCCGCCGGCCCCGGCGGCTGCGCCAGGGCAAACAGGGATACCAGCCGGGGCAGGGCCACCGCGCTCGGATCCTCGAGCTTCAGGCTCAACCTCAAGGACTCGGGACCCGCCCCCGTCGCCTCGCCCACGGGCAACAGGGTCACCGAAGGCCCCCCGAACGTGACCGCGGAGCCCGGGACACCTCCGATGCCCACGAGCGCCATGCCGGCCCCATGGATCGCCAGAGACACGATGAGCAGCAGGCTGAAGAGGCGCCGCTCTGGCGCGATGAATCGCTCCAGCGGCAACCACCACTCGCGGTCTAGGCCCAACGGATGCATCCCCGCCTCACGCCGTCCCCCTAGCAGCCTGGCGGACTTCGCCAAGTCCGCAAGGCTGCTAGAAAGTAAAACCGCCTTAACGATAGATAGTTATAACGGTAATCCAAGGGATCTCGCAAGGTCTCATGCGGTTTGACCCGACTATTCGCCATTCTATGGAACCTGCTCATTTTCAGGAAGAAGGCGGTTTTGCCAGAGGAGTTTGCCGGACGAAGTCCGACAAACTCCTAGTCTTCACCCTCCCGCGAGGCCACCACCGCATCCAGCCCGCAAGCCAGCACGCGGCGCAGCACCTCCATCACCGTGCCGTGCGGCACCCGCACGTCCGCCTTGATCACCACGGTCTGGTCCACCCCTTTGCGCGCGAATGACTCTAGGCTCGCCGGCAGCGCCGCCAGCTCCGTCAGTTGCTCGTCAAAATAGATCTCCCCCGCCGAGGTGATCGTGAGCACCCGCCTGCCGTGCGGGCTGCCCAGCCCCGTCAGGCCATCGGGCAGGTCGATCTGCACCCCGGGCTGCATCACGAATGTCGACCCCAGCAGAAAAAAGATGAGCAGCAGCAGCACCACGTCGATCAGCGGCGCCACGCTCAGCGGGCCGTCCAGCAACCGCGCTGAGGATTGGAGTCTCACGGTCGGCCGCCCGACTTCGCGTTGCCTTCCGCGGGCCGCGGGGAACCGCCGGACGCCTCCTCGAAATCGATGATCTGGGCGTGCTCGCCCAGCGCCTGCACGATCTCGATCCCGGTCCGTTCCATGTCGCGCAGCAGCCCCTGCATGCGCGTGACGAGATAGTTGTACGCGATGTACGCGGGGATCCCGACCGCCAGGCCGGCGGCCGTCGTGATCAGCGACTCCCAGATCCCGCCGGCCAGATCCGCCACCGTCGTCGTCCCCGCCTTGGCCTGCACCTGGGCAAAGGCCTGTATCATGCCGGTCACCGTCCCCAGGAGCCCCAGCAGCGGCGCGACCTGCCCGATCGTCGCCAGAACGCCCAGGTGCTGCTCGAGGCGCGGCACCTGCAACTGCGCGACCTCCTGCACAAGTTCCTTCAACTCTGCCCGGGGCAGCCGGTGGTGCCGTATCGCGGCGTGCGCCACCTGGACCACCGGACCGTGCGCCTCCTCGCAGCGCTCCAGCGCCTCGGGAAAACGCCTCCTCCTCACGAGATGGCAAACGCCCTTGAGGAACTCGCCCACGTTGAGGGTCTGCCTGCGATACTGGATCAGGCGCTCGAAGAAAACCGCCAGCGCCAGCACGCTGCCGATCAGGATCGGCCACATCAGCGGGCCGCCGCGCTGCATCAGGCTGAACATCGCGTATCTCTGAGCGCCGGGCCGCGACCCGGCCGTTGAATCACCAGATGAACGAGCGCTTCTCCGCAACGACCTGCCCGGCCTGCATCAGCAGCACCCGCCAGCAGGTCACCAGGCCCTGCTTCTCATAGGCGTCACCCACGACGCTAAAAACGCTCCTGTTCCAACCCTTCCCCTCCGGATAATCCAGCTCCAGGGAGTACACCTTGGCCTTGGTCCGCTGCGTCCTGTACTCGAACCGCACCCTCATGTCCTTCGATGGCTGCTTGGCCAGCCATTTCACGTAGAAGTAGTGGCCCCTCTTCGCCTTCCTCTGCTCGGATGTCACCGCCCCGTACTCGTGGTATTTCCTCTCAAACTTCAGGCTCTGATCCTCGCTGTTGTCTGACCGGGTGTACTCGGGATCATTGACGTACTCGGTGACTTTCCCGATCTCGAAATTTGCTGTCGCGGAAACCCCCGCCGAGGGGGCCAAGAACCACCCCCCCGCCATCAGCGCGCACACCGCCACCCGTGGACTCCACGACGTCATTGGGCCTTTGTAACTTCCCGGCCCACAATTGTCAATCGCCCCAAGATCAGCCCGCGGCACCCGCGACTTGGACGACCTTGCCGATGAACACCAGCACCAGGATCGCCACGGTCTCGATGACGCCGAGCGCTATCATGTAGTTGCCAAATCCCTGCCCCGTCTCGCCGAACGCGTCGGACGCCGCCGCGCCCGCTTTCCCCTGATACCAGGCCGACACCCCGATCGCCAGCCCCCCGAACAGCCCCGCCGCGATCAGCGCCGGATGGTGCGCCCCTGCGGTCGCCGCCGCCACGATGCCGTTCATCACGATCATGCCATAGAACGTCTGGGACAGAGGCGCGGCCATGAACGCCACCAGCATGAACGGCGCCATCTTTCCCTGGGCGTAGCAGCGTTTCCACGCCCCGATCGCCGCCATCGCCGCCACCCCGGAACCGAGCGCCGATCCCGTCGCCGAGAGCCCGAACGCCGCGGCCCCGCCCATCTTGCACAGAGAAACCATCATCGTCGCGTCCATGCCCACACTCCCATGGTTCTTGTTCCGGCAGAGGAAATCATCCCCCGCCCCCCGCGGCAATATCCAAATGGGAGCCCCGCGCCGCCACCCATCGCGCGAAGGGGGTGTACCGGACCCCCGACCACTGAACACCGAGGTGGCTGGAGAACTCCAGCGCGTTGAGCCGCACGCCGTGGACGACGACCCCCAGCGCCGAGAGCGCGATGTTCATCCCGTGCGCCAGGAACAGGAGCACCGCGGCCTCGATCCCCCCGAACAGCCCGGTCTGGCCCAGCGCCCAGGCCGTCCGATTGAAATTAGACGCCACCTCGTACCCCGCCAACCCGACCGCAAAGAGCCTCACGTAGGACACCACGTCGCCAAAATTGCTCACGACCGCCAGGGGAAAAACGAGGTGATTGTGCCACTCCGCGCGGAGCTGCCTCAGCGGCGTCATGAACAGCAGAATCAGCGCGAGCCCCACCCAGAACGGCCACAGCATCCACCGCGGGAACGGATCGCCCAATATGAAGGTCATCGCCGCGAAGTACATCGTCCACGTCGAGATGATCCAGCCGACCTGCGCCAGCGCCTGCGGCGAGGGGAAAAGCCGTATCGCGCCCCAGAGGTGCGCCAGGGTCAGATGCACCGCCCCAATCAGAAAGCACAGGAACACGAGGTGTTCCTCCGAATCCAGCCAGCCGACGTGCCAGGGCGCCCGCAGGCCAAAGTAGTTTCCGCCCATGATGCCCCAGATGATCGTGCACACGCCCAGCACCCACATCAGACGGAATGGCCCCGCCGGCGCGCGCGGGAATGCCCGGCGCAGGCCCAGGGTCAGCGCCACGTACAGCAACCCGTAACCGGCGTCACCCACGATCATCGCGAAAAAGATGCTGAAGAACACCAGCAGCGCCGGGGTCATGTCCGCTTCGCGATACCCGGGCACGAGCCCGATCGCGCCCATCACGCCCTCGAAGGGTCGGATCCACGCCGGATTCCGGATCAGGGTCGGCACCGGCTCGTCCGGCCCGGGCTCGTTGATCGCCAGGCCCCAGCCATGCTCCCGGGCCACCCGCCGGAGCCGCCCCACCTCGTCCTCGGGACAGTACCCGCGAAGATGGGCCATGGGACCCGCGCCCCCCATCCCCAGCCGCACCCGGAGCAACTCCACCTCCTCGCGGACCCCGAGCAGCCCGCGCTCCAGCGCCGGCCGATCACCCGCCATCGCCCCCAGCTCGGCCCCGATCTCTCCCAGCCTATCCACGACCGCGCGCAATTCGGCGCGCAACGCCTCCAGGGAGCGGTCCGGCAACGGCACGCCCATCCACCCGGCCGCCGGCTCGTGCCGCCCGACCACGGCGAAGCACCGCGCCAACCTGTCCTCACCGAGCCAGCACAAGACCGATCCCGCGGGCGCCTTGACCTTCACCCCGCGGCCGGCGCGATAGAGCCTCACCGGGATTCCGCTCTCCTCCAATTCCCGCGCGTCCTCCGAGGAGAACTGCCCGAAGGGCGCCAGCGCCGCCTCCAGCCCCTCGAGCCTCGCCCTCTCCTGTTCCAGTTGCCGGCGCTCGGACAACAGGGCGCTCCCGCGCTTCACGAGTTCCTCCGCCCCCAGGCCCGATGGTCCCGCGCCCTGCCGCGCCGGGATCGCGCCGATCACCTTCTCCATCTCACCGAGCTCGCCCCGGGCCCTATCGAAATGCTCGTCCGCGGTCGCCGCGCCGGGACAGACGTGCACCACGCCGAAATCCCGAAGGCGGCGGAGGGCCGCATCGCTCTCCTGCTCCATGCAGAGCAGATCGACCCGCTTCATGCGCACGATCATGCGGGCGCCAGAAGCCTCCCCTTCGCCAGTTTCGCGCGGGCCACCGCCGCGGTCTGCTCGTCACCCAGGAAGATGCGGATCACCCGGATGTTCTCCCTCGCCTCGGGAATCTTGACCTTCTCGAACAGGTTCACCCGCTGGCTCGTCGTCCGCAACTCCTCCTCCAGCCGCGAGCGCGCCTCCCGGAGCACCCACAGTTCCGCGCGCAGGGCCAGGAGGCCCTCGATCGCCTCCAGCCCGTCATCCACCCAGGGCGGCGTCTCCCGCAGATCGCAAGGCGCCCGCGCGATGTCCAGGCCCAGAAAAACAGGCACCGTCACCCCGGCGACATTCGACTCCCCCATGCGGATCCCTTTCGCCGAGAGGCGCTCTCCCATGCCCACGTCCTCGCCAAACAGCCTCACCCATGTGCCGACCCTCCCGGTCGCCTCGTCCAGACGCGCCTCGCGCCCGTCGATCGTCGACTGGATGCGGCGCAGCTCCATCTGCAGCTGCTGCTTCTTCAGCTCGAGCGTCGGCAGAAAACGCTGGAACCTGCGCAGGGCCTCCCGCTGCGCCTTGAGCTCGTTCTTGGTGTGCCTGACCCGCGCCATCGGCTATCCCCCCGCGGGCCCCGGGCCCGCGCGCCCGCCCCGCGGCCAAAATCGCTCGATCAGCCGGCTTGGGATGCCCGTCTCCGCGGGCTCGAAGCAATCCGCCAGGATCGCCCACCCCCGGTCCAGCGCCCCCTCGAGCGGGATGTTCACGTCCAGGCCCATCATCTCCGACTCGAATCTCCCCCCGTAGCGGAGCAGCTTCCGGTCCCAGTCGCTCATCCGGAATCCCATCGCCATCTTCTCCTGCGTCTCGCGGAACGACGCGTAGATCTGGATCATTGAATTCATGATCGTGCGGTGATCCCCCCGCGTCTCGCCATTGACGAGCTGCTTCAGACGGCTCAGCGAGCCGAACGGCTCGATCCGCCCGCCGCGAAGATAGAACTGGCCCTCGGTGATGTATCCCGTGTTGTCCGGCACCGGGTGGGTCACGTCGTCGCCGGGCATCGTCGTCACCGCCAGGATCGTGATCGAACCGGCCCCCTCGAAATCCACGGCCTTCTCGTACCTCGCCGCGAGCTGGCTGTACAGGTCGCCCGGGTAACCGCGGTTGGAGGGGATCTGCTCCATCGTGATCGCCACCTCCTTGAGCGCGTCGGAGAAATTCGTCATGTCGGTCAGCAGCACGAGCACCCGCCGCCCATCCAGCGCGAACCGCTCGGCCACCGCCAGGCTGATGTCCGGCACCATCAGGCACTCGACCACCGGGTCCGCCGCCGTGTGCACGAAGAGGATGGATCGGGCCAGGGCCCCGGCCTCGTCCAGGGTGTCCCGAAAGAAAAGATAGTCGTCGTGCTTCAGCCCCATGCCACCCAGGACGATTACATCCACTTCCGCCTGGAGCGCGATCCGGGCCAGCAGCGGATTGTACGGCTCGCCCGCGACGGAGAAAATCGGCAGTTTCTGCGACTCGACCAGCGTGTTGAACACGTCGATCATCGGGATCCCCGTGCGGATCATCCGCCGCGGGATGACCCGCCTGGACGGGTTGACCGACGGCCCGCCGATTTCGGTCGGGTTCTCGTCGATCGCGGGGCGCCCGTCGCGCGGTTCCCCGCTGCCGGTGAAAACCCTGCCCAGCAGCGACCCGGAATACGCCGTTCGCATCGGGTGCCCCAGGAACCGCACCTGCGCCTCGGTCGAGATCCCCCGCGATCCCGCAAAGACCTGGAGGGAGACGACATCGCCCTCCTGGCGGATGACCTGCGCCAGGGAGCGCCCGCGCGCGGACACGACCTCGGCCAGCTCGCGGTAGCCCACGCCGCTCGCCCGGACCGCGATCACGTTGCCCGCGATCCTCTCAACCCGCCGATAGATCCTGCGCATGTTCCGCAACCTCCGCCAGCATCGCGCCTATCCGGCCCTCGATCCGGACAAACTCGTCCGCGCCCATCGCCGCGCGGTTCCAGTCGCGCGTCACCTGGCCCAGCTCCTGAAAAAAGCGCCGCGCCGCATCCTTGTCCTCGAATCCCATCGGCATCCGCAGCACCCGAGCGATCAGGCCAAACACGTGCCGCTGCCGCTCGGACGACGAGGCGCCGTCCACCGGGTCGTACGCGTCCTGCTGCAGGTAGACCGCGTCCAGATACTCCCCCTTCAGGTACACGACGAAATCCGCCAGCGCCGTTCCCTCCTCGCCGACGACCTTCATCATCTGGTTCACGTCGTTCCCCTCGCGCAGGATGCGCCGCGCCAGCTCCAGGTCCTCGCCGCCCACGATGCTCGGGTACTTGCTCCAGCTGTCCAATGGGTCGATCGCCGGAAAGCGGCGCGCGTTGGAGCGCTCGCGCGACAGGCCGTGGAATGCCCCCACCACCTTCAGGGTCGCCTGCGTCACCGGCTCTTCGAAATTGCCCCCCGCGGGACTCACGGCGCCGCCGATCGTGACCGAACCAAGGCCGCCATCCCGCAGCCGGACGACGCCGCCCCGCTCGTAGAACGCCGCCATCACCGACTCCAGATACGCCGGAAACGCCTCCTCGCCCGGGATCTCCTCCAGCCGGCCCGACATCTCGCGCAGCGCCTGCGCCCATCGCGAGGTGGAATCGGCCAGGAGCAGCACGTTGAGCGCCATCTGCCGGTAGTACTCGGCCAGCGTCACGGCCGTATAGACCGACGCCTCGCGCGCGGCCACGGGCATGGAGCTGGTGTTGCAGATGATGATCGTCCGCTCCATCAGCGTCCTGCCCGTCCGCGGATCTTCGAGATGCGGGAACTCGCGCAGGGTCTCGACGACCTCGCCGGCGCGCTCGCCGCACGCCGCCACGATCACGACGTCCACCTCCGCGTGGCGGCTCGTGAGCTGCTGAAGCACCGTCTTGCCCGCGCCGAATGGGCCCGGGATGCAGTAGGTCCCGCCCCGCGCCACGGGAAAAAAGGTATCCAGTATCCGCATGCGGGTGATCAGCGGCTCGGTCGGGCGCAGCCGCTCGGCATAGCCGCCGATCGGGATCTTCACCGGCCAGCGCTGGATCATCCGCACCTCGTGGCCCCGCGAACCGTCGCCCAGCCGCGCGACCACGTGATCCGCGCGCCATTCGCCCGCCGGAGCCACATCCTCCACGACCCAGCTGCCCTGCAGAGAGAACGGCACCATGATGCGATGCGCGAAGATCCCCTCGGGCACCGTGCCGATCACGTCGCCGGCCCTCACCCGACGCCCCGGTTCGATGGACGGGGTAAACGCCCACGCCCGATCGCGGGGCACGGCCTCCAGATAGGTGCCCCGCCGCAGGAAAAACCCGCACCGCTCCGCCAGCGGGTGCAGCGGGTTCTGCAACCCGTCGAAAACCTGCCCCAGCAGGCCCGGGCCCAGCTCCGCCGAAAGCAGTTCGCCGGTGAATTCCACGTGCCCGCCCACCGTCAGGCCCGTCGTATCCTCGAACACCTGTAGGTCCGCCACGCCCCCGCGCACCCGGATCACTTCGGCCTTCAGGCGCAGATCGCCGATCGCCAGATAGGCCACCTCATTCTGGATCACCGGGCCCGTGAACCCAACGCTCACCATGTTCCCGTTGATGCCGGTTATCTTGCCAACCGATTCGCGCATCGCACACCACGCGGGACTCAGCCCGCGCCCCCGGCACCCCACGCCAATCCCGATGTCATCGCCTCGAGCCTCCCGTCAACCAGATCGAAAAGGACGCGCCGGCCCTCGGGCTCACGCATCGATTGCCACCGGGCCGCAAGCCGCAACCGGAGCCCGTGGCTCGCCACCGCCCCGAATCCGAACGGGTCGCCCGCCGCCAGGTCCTCGGCCATGCCCCATCGCAGCGAGTCCAGGGCCCGCTCCCGCCCGAGCGGATCCGGCTGCGCCATCGCTTCCGCAACCCCCCGCTCGATCTCCACCGAGAAACCGGAATGCTCGCGCTGGAAAGGCCCCGCCTCGACCCCGAGCCGCGCCGCGCGATGCCGCGCCACCGCGTTGCGCAGCTGCGCCTCGCGAGACACCCATCGGCCGATGATCGGATGCGCGGCCTCCGCCTCCCTCCCCGCCACCAGCAACCGGATCCCCTCCAGATCCTCGGGCCCAAGGGCGTTCTCGCACGCGCCCAAGAACTCATCCAACGCCCAGGGCAAATCGCCGTCCAAAGTCAGCGTGGGGAGGCTCGCCACCAGATAGTAGTACGCCACCTAGCCTCCCTCACCGGAGCGAAGGTCGCGCGCCGCGCGCTGGGCCACCTCCGCGAGGCCCGGCCTCAGAAACCGCGATATCGCGTCCGCGATCGCCCCCGGCGAAAAATCGTGCACCACCCGCCCGCCCTCGAGCCTGACCTTGAAGCCCGAGGCCAACCCTTCCTCCGCCCCCACCTCGAATCCCTCCCCGAACACGCCGGCGAATTCGCTCATGAGCGCACCGCGCAGGCGCTCCAGATCCTCCCCCGAGAGCAACACCTCCACGCGGCCCTCCGCCATCCCCCGCTCCGCATAGGCCCCCAGGATGCGCCCGATCCCCTCCCGCAGCACCCCCCCGGAAAGCTCGGCGCCCACCCGCGCGGCGACGATCCCCTCGAGGAGCCGGGTCACCGCTCCCCCGACGGACAGGATCACATCGCGCGCGGCCTGCTCCAGCGAGCGCGTGCCCCGGGCCACGGACCTCTCCGCCTCTCGCTCGCCCGCCGCCATCAATTCCTTGGCGCGCGCCTCGGCTTCCCGCACGATCTCGTCCGCGCGCGACCTCGCCTTGGTCAGAATCTCCACGGCCTCGCGCTCGGCCCGTTCCAACCCCTCCCGGTGAATCTTGTCGATAAGGCTCTGAAGTTCCTCTGCCATCGGCCCAACTCCCGCGCTCGCGGCATCCCACTCGGCCGCATCGATCACGACCGCCTCCGGGCATGACCCGGGGCCGAAGGTTCCCCGCACGAACAACCCATATCAAGTCAATTCCGGATATCCCAACGCCACGCGCTCCGTCCCCCGCATTCGCCAGCTCGAAAATTGCCGCATCGCTTCCCGTAGCCGAACGCGCGAGCGTTTGGGCGCCAAAGCCTCACGGCTTCGGCTACATTTTCCCAAGCCGGCGGTGCCCCGCATTGACGCCGGGCAACTCATCGCCCCATCATGCGCCATGGAGAAATTCTTCCTCCCCATCGCCATCGTGACCGCCGCCCTCGCCGCCCCACCTGCGCCCGCCGCCGACACCGCCAGGCCAAACATCCTCTGGCTCATCGCGGAAGACTTCGGCCAGCACCTTGCGTGCTACGGCACCAGGGAGGTCCGCTCGCCGAACCTCGACCGCCTCGCCTCCGAGGGCGTCCGCTACACCCGATTTTTCACGACCGCCCCCGTCTGTTCCACCAGCCGCAGCGCCTTCATCACCGGCATGTACCAGACCAGCATCGATGCCCACCACCACCGCTCACACCGGGACGACGACTACCGTCTCCCGGCCGGTGTCCGCATCATCACCGATCGCCTCCGCGACGCGGGCTACTTCACCGCCAACCTCAAGACACTCCCCGAAGATTTTGGGTTCAAGGGCACCGGCAAGACCGACTGGAACTTCAAGGTCGACGGACAACCGTTCGATGGCGACGACTGGGCCGAACTGAAAGGCCACCAGCCGTTCTACGCCCAGATCAACTTCCAAGAGACGCACCGCGCCTTCCACGCCCCGAAGATCGCGGACCCCGCCAAGGTCGAGATCCCGCCCTATTATCCCGATCACCCCACCGTTCGCGAGGATTGGGCCCAGTACCTCGACGCCGCCTCCGAGCTGGACCGGAAGATCGGCCTCATCCTCGGGCGCCTGGAGAAGGAGGGACTCGCCGACAACACGATCATCGCGTTTTTCGGCGACAACGGCCAGGCCCACGTCCGCGGCAAACAGTTCTGCTACGACACCGGCCTCATGGTCCCACTCATCATCCGCTGGCCCGCCAAGGCCAACCCTCCCCCCGACTTCAAGCCCGGCACCGTCAGCGACCGCCTGCTCCTCTCGATCGACCTGACCGCCACCTCGCTCGCCATCGCCGGGATCGACAGGCCCTCCAACATGCAGGGCCGCGTCTTCCTCGGCCCGAAGGCGGAGCCCCCCCGCGACATCGTGTTCGGCGCGCGCGACCGCTGCGACGAGACGCTCTTCCGCCTCCGCACCGCCCGCGATGCCCGCTACCGCTACATCCGCAACTTCACCCCCGACCGCCCCTTCCTCCTGCGCAACGATTACAAGATCAAACAATACCCCACATGGAACCTGCTCAAGGAACTCGACGCCCAGGGCAAACTCACCCATCCCGCGCAGAAACTCCTCGTGGCCCCCACCATGCCCGCCGAGGAACTCTACGATACCGTCGCCGACCCCCACGAGACCACGAACCTCGCCACTTCCGATGACCCCGAATACCAGGCCGCCCTCAAACGCCTGCGCAAGGCCACCGAGGACTGGATCGCCGACACCAAAGATTGCGGCGCCGACGACGACTACGCCGTCGACTGGGAATGGGCCAAGGGCACCCCGCCAGCCGACGCACCCAAGCCCAAAGGGAAAAAGAAGCGCGCAAAGAAATAGATCGCCTAGCTCGAAAATTCAGGTCTGCACGGGGAGCGGGGTGATCTGGACGGCATAGCCGAGGTTTGCGATGCGCTTGGCTAGGCGGTTGACCGCCCGGACGGGGTTGCGTCGGTCGAAGTAGTCGGCCC
>JADLBR010000495.1 GCA_020847615.1 Verrucomicrobiia bacterium
CCTACGAGATCGCCTTCGAGGGCGAATATGCGATCCAGAACCCCACGCCCATCGGGCAAACGGTGTACGTGGTCTTCACGTTCCCCAGCCGCGAGGCGACGTACCACGATTTCACCTTCGCGATCGGCGACGCGGCCCCGACCGCCCGCGCCCCCGAGAATGGTGCGATCACCGAGTCGGTCGTCATCCCCCCCAACGGGTCGGTGCCCCTCAAGGTCGGCTACAGAGCGCGGGGCGTCGATCGCTGGAGCTACGCCTTCGCCGACGCCAGCCGCGTGCGGGGCTTCGAGCTGCGCATGACGACGGACTTCGCCGACATCGATTTCCCGGCGGGGACGGGCTCCCCCACCGGGCGGCGCAGAACCCAAGACGGCTGGGAGCTGACCTGGTCCTACCCCGACGTCCTCTCGGCCCCCGCCATCGGCATGGAGATGCCCAAGGTCCTCAACGCCGGCCCCGTCGCCGCGCGCATCAGCTTCTTCGCGCCGGTCTCCCTCCTGTTCTTCTTCGCGGTGCTGCTGATCGTCGGCGCGGTCCGCGGCCAAAACCTCCACCCCATGAATTACTTCTTCCTGGCTGCGGGTTTCTTCGCCTTCCAGGCCCTCTTCACGTACCTGGTGGACCTGGTGCCGCTGCACCTGTCGTTCGGCATCGCGGCCGCGGTGTCCCTGGCCCTCGTGTGCGGCTACATCCACGCCGTCAGCGGCGGCCGGCTCTCCCGCGTCGCGATCCCCGCGCAGATCGCCTACATGGTCCTATTCAGCTACAGCTTCTTCTTCGATGGCCTCACGGGCCTGACCATCACCATCGGCGCGGTCGCCACCCTCGCGCTCCTGATGCTCGTCACCGCCCATATCGACTGGGATGAGAAGATCGGAAAGCGCGCGGGCCGGAAACGGGGCGGAGACGGTGGTGTTGGCGCGACGATTCCCGCCGCGGTCCCCCCGAAACTCGGGGCGTGAGGGGTGGCGATCATGCAAACCTCACTGTTGCGGGTGCCGCTCGGTTAGGTTATGAAAGCAACATGAGCATCACCACCCAAGAGATCATCCTGGTGTGCGAGGCCTTGCCTCGGGAAAAGCAGGTGGAGGTGGCCGACTTTGCCCGTTTCTTGTTGGCACAGTTGAGCGACGAGGCATGGGAGAAGAGAATCGCGGGCCAGAAACCCAGACCGCGGCTGGACGCATTCTTGCGAGAGTCCGCGAGCGAGAGTGACGAGCCAATGGACCCCGGCCGGCTGTGACGTCGCGTGTCCGACCCAGTTTCTGGCGAGCGTATGAACGTTTGAGTCCACGCGTCAAGCAAGCGGCCCGTCGCGCGTACGCCTTGTTCGAACAAGACCATCATCACCCGTCTCTGCGCTTTAAAAAACTTGCTGGATATGACCATGTCTGGTCGGTCCGAATCAACGAACAGTACCGTGCGATCGGCGAACGCCATGGAGAAGTCGTCATTTGGGTCTGGGTTGGGACCCACAATGAATTCGACAAGCTGTTCGGCTGAGTCCGAGAACCGAAGGCCCGCCGTGACCGCGTTGCCCGAGAAACCACAGGGATCCCCGGCCCGGCGGCGCGTGCTGGTCATCGACGACGAGGTGTCGATCAGCGACACGATCGTGTATTGCCTTGAGTCGGAAGGTTTTTCCGCGCGGGCATGCGCGCTGGGCTCGGAGGCGCTGGCGCTGGCGCGCGAGGAGCCCTTCGATCTGCTGGTGCTGGACGTGGGCCTGCCCGACATGAGCGGCTTCGAGGTGTGCCGCCGGCTGCGGGAGACGACGCCGGTGCCGATCATCTTCCTGACGGCGCGCGCCTCGGAGGTGGACCGCGTGGTGGGACTGGAGATCGGCGGCGACGATTACCTCGTGAAGCCGTTTAGCCCCCGGGAACTTTCTGCGCGGGCGCGCGCGGTGCTGCGGCGCTGCGGCGTGGCGGTCGCGGGCGGCGACGCGCCATCGCGGGCGGGGGCGTTCGAGGTGGACGAGGCCAAGTGCTCGATCCGATATCGCGGCCAGGCCTTGAAACTCTCGCGCTACGAGTTTCGCCTGCTGCGGCTCTTGGCCAAGCACCCGGGGCGCGTCTTTTCTCGGGCGCAGCTGATGGACCACGCCTGGGAAGAGCCGGAGGCCTCGATGGAGCGCACCGTCGATAGCCACATCAAGGCGCTCCGGGCGAAACTGCGGGAGATCGCCCCCGACGCCGACATGATCCAGACGCACCGGGGCATGGGATACTCCCTGTCGGAGGAGGCATGAGCCTCACGCTCCGCGTCTTGCTGGGCATCGGCGCCATCGCGGCGGCGGGATATTTTTTCGTGATGCCCCCGGTCCTGCAGCGCGTCGAGCGGCAGTACCTCGAGGCGGCCGAGGAGATCATGGTGGATGCCGCGGAGATCCTCTCGGGCGTCGCGGCCGCGGACGCCACCGCCGGGCGCGCCCCGACCGAGACCCTGGCCCGCGCCTTTGATGCCGCGCGCGCGCGCGACCTGCACGCGAAGATCTACGAGGTCGAGAAACGGGGCGTCACCCTGAATGCCTACGTGACCGATGCGGGCGGGCGGGTGCTGTTTGATTCGGGCAACCCCGGGCGCACCGGGGAGGATTTCTCTCAGAAGCGCGATGTCTACCTCACGCTGAAAGGGCAATACGGCGCGCGCGCGAGCCGCGACAGGCCGGAGGACCCGCTGTCGTACGTCATGTATGTCGCGGCCCCCGTGGTGCCGGACGGGACAGGGGCGCCCGCCGGCGTGCTGAGCGCCTACAAGCCCCAGCGCAGCCTCATGGCTTTCGTCCACGAGACCCGGAGTTATCTGAAGAAGGTCGCGCTCATCACCGTGATCGGCGTGCTGGCGGCCGGCCTCCTGCTCTCTCATTGGGTGACCCGGCCACTGGACGAATTGACGCGCTACGCGCTGGCCGTCAGCCGCGGCGAGCGCCCCAAACCACCGCGCCCTCCAGGCCGCCACCTCCGCGTGCTCGGCGAGGCCGTCGATCGCATGCGCGATGCCCTCGAGGGCCGAAAATACGTCGAGCACTACGTGCAGAGCATGACCCACGAGATGAAGAGCCCCATCGCGGCCATCGCCGCCACGTCGGAATTGCTGCAGGAAGAGATGCCCGCCCCCCAGCGCGCAAAATTTCTGGGGAACCTCTGCAGCGAGGTCGAGCGACTGCAGCGGTTGGTCGCCCGGCTGCTGGCGCTCGCGTCGCTCGAAAGCCGGAAATCCCTGGACCGGCCCGCGCCGGTCGACGTGGCAGCGGTCGCGCGCCGGGCCTGCGCCGAGGCGGAGCCCCTCGCGCGATCCGCCGGGGTCGCGCTGCGTTTCGAAGGCGAAGGGCCGCTCGTCGTGGGCGGCGACGAGTTCCTCCTCGATGCCGCGATCGACAACCTGATCCGGAACGCCATCGAGTTTTCGCCGAAGGGAGGGTCCGTGGCGGTGTCCGTCGCGGGCATTGCGGGGGGCGCGGTTTCCATCACCGTCGAGGACGAGGGCCCCGGCATCCCGGAGTACGCCCTGGGCCGGGTATTCGATCGCTTCTATTCCCTGCCGCGTCCGGCGACCGGTCGCAAGAGCACGGGCCTCGGCCTGTGTTTCGTCCGCGAGACCGCCCTTCTGCATGGCGGGGGCGCCACCGTCGCGAATCGCGCCGATCGGCCCGGCGCGCGCGCTGCGCTCACGCTCCCTGTCGGCGGATCTTGAAGGCGAGGGGTGCCGGTCTTGGGGAGCGTGAGCGACCCGGGTTAAAGCGGTGCGGGGACGCACCGCACTCCATAGCGCTCCGCGCGAAATCGGGCAGGCGTCCGCGATGGCGCGGTCATCCTTCGATCCCGCGACATTTCGGCCGAAGGCCTTTGGAGTGCGGTGCGTCCCCGCACCGCTTTGTCCGCGGAAGTTCTCGCTCGATGAAACGTCGGTGTGCGATCACCTCCGTTGTCAGGGGCGCTTTGCCCGAGGGTCAAGGCCGAGGCTCCCCTCTTCCGGCGGATCGCGTTTCGTGGTATTTTGGAAGTGCTGCGATGGGAACTCCTGGCCCGAGCTTTCTCTGCGCGTTCCTGCTGATGGTGGCGAACCCGGCCGGCGCGGACGCGGGCGATCTGTTTGAGGTCTACAAGAGCGCCTTCGGGCATCCGGCCACCGGCCTGATGTATCACCATCGCTTGGATGGGCCGGGGGGCATAGCGGTCCTGAGTTCCCCCGAGGAGATCGCGCGCGGCGAGGTCGGTGGAAAACCCATGCCCCATGGCTATGGGAGCGGGATCCAGGACATCGCGCTGGAGAATGGCCAACTGCTCTTCGCCTTGTGCGAGGCCCACGAGCGCACCGGCGACGCCCGCCTCGCGGCGCGCGCCCGTGATTTATTCGCCGCGCTGTGCGCCCTCGCGCGGATCAGCCCCGAGCCGGGCTTTGTCCCCCGGGGACCACACCCCGACGGCAGGAGCTACTATCCCGACTCCTCGCGCGATCAGCACGCGGCCTACGTCGAGGCCCTCTGGCGATGGGGGCGCAGTCCGCTGGCCACCGAGGAGGACAGGGCATTCATCCGCGACACGCTCCACAAGATCGCGGCGCGCATGGAGCGCAACGACTGGAGGATCCTGGTCGAGGATGGCAGCCGGCAGGCGCACGTCGGATGGACCTGGCGGCAGTTCACCAGCGTCGGGGCCGTCACCCTCTTGAGTTTCTTGGCCCAAGTGGCCGAGGCCACCGGCGACGCGCAGTGGAGGGAGTTGTATGAAAAGTTCGGTGCGGAGAAAGATGGCGAGCGGTGGAAGAAATGGCTGCACCCCGACGCGGTGAAAGACTGGCCGCCGCTCACCCTCTACGCCAACCAATTCTGCCAGGCGCTCACCGCCCTCCGGCGATGCGAGACCGACACGGGGCGCCAGGCGCAACTCGCCGAGTTCCAGAGGCGCTGGGCGGAGCGCGCGCTGGAATCCGACGCCTTCGATACGACGCGCTGGCGGCGCCTCGATTGGGCCGGCGAGCGCTCCGAGGAAGAGATCCGCAAACTGCTCGTGCCGCTCGGCCTCGACCCGGACAAGCCGATGACCGCGCTCGATCTCTACGCCGCCCACGACCGCGCGGTCTGGCGGCAGCCCGGCACCGAGGCGCACCGCGTCATGGGCAAGCTCTGCTATGGCCTGGCCACCGTCGCGCTCCACGCCGCGCTCCTCAGCGACGATCCCGCCCTCCGCGCCAAGGCCGGGCCCTTCGTCCAACGCATGGAGAGGGAGTTCGCCGAGCACCAGCGCGATTACGAGCGCGGCGAGAATTTCAACCGCACCGTCATCCTCGGCCTGCTGGCCCTCGACCGGACGACCGGGCGGCGCGGGATCCAGTGACGAACCCGCGGGAGCTTGCTTTTTGTCGGATTGTGCCTTTGTTGGGGGGATGCGATTCCTCCAGACATTTCCTTTGCTTTGCGCCCTAGCGGTTTCCTTCGGCAACCCGGGCACGGCTATGGCACAAGACAACAAGGCGGCCGGCGAGGCGTATCTCGCCGCGAACAAGAAGAAAGAGGGCGTGAAGGTCACCGCGAGCGGCCTCCAGTACGAGGTGCTGAAGGCGGGCTCGGGCAAGCAGCCCAAGGCGACCGACACCGTGGTGGTGCACTACCGCGGCACGCTGATCGACGGGACCGAGTTCGACAGCTCCTACAAGCGCGGGGAGCCGATCGATTTCCCGCTGAACCGGGTCATCCCGGGCTGGACCGAGGGCGTGCAACTGATGCAGGAGGGCGCCAAGTACCGCTTCGTGATCCCGTCGGGTCTCGCCTACGGACCCCGCGGCACACCGGGCGGCCCCATCGGCCCCGACGCCACCCTCATCTTCGAGGTGGAGTTGCTGAAGGTCCAGTAGCGCCCACCCGCCCCGCGCCCGCCCGGCGCACGCCTCGCCTCCTCCGTCAGTGGCGGAAGTGGCGCATGCCGGTGAAGACCATGGCGACATTGCGCTCGTCGCACGCGGCGATGACCTCGTTGTCCTTGACGCTGCCGCCGGGCTGGATGATGGCGGTGGCCCCGGCCTCGGCGGCGGCGATGGGCCCATCGGGGAACGGGAAGAAGGCGTCGGACGCGACGACGCTGCCCTTGAGGGAGAGGCCCGCCTCCCCGGCCTTCCAGATCGCGATCTTGGACGAATCGACGCGGGACATCTGGCCCGCGCCGATGCCGAGGGTACGGTCGCGCGCGGCGTAGACGATCGCGTTGCTCTTGACGTGCTTCACGACGCGCCACCCGAGCCACATCGCCTCGAGTTCCTCGTCGGTGGGGCGGCGCCTCGTCACGGGGCGCCAGTGCTCCATGGAGGCGACGGCGGCGTCCCGCTCCTGCACGAGCACGCCGCCGGTCACGGAGCGGATCTGCAGCCCGTCGCCCGCGGCGGCCGACGTGTCATACTTGAGCAGGCGGAGATTCTTCTTGGCCCTGAGTCGCTCGAGGGCGGCGGGCCCGAAGTCGGGGGCGATGATGACCTCGCTGAAGATCTCGGCGATGGCGTCGGCGCAGTCGCCATCGAGGGGGCGATTTACGGCGATGATGCCACCGAAGGGCGCCTGGCGGTCGGTGGCGAAGGCCTTGTCCCACGCGTCGCAGAGCCGCGGCGCGGACCCCACGCCGCAGGGGTTCGTGTGTTTGAGGATGGCGACCGTCGGTGCCTGAAATTCCTGGATGAGGTCGTATGCGGCGGTGAGGTCGAGGATGTTGTTATAGGAGAGCTCCTTGCCATGGAGTTGCTCGAACCGATCCGAGAAGGGCCCGTAGAGCGCGGCCTTCTGGTGCGGGTTTTCGCCATAGCGCAGGGCCTGTGCCTTGCGCAGCGGCAGGGCGAATGCGTCGGGCAGGGGTTCGGCGTCGCCCGATGCGGCGGCGAGGTACTTGGCGATGAGGGAGTCGTAGTGGCCCGTGGTGCGGAAGACCTTCGCGGCGAGTCGGCGGCGCAGCTCGGGCGTGGTGGCCCCGTGCTCCTGGAGCTGGCGGAGCACCTCGGGATAATCCGCGGGGTCGCACACGACGGTCACGCTGGCGTGATTCTTGGCGGCGCTGCGCAGCATCGAGGGTCCCCCGATGTCGATGTTCTCGATGCAGTCGGCGAAACTGGCCCCGGGGCGGCGCGAGACCGATTCGAAGGGATAAAGGTTGACCGCGACGAGGTCGATGGGGCCGATGCCGTGCTCCGCCGCCTGGCGCTCGTGCTCGGCATTGCCCCGGACGTAGAGGAGGCCTCCGTGGACCTTGGGGTGCAGCGTCTTGACGCGGCCGTCCATCATCTCGGGGAACCCCGTGTAATCGGAGATCTCGGTGACGGGGATGTCCCGATCGCGCATCATCTTGGCGGTGCCGCCCGTCGAGACGATCTCGACGCCGAGGGCCGCCAGCCCCGGCGCGAATGCCTCGAGCCCGGTTTTGTCCGATAGCGAGATGAGCGCGCGTTTGACTTCCATGCGCCACGGCATAGACCGCACGGGAAAAGCCTCAATGAAAATCGCCACCTATACCGGCGGCATCGCCGCCACCAACGCCTACTACCTGCCCGAGGCCCAGACCCTCGTGGACGCCCCGGAGGGCACCCTCGCCTGGGTCCGCGACAACGGGTGGGACGTGGACCTCCTCCTGTTGACGCACGGGCACTTCGACCACGTCTGGGACGCCCATGCCATCAAGGCCGACACCGGGTGCCGCGTCGCCTACCATCCCGAGGATCGGCCCCTCGTCATGGACCTGGGCGCGCAGGCCCTCATGTTTGGCGTGGTGCTGGAAACGCCCGGCCTGGATGCCGACATCGGGCTGAAGGATGGCGCCGTCGTCGAGGCGGGCCCTTTCAGCTTCAAGCAACTCCACATCCCCGGGCACTGCCCCGGCAGCATCTGCTTCTATTGCGAGGCCGAGGCGCGCGTCTTTGGCGGCGACGTGCTGTTCGCCGGGAGCATCGGGCGCACGGACCTGCCGGGGGGCTCGACCGAGCTGTTGCTCGACGGCATCCGGAAGAAATTGCTCGTGCTGCCCGATGCGACGTGGGTCTATCCCGGCCATGGGCCGCCCACCCGCATCGGCCGGGAGCGGGACTCGAACCCGTTCCTGATGATGTGAGGGGACCGTTTCCCTCGCCGCGCGCTGCCGCGCGTATCGGGCCGCGTCATGCGGATGGGGGCGCGTCCTCCTCGCCCTGATCCTCCTCGGCGGGGATGGCGTACTCCCCGTTGAACCACTTGCCGAGATCGACCAGCCTGCATCGCTCCGAGCAGAACGGGAAGTGGCGCCCGTCAAAGTCGACGGGTTTGCCGCAGGTCGGGCACCGTATCTCGCGGGGGCCCCTGCCGTTTGACTTCATCGTCCGAAGGGAAGAAGGCGCTTGAGCGCGTCGGCGGGTTTCTCCTGCTGCGGCTGGGGTTCGGCGGGCGGCTGGGCGCCATTGTCGCGCTTGTCCTTATGCTTCTGTCCGCCGCCCATGAGCTTCTGGAGGAAGCCGCCGACGAGTGCGCCCGCCGCGGAGGGCGCCACGGAGACCCTGGGGCTATCCGTCGTGCCCTTGACCTCGAAGGGCACCTCGGTGAATCCATCGGACGATTGCGTGCCGCCGGCGCGCGACAGCAGCGGGGCGAGGTTCAGCGTCTCGGACTTGGCGGCCAGGGTCCCCTTCAGGTCCAGCGCGCCATCAAAGCCCACCGAGCCCGCGGCGACGATCTGGATGCGCTCCCTGGGCTCGGTCCGCAGATCGGCGAAGTGGATCTTGCCGCCCCGGATCTCGAACTGGCCCCGCACGGCGCCGAACTCGGAATTCTGGAGCTCGGGGAGCATGAGCACCGTGCCGAGGGTCTTGAGGACGTTGGAGCCGGCGAGTTTGGCGGGTTGGATGGTGAAGTTCCCGGCGCCCTGCAGCGTTTCGGGCCTCGTGGCCTCGCCCGACGCCTTCACCCCCAGGGTGATTTTTCCCGAGAGCGTGGCGGGATCGGCGCCGAAAGCCGCGAGGGCCGAGGAGGCGTCGACCGAGGCGGCATCGATCTCGGCGCTGAAAGGCCTGGGCCCCGTCGCGTCGAAGGTGACCTTGCCCGAGCCGGTGCCGCCGTAGCAGGAAAAGCGCGCGTTGGGCAACGTCAGCTTGTCCGACTCAAAGGCGAAGGGTGTCGCCAAGCCGGTGACGGCGAAATCCTTGAAGAGGGCGGCGCGCTGGACCTCCGCGTCGCCCTTGGCGGAGACGCCCGCGGCGACCTGGCCCACGCGGGCCTTCACGTTGAGGCCCTCGGCGAGCCACAGCCGTTTGCCGTCGTGGCCAGTCCCCTCGATTCTCCCATCGCGGATCTGGAAGGCGTCGATCGTCCACTCCTGCGCGGGCGCCGCGGGCCGATCGTCGGCCGGTTTGTCCTCGGCCGGCTTGCCCTGCTTCTGCGGCTTGGCATCGCCCTTGGAGGGAAGCAGGTAGTTGCCCGCCGCGTCCTGCATGAGCCGCGCGTCGGGCGCGTCGATGCCGAGGCGCTCGAAATGGAGGCGCCCCTGGATGAGATCGATGGGGGCGAGGCCCAGCTCGATCTGGCGGCAGGCGAGCAAGGGCGCGGCGCCCTTCGTGGCCGGGTTTGCCACCGATAGCCGCTTGACCGCCACGCGCGTGAAAGGCACGAAGCCGATGCCCTCAAACTCCACGGGCGCCCCCACGGCTTCCGAGAGCGTGGACTTGATGGACGACTCGAGGCTCCCGGATCTCAGCCAGGCGTTGATGCCAAACCAGGCGCCGGCACCCGCGGCAGCGAGCAGGATGACCAGGACCAGCAGGATGGGCAGGCATCGGCCCGACCGGGAACAATGGGGTTTCGTGGCGTTCATGCGTTCAGTCATTCTTACGCAAGTCAGATGCGTTTGCAATGCGCGGCACCCGGTCGCTAGCCCGGACATTTCACAGCCTTGCGGGCTGTGAAGTGTCCGGGCTCGACAATCGCCACGGTGCCTCCCGTAGCCGAACGCGTGAGCGTTTGGCCAAAGCCTCACGGCTTTTTCTGCCCAGCCGCGCGGGGCATGGAATCTGGCTCAAGAAAGGCCGAAGGCTGTAGCCGAGCCGGTCACGGCTTGGCCGGACGGGCCAAACGCTGCCGCGTTCGGCTACATCCTAAGCCCCTGCCGCCCTACTTCGACCGCATGACGTAGGTGCCGTCCCAGTTTTCGGGCGGCGGGGAATCCAATAGGCGGCGCGACTCCTCGAGGTAGGTGCGGCCGAGGTAATCGTGCGGGCAGTGGCCGAGGAAATTCTCGAAGAGGGCGATGGCGCCCGGGAAGCGGCGGTTGTAGAAGGCCGTCATCGCCGCGGAGAAGGTCTCGATGGCCTCTGGCGTGATGCGTGGCGCGGGATCCCCGGCCTCGCCGATGACCTCGTACACGTTGACGGGCTTGCTGCGGCCCTTGACCTGGATGCGGCCCGATGGGCGCAGCAGGAAGGCGCCCCGCACCAGGGGGTGGACGTCCTCGCCGATGAGCACGTCGCAGCGGAATTCCTTGGTCGTGCCCTCGAGGCGGGAGGCGAGGTTGACGGGATCGCCGATGACGGTGAACTCCATGCGCCGGGTCGAGCCGATGTTGCCGACGACGACCTCGCCGTGGTTGACGCCGATGCCCATGCGCATGGGGATGCGGCCCTCGGCGACCCACCGCTCGTTCAGTTCCGCGAGCCTCCGGAACATGCCGAGCGCGGCACGTACGGCGCGCCTCGCGTCCTCTTCTGTTCCCCCGGATACCGTGTCGCCCCAGACGGCCATGACCGCGTCGCCGATGAATTTGTGCAGGGTGCCGCCCTCGTGGAGGATGCAGTCGACCATCCCGCTGAGGTACTCGTTCAACTGCGAGACGAGTTCCTCGGGGCGGGCGTTCTCGGAGATCGAGGTGAAATCGCGCACGTCGGAGAACAGGATGGTGACCGGTTTCCGGACGCCGCCGAGCATGCTCTGGAGGCGGTCCCGGTCGGAGAGCAGCGCGTCGGCGATGTTCTTGGAGACGTGTGTCTCGAAGGTGCGGCGCAGGCGCGCCTTCTCGCGCTGCTCGAGCCAGAAGTCCTGGGCCTGGCTGCCGATGCCGACGAGGGCCATGGCCCCCAGGGGGGTCGCCAGCAGGACCACGACGGAGTGCGCCTGAAAGAGCCATTGCGCGAGGGCGGCGTATGCGGCCATGACCGCGACGAGGGCCGCGAGGCGCAAGAGCGCGTTGTGGGGCACGCGGGGCACGGTGTAGGCGACGACGCTGCAGGCCAGCAGCAGGGGGAGCCAACTGAGCGCTGGGATCTCCGCCAACCGCATGCCCTGCAGGGCCGCGGCCACGGCCTGCGCGTGGATCTCCACCCCCTTCATCTCGCCGAAAGGCGTCAGGTGCTTGTCCTGAAAATGCGGCGCGGTCGGGCCCACGACCACCACCTTGTCGCGCAGCGTTTCCCCGCCCTTGAACGTGGCCGCCCAGCTCTCGTCATCGATGATCGCATGGTAGGGGTAGACGGGCACCGCCCCGGAACCGGCCCCCTGGCCCGGCCCGAGGAAAGGGATCAACGGCCAGCCGCTGCAATGCGCGTCGGCCCGGTCGGCCCCGATGGCGGCCCGCAGGATCTGGAGCGGGAAGCCGGGCAGGTAGCTCTTCTGTTCCTCGGGGATCGCGGGGTTCTCGACGGCCTCGGGAGAGATCTGGTAGCCCACCCTGCGGATGACCCCGTCCAGATCAGGAAAATAATTCACCAGCCCATAGACCGTCTTCTGGGCGAATCGCTCGATGGGGTAGATGACCTGCGTGCTGGAGCCCTTGTCGCCCTGGGCGATGTTGTTGGCCAGGTTCGCCCCGATGACGACCCGGCCCGTGTACCGCGACAGGACCGATTCGAACGCGGCGTCGTCCTCGTCGCCACGCGAACTGGGTCCCGTGAACAGGAGATCCAGGGCCACCGCCCGGGCGCCACCCTGGAGCAGCCGTTCGATCAGAATCCCATGGGTCTCGCGCGGCCAGGGAAAGGGGGACCGCATCAGCTCGAGGCCGCGGTTCTTCGCGAAGACCGATTCGTCGAAGAGCTGCTCCACCTGCAGGGACGAATCCTCGATGCCGATGACGACGACGTCGGGCGGCTTGCCCGCCAGCCCGCGGATCATGAAGCGCCAATCCAGGGAGCGGAGTTCGGTGACGATCACCTCGGGCCGCTGGAGCCAGAGGCCGACGAAGAAGACGATGGGAATGGCGAACCACAGGAGCCCCAGTGGGCCGGCGCGCAGGTGCGTCTGGGTGGGCTGGTGGGAGGCCATCGGTTCCGGGACGAATGTGCGCCGAATTTCCATGACGCGCAAGGACGAGTGCTCGGCCGAGCATGTTGCCCATCGCGCGCAGCGATGGGCCCCCGGGCGCTCAGCCCGCGACCCCACGGTCTGGCGACCATGGCTACATGGGGATGTGGCCGATATTCTGCGGACCGCAAAAACCCCGCTTGAAACTCGGCCCCGCCCGGCCAAGACTCGGCTCCCCGGCGGGCATTCCGCCGGGAATGGCATGGAGATACTGGCGATCATACCCGCGCGCGGCGGCTCGAAGAAGGTGCCCGGCAAAAATATCCGGCCCCTGAATGGTGTGCCGATGATCCACCACAGCATCCGGGAGGCCCGGCGCTCGCGGCATATCACGCGCGTCATCGTGTCCACCGACGACGAGGCCATCGCGGCGGTCGCGCGCGCCGGGGGGGCCGAGGTGCCGTTCCTCCGCCCGGCCGAGTTGGCCGGGGACCACGTGACCGACCTGCCCGTATTCCAGCACGCGCTCCACTTCCTCGAGGAGGCCGAGGGCTATCGCCCCGGGATCATCGCGCACCTGCGCCCGACCGCGCCGCTGCGGCGCGCGGAACACATCGATGCCGGCATCGACATGCTGCTGGGCTCGGATGCCGACTCGGTGCGCAGCGTGACGATCGCCGGGCAGCACCCCCACAAGATGTGGCGTTTCGAGGGCCCCGAGCTGCGGCCGTTCATGCCGCACCTCACCCTGGCCGACGAGCAGTTCAACCAGCCGCGCCAGCTCCTGCCGCCCGCCTTCATCCAGAACGGGTCGGTCGATATCGTCCGCCGCGAGGTCATCATGGGCCTCGGCTCGATGACCGGCCGCAAGATCCTCGGGCTCCTGATGGAGGAACTGGAGTCCGTCAACGTCGACCACGAGGAGGATTTCCTCCTGGCGGAGTTGCTGCTGCGCCGGAGGGAGGCCGCCGAGAAGGGCGGGTGACACCATGAGCGACCCGAATGCGAAGATCGGCCAAGAGGGCAAGACGCTGTGCGTGGATATCGACGGCGTGCTCGCCGTGCCGCGCGCGGACCTGAAGTACGCCGAGTGCGAGCCGATACCCGGCGCGGCCGATGCCCTGCGGCGCCTCCGGGACAAAGGATTCCTCATCGTGCTCTTCACGGGCAGGCACTTCAATCGGCTGGAGGAGACCCGCGGGTGGCTGGCGCGCCACGGGTTCGCCTACGACCACATCGTCATGGGCAAGCCCACCGCCCGGTACTACATCGATGACCGGGGCATCGCCTTCCGGGGCGACTGGGCCGAGGTCGAGCGGCAGATCGGCGAGACCTGATTCGAGAATAGCCGCATCGCAGCCCGCGGCCGAACGCGCGCGCGTTTGGCCGCCGATCGCCGGAGGCGTAGGACTGCGTTTTCGGCGCCGACAGGCGGGCGTCGGGGGCACGGGAACGAGCAGGTTTTGCGGATGCCGCCTGAAGGCGGCACTACGAGCCTAGGGATGCGGGAACGCTCGTAGTGCTGCCTTCAGGCAGCCCCGGCCCACCCGAAGTGCTACTGGCAGGGCTAGCTCGAAAATTCAGGTCTGCACGGGGAGCGGGGTGATCTGGACGGCATAGCCGAGGTTTGCGATGCGCTTGGCTAGGCGGTTGACCGCCCGGACGGGGTTGCGTCGGTCGAAGTAGTCGGCCC
>JADLBR010000496.1 GCA_020847615.1 Verrucomicrobiia bacterium
TCCGACCAGCCGTACTGGTACAGGTACCTGAAGGACGTCCGCGAGGAGGACGTGGACTGGAAGGAGTTCCTGATGGATCGCCCGATGCGCCCATTCCGCGCGGACGTGTTTTCGGGATGGTACGGCTACTACGAATTCTCGCAGGGTCCGGTGCCTGGGCTGGGGAGCCATTACATCGATCTCGTGCACTTCATGACTGGGGTGCAGTATCCGACCAGCTGCGTCTGCCTCGGGGGGACGTATTACTGGAAAGACGAGCACGGGTTCACGGCGCCGGATCAGGCGCAGGCGCTGTGGAGCTATCCGCCGAGTCCCGCGACGGGCGCCGAGGGCCTGTTCGTGAGCTATTCGACCAACTTTGGCAACGGGGGTGGGAGCCTGAAGAGGCTGTACGGAGACAAGGGGACGCTGAAGTTCGATAGCTGGACGGCACCCACGTACAGCCCCGAGGGAGGAAAGAGGCGCGACGGTTCCATCCGGGGCGAGAATCCGGTGGCCCCGGTGGAGCGGCCCGACCATTTCTTGGACTGGCTGCAGTGCATGCGCGAGGGGCGGGCGCCGCACGCGCCGATCGAGGCCGGCTACCAGCACGCGGTCGCCGTCCTGATGGCCATGAGGTCCTACGAGACAGGGCGCAAGATCCTGTACGACCACGCGAAGCGCGAGATGCGGGTGGCGTGATCCGCGTCACGCGAAGTGAAGGAGGCCGATGATGGGAGACGGGGCACTGGCGACGAGGCGAGAATTTCTGGGTGCGGTGGCCGGACTGGGAGCGGCCGCGGGAGGGATCGCGGGCTGCCGGTCGCGGCCGGAGGGATGGGCCGTGGCCTGCCGCGATGCGCACCTCAAGGAGACCGGACAGCCGGATTGTTGGGCCGCGCTGCGGTTCCTGGGGATAGGCGGATTGGAGGTGGACGTTAAAGAGGACATGTCCTGTCCGTCGATGCACCATCCGACCAAGAAGTACTCGCTGGCGAGCGACGACGGGATCGGCGAGTTCGCCCGTGACCTGGAGGCCGCGGGCGCATCGGTCACGGCTTTCTGCATGCACAACCATCTGGACGAGCGTCTCGAGGAGGAGGTCGCGTGGACCGGGAGGCTCGTGGCGGCGGCGGAGCGCCTGAAGGTGGGCGTCATCCGGATTGACGTGGTCCCGCGGAAAGTGCCGGTGGCGGAGTTTCTTCCGTTTGCCATTGGGGCGTGCAAGCGGTTGTGCGACGTGGCGGCGGGGACGGCTGTGCGATTCGGGGTCGAGAACCACGGGAAGATCACCAACGACCCGGCCTTCCTCGATGCGCTTTTCAATGGCGTCGGGTCGGAGCGCCTGGGGCTGACGTTCGACGCGATGAATTTCTACTGGTTCGGGCATCCCCTGGATGAACTGTACGGGATCTACGAGAGATTCGCGTCCCGCGCGCTCCACACGCACTGCAAGAACCTCCGCTATCCCGAGGACAAGAGAAATGTTCGCCGCGAGATGGGCTTCGGTTACAGGGACCACGCGGCCCCCGTGTACGACGGGGACATCGACTACCGGCGCGTCGCGGCGATCTTGCGGAAGGCCGGCTATCGCGGCGACCTTTGCCTGGAGAACGAGTGCCTGGCGTTGCGCAAGGTCCCGGAGATGGAGCGGGCGGAGGTGCTCAGGCGGGAGATTGCCCTGCTGAAGGAGGTGGCGAGTGGCTGATCGGGTGGCGTGGCATGGCGGCGGTCGCGGGAGCGCGGATCCGCGTGCGGGTCGGTCCGGCACATCCGCGGCCCGATGGGCCCTCCTGCTCTTGGTCGCTGCGGCGATGGGCCGGATGGCGGGGGAGATCGCCTTGGGCGAGAATCCGATCCGTGCCGAGAACGCCAGGCCCGGCGCGCGCGACTGGCAACTGACTCGCGTGCGCGTGGACAAGTCGGGCATTCGCTCGCCATGGATCGAGGGGTACTGCTCCAGGCAGTCGGTGCGGGCGGGCGAATCGCTGGGCATCATGGTGAGCACCGACCCGCCCGCGAGATTCGGGGTCGAGATCTTTCGGGCGGGCCACTACGGTGGCCTGGGGGCGCGACTGATGAAGACGCTCGGGCCTTTCCAGGGGAAGGTGCAGGCGACACCGGAGGCGGGCGATAAGCGTCTCAGGGAGTGCCGGTGGGAGGCTGCGGCCGAGTTCGACATACCCGGCGATTGGCCGAGCGGCGTGTATCTGGGGCGGCTCACGACGATGCCGGATGACCCCGGCCAACCCTATTGGCAGAGCTACGTGATCTTCATCGTCCGGGACGCGCGCAAGGCGGATGTCCTATTTCAGTGCAGCGACAACACCTGGCAGGCGTACAACCGCTGGCCAGCCAACGATTCGCTGTATACCGATCCGCGCGGGGCGCACGCGCGGGACGTCGCGGTGAGTTTCGACCGCCCGTACGGGCGGATGCCGCAGCACACGGGGATCGTGAATGACCCGCTCTCGGTGGGCTCCGGGGAGTTCCTGTGCTTCGAGCAACCGCTCGCCTATTTCCTCGAGGAGCACGGATACGACGTGACCTATTGCTCCAACAGCGATTGCCTGGATGCGGCGGAGATCGCGCGCTGCAAGGTGTTCATCAGCGTGGGCCATGACGAATATTGGGATGTGCGCCAATACGAGGCCACGAAGGCGGCGATCGAGGGTGGGGTCAACGCGCTCTGGCTATGCGGCAACTCGGTGTATGCCGTGAGCCCGTTCTCCGAGTCGTCCGACGGGCGGGCCAATCGGATCATCACGCGGGTTGGGCATTTCGGGGGGCTGACGGACGAAGAGTACGCGGCGGCCGAGAGGACCATGACCAAGGATTGGAGGCGTGCGGGACCTGACGAGAGCCTGATCATTGGGGCGCGCACGGTCATGCCCGCGAACGGGGGCGGGGATTGGCTGTGCACGAGGCCGGGGCACTGGATGTTCGAGGGCACGGGCATGAAGAAGGGCGATGCGATTCCCGGCCTCGTGGGGTGGGAACACCATGGCGCGCCCGGGACGATGCCGGGGCTGGAGGTGGTGGCCGAGGGAACCGTATGGAGCGGGGGCGAGAAACCCGTGCGGTGGACCGCCACGATATTTCCGGGTCCCACGGGGAACTTCGTGTTCAATGCCGCGACGATCTTCTGGTGCCAGGACCTGAGCATGCCGCCCGGGCACACGCTGCCGTGGTCGCACTGGAGTCGCCCTCATGGCCCCGACCCGCGCGTCCAGCGCATCACGCACAACCTCTTGAGGCGGGCCATCGGGCATTGAGCGGGGGCGCCCGGGGAACGGGGTTTGGCAGTCCCGTCCGGGCCCGTTTGAAAAGTCCCGCGGGCTGCTAGCTTGCTGCACGATGTTCGAGACGTGCCGGTGTGGGTTAGCGGTCATGTTCTTCGCGGTATGGTCGGCCGCCCGCGCGATGGGATCCGATGCCTGGGAACCTGAGCGGGCGAAGTTGCTCGCTGGGGTGGATGGCGTGCCCAAGTTTGGCGTGCCCGGGGCGGTGGCGATATTTGGGGAGAGGGCGTTTCCGGTGATCGTGGGCGGTGCCGACGGGCGACCGCGCATGGCGTTGTGCGCGGCCGGCATGCTCGACAAGGGCCGTATCGTGATTCTGGGACACACCGGCTATCTGGATGGGAAGGTCGTTGACAAGGGGCATCGGGCTTTCCTCCTCAACGCGGTGGAGTGGTGCGCGGCCAAAGATCGGGGTCGGGTCGGGGTCCGTCCGTCAAGCATGGAGGGTTTTTTCTCGACCGAGGGCGTGGGGGTCCAGCGGGTCGACGGTCCCCTGACATCGGCGGCACTGCGCGGGATCGATGTCCTGGTGCTCAACGCGCAGGGCATGACGGACGCGGGCGAGGCAGCGTCGCTGGAGGGGTTCGTCAGGGCGGGCGGGGGCCTGATCGCCGCAGTGACGGGATGGGCGTTCGAGCAGACCAGTCCCGGCAAGGTGCTCAACGACGACCTTTCGATCAATCGTGCGCTGGCGCCCGCGGGTCTGGCATTCACGACGATGACACTCGGGCAACGCGGGGACCGGTTCGAGGCTGGAGGCGCGACGTCACCGATGCTGAACGCGCGCGACGCGCTCAGGTATTTTGGCGCGCGGGGTGGGCCTCGCCCGTCGGGCGACGACTTCCGCCAGGCCGGGTCGGCGATCGAAGTGGCGCTGTCGGCGCAGCCATCTGGAGGATCGGCGTTTCTGGATTCGGTGGTTTCCGCGCTGGGCGGCATTCGCCGGGGACTGCCATCCGCGGAGAAGCCCTTGCGGGCCGATGGCGCGGGAGCGGAGAGACTCAGGCTGGCGATGGAAACGCGTGTCGCCCAGATCGCCGACGCGGGCGCGGTGAGGGCGCATCCGGCGGCCGCCGGGTTTCCGGGGCCCGTGGCGGCCACGGCGGCGCGCGTCAGGCGCGAAATCGGGATCGATCCCAGGATCGCTGGCTGGCACAGCACGGGGCTGTACGCGGCACCGGGCGAAAAGATAACGGTGACCGTTCCGGCGCAGGTTGCGGGAGGGGGGCTTGCGGTCCGGATCGGTTGCCACACGGACGAGCTCAATGGCCTGGACGAGTGGCTGCGTGCGCCCGATATCTCGCGCAGCTTTCGCATCAAGGCGCCGGTGGTGCGGGCGGCCAATGCGTTTGGCGGGCTCGTGTACATCGTGGTTCCGGAGAAGGCCGATGCGCTGGGGCCGTTCACCGCCGTGATCGAGGGCGCGGTGCCCGCGCCACTCTTTGTGCTCGGGAAGGACGATGACGGGAGGTGGAACTCGGAAATCAAGAGGCGACCGGCGCCTTGGGCGGAGTTCGCCTGCGACCGGGTCGTCCTGTCGTGTCCGTCGGACGTGGCGCGGCGGGTGTCGAATCCGACGGAACTCATGCGGTTCTGGGCGACGGTCCTCGACGCGCAGGCGGAACTGGCGGGGATCCCGCCCGAGCGGCGGCGCCCGGAGCGCATCGTGGCGGACGTGCAGATCAGCGCCGGTTACATGCACAGCGGCTATCCCATCATGGTGCCGTTGAAGGAGGCCGAGGCCATGGTCACGCGCTCCGGAGCGCGGGCGCCCGGCTGGGGGTTCTATCACGAGCTGGGGCACAACCACCAGCGGCCCGAGTGGACCTTCGAGGGGACGGGGGAGGTCACCTGCAATCTGTTTTCGCTCTGGTCATTTCACCGGGCCCTGGGCGAGCCGGATCCGACCGTTGGCCACGAGGCCATGTCGGCGGAGCGGCGCGAGCGCCGGCTGAAGAAACATCTCGACGACGGCGCGCCGTTCGGGGCATGGAAAGAGGATCCTTTCTTGGCCCTGACGCTGTATTGGCAACTGATCGATGCGTTTGGCTGGGATGCGCTGAAGAAGGTCATCGCCTCGTACCGTGGCGGGGAGTTCGGGCCGCCGCCGCGGTCTGATGACGAGAAGCGCGACCAGTGGATGGTGCGCTACTCGAAGGTGGTTGGAAAGAACCTCGGCCCTTTCTTTGAGCGGTGGGGGGTGCCGGTCGGGGCCGTGGCCAAGGCGAGCATCGGGGCGCTCGAACCCTGGATGCCCAGGGGGATGTAGGGGCTGTGGCGGGGACCGCCCGCCGTTCTTGCCCCGCGCGATCCGCGCGCCATAGTCGTCGGGTCATGCTGGTCAGAGACATTTTAACGGGTCCGAGGACGGCCTTCAGTTTCGAGTTCTTCCCCCCAAAGACCGCCGAGGGGTGGGAGATGCTATTTGGAGCCATCGCGGAACTCGCCCCCCTCAAGCCGTCCGCGGTGAGCGTGACCTATGGGGCGGGGGGCAGCACGCGCGACCGGACCCACGATCTCGTCCTCCGCATCAGGAAAGAGACGGATCTCACGGTCGTGTCGCACCTGACGTGCGTGGGTTCCGCGCGCGACGAGATCCGGGGCATCCTGGAGCGCTATGCCGGGCACGACGTCAACAACATCCTCGCGCTGCGCGGCGATCCCCCCAAGGGGCTAGAGCGCTGGGAACCCGGCGCGGACGGCTTCCGCCACGCGGCGGAACTGGTCGGCTTTATCAGGCGGAACTTCCCGCACATGGGCGTGGGCGTCGCGGGTTTTCCGGAGGGGCACCCCGAGATGCCAAATCGCCTCAAGGAGATGGATTTCCTCAAGGCGAAGGTGGACGCGGGCGCCGACTATATCGTGACCCAGCTCTTCTTCGACAACCGCGATTTTTTCGATTTCTGCGAGCGGTGTGACCTCGCGGGCATCCGGGTGCCGATCGTGGCGGGAATACTGCCCGTCATGTCGCGCCAGAACATGATCCGCATGGCCGAACTGGCCGCGGGGGCGCGCATCCCCGCGCGGCTCCTGAAGATGGTCATGCGCGCCGAGGGCGACGAGGACGTGGAGCGCATCGGGACCCACTGGGCCACCGAACAGGTCAGCCAGCTCATCGACGCGGGCGTCAAAGGCGTGCATTTCTATACGCTGAATCGCTCGAAGGCCACCCTGCGCATCTATCGCACGCTCGGGCTGAGCGAGGATGCGGGGAAACGCTGACTCGAAAATTCCCGCGCCATCCCCCGTAGCCGAACGCGCGAGCGTTCGGCCGCCAAAGCCTCACGGCTTCGGCTACATTTTCGTTAACGGTGGTCCGGCGGTTGCCGGATGGGATCTCGAAAATCCGTAGCCGCGGTCGCCAGACCGTGGACCCGTGGACGGGCCAAGCGATCCCGACTGTGGCCAGAGGGGTTTCCCCACGAATGGATGCGACCCTTCGCGCGCCGCAATCCCGCGGCCGGCGGGCCGCACGGCAGGCCTTGGAAACGGATTGAATTTGGGCCCCGCCGCGCGCAGGATAGAGGCGCATATCAACGCATTGATGAAGGAGGATTGAATCATGAAACGACGTGAATTTCTCAAGAGGGCCGGCAATGCCGGTGCGGGGTTGCTCATCTTGCGGGGCGGGATGCTCCGCGGCGCGGACGCGCCGAGCAACAAGCTGAACATCGCGCTGATCGGCGCGTGGGGCCGTGCGACGCAGCATTACGATGCGCTCGCGAGCGAGAACATCGTGGCGATGTGCGACGTGGACGAGAAACACCTGGCGTTGGCGGCGGAGCGATTCCCGAACGCAAAGCACTATACCGACTGGAGGAAATGCCTGGATCACAAGGGCATCGATTCGGTGGTGTGCTGCACGCCGGATCACCAGCATGCCTTCGTTTCGAACTGGGCGCTGAACCGCGGCTATCACGTGTATTGCGAGAAGCCGCTCGGAAACTGTGTCGATGAGGTCCGCACGGTGCGGGCGAACTACCTCAAGCGGAAGGACAAGCTCGCGACGCAGGTGGGCACGCAGCGCCACGCGCACGAGAACTTCGCGCGGGTGCGTGAGCTCGTGAAGGATGGCGCCATCGGCGAACTCCAGGCGGCTTACGCCTGGGGAAACCGCCAGATTCGACGTCCGGGCTATCTGCCCGCCGAAGGCGAGCCGCCGCCCACGCTGCACTACGACCTGTGGATAGGCCCCTCGCCCATGCACCCGTACAACCCGGGGTACTTTGGCGCCAAGCCCGGCGCGAATTGCCTGAACTGGAACATGTTCTGGGACTTTGGCACGGGCCAGGTGGGCGACATGGGCAGCCACACCATCGATCTGGCGTGGAACGCGCTGGACGCCGGCTTGCCGACGTCCGCCGAGGCGGAGGGCGAGAAGTTCAACCCGGAAGTCACACCGGTGGAGTTGCACATGACCTTCGAGATCCCGGCGAATAGCTGGCGGAAGGCGATCCAGCTGCACTGGTATCAGGGTGGCATGATGCCGAGTTCCCCAAGCAAGTACGTGGACCTGAACAAGATCGATCACGGGGCGATGTTCAAGGGGTCGAAGGGCTTTCTCATATGCGATTTCACCACGAGGCTGGTGATTCCCTTCGGGAAGGAAGCGGACATGACATACTACGCGCCCCGCCCGAAGGATAAGATCGCCCCGCCGATCGAGCACTTCCAGAAGGAGTGGATCAACGCCTGCAAGACGGACCTGAAGACCTCGTGCAACATGGAATACAGCGGCAATGCGATCGAGACCATGCTGCTCGGGTTGGTGGCCTATCGGGTCGGGAAGAAGATCCGGTACGACGGGGCCACGGGCAACGTCATCGACTGCCCCGAGGCCAACGAACTGATCAAGAAAAAGTACCGCGAGGGCTGGACGCTGAACGGCTAAAAGTCCCAGTCCCGGGAGTCGATCTTGGCGCTGTGCCGGAAACGGCCCGCGAAGACTGAGCCGTCGGTCCGCCTGACACGGAAGCCGTAGCCGGGGAGTTCACCGTCCATGGGGGACTTCCACGGGGTGGGCCCTAGGTTGACGAGGACTTCGACGCCATTGGCGAAGCGGGATCGCTGGATGAGGGCGTCCTCGCTGAGGTAGGCGTGATCCGTCAGTTCCTCGAACGCGACCGAGTCGTGGATGGGGCAGAGGAATTCGGCGGCGAAGCGCAGGTAGGGCTTGATGCCCTCGTACTCGTAGGGGGAGATGAAGACCATGGGCCCGTCGCCGTGGAGCATCGCGCGGAGGGTCTTGATGTAATAATCGCCGGTGGCATTGATCGCGAGGTGGTTTGGGTCTTGGATCTTACCGAAGTTCGCGATGGCGTCGTGATAGACCAGATTGAACAGGGGCGCGGGGTGGCTGTAGCGCGCGAGCGGGGTCTCGCGATATGGCGCGACCATGCCCTCGAACATGTGGTACCTGGGCACGAGCCATTCGTTGCCGCGCTCCGTGCCGAGGACCAGCCCCGTGGAGGCGAGATACTCGGCCAGCATCCGTCCTCCTTCGCCGACCCGGCCGGTGAAGGCGATGTCGGTGATGTCGGCGTTCTGGCCGATCGCCTCGATCTCCCTGGGCAGCGTCTGCCGCGCGAGATCGGCCCACCGGGCCTCGTCGACGGCCTTCCAGCGGGACCCCAGCGACGGGCGGCCCCGCTCATCCTTGGGCGCGAGGCCGATGTCATATCTGGGGTCATGCTCGAGCAGGGATACGAACGAGTGGTAGGACGAGAACAGCCAGCCGTAGCTCTTGGCGCGGGTGACGACGCGCCGGAGGGTCACCGGGCCCCCGAGCGCCTCGCTGATGGGCCATGGTGAGGGCGGGTAGTTCTCGAACGTACCCCAGGCGTGGATGATGGCTTTCGTCACATTCTGGTTCTCGTGCATGTTTCGGATGACGGCCTCGAGGTCATCGAAGTCGAATGCCATCCCGGGCATGTTGACATAGTGCGGGTAGCCCCCGTAGATGCCGGTGTAGATGGCGCCCCGCAGCTTCTTGACGTCGGGGTTGGCCTCGGCCTTTTCCTTGAGCGTGACCAGCAGGCCATTCTCCGACGCGATCTTCCGGTAGCGCTTTGCCATGCCCACGTGATCCGTGTCGGGCAGGAAGAAAAGAGAGATCTCGGTGCCGGGCTTGGCCTCGGACATGTGCCAGACGGGCGTCAGGGCCAGGATGCGCGGTAGGGTCGTCCGCTCGCGCGTGACAGGGGCGGAGGCCCGGCAGTCGTTGTGGTTGGCGACCCACTGGACGCCCACGGAGCCGTCGTAGGGGACGACGGCCATCGCCGCCGCGCTGTCGTCATGGATGCCGAACCATGGCATCACGAGCCCATCCCATCCGTAGTATCGGAGTTCGCCGACCGCCCCGGGCTCGTGTTGGGCGTCGTCCCACATGCAGAAGCGCCCGCCGTTCATCGGGAATATGTACGAGGGGATGACGACGCCCTGCCAGTACGGGAGGACAGCGGCCCCGCGCTCGGCGTCTGTCTTCAGGCAAAACGCGTGATAGGGATAGAACAGTTTGCGCGGTCTCAGGCCATCCGCGTGCTCCCACTCGGCGAGGCGCAGGGTGAGGCGTGCCTCGTCCTGCGCGATCGCAACTTCCATGGCGATGGACCATGGGGGCCCGTTGCTTTCCCTGGCGCCATTGGCGAATCGGATCCTCGCCCTGCCCGCACCGATGGTCTCCACCCTCACGGTGCCCGATTTCGAGATATTCCAGGTGCGGTTGGCGGATCCGGTGCCCGCCTCCAGCAATCCCGCCGCGCCCTCCCAAGGGTCTGGTCGCCAAGTCCGCCCGCTGGATCTCTCGGTGACGGTGAGCGCGCCCGAGCTGTCGTCGATCACCACGGTGAGCAGGGCGTTCTCCAGCGTCGCCGCCGGGCAGCGTGACGCGGGCATGGCCAGCAGCAACAAGGCGAGGAGCGGTGTCGGGTTTTGCGCGCGCATGGTATTGTCCTCCGGGGCGATATGGGGATACGAAAACCCGACTGGCGCCGTCCGCAAGCGAAAATGCGATGGCCATGCACCGGTGGCCAGGGCGGAGAGCCAACCATCCCTCAGAAATCGCTACCGCCCGGGTGCCGCCTGGGGCATAATAGACAGTCACCCTATGAAGCGCCTGATCTGTCACCTGTCGATTTTCGTTGTCGCGGCTTGCGCCTTGGCGCGGGGCGCGACGCCGCCGGAGGTCGCGCCTCGGGGATCCGATGGTGACGGGTCCGTGCTGATCTCCGGGGAGTTGAGACAATGGCACAAGGTGACGCTGTCGTTGGCCGGACCGTTTGCGCGCGAGGCGGACGAGTCGCCGAACCCGTTCACCGATTACCGGATGACGGTGACATTCGAGCACGAGTCCGGATCTCCGGGGTATGCCGTCCCGGGATATTTCGCTGCCGACGGGGACGCGGGGAACACCTCGGCGGAGTCCGGGACATGCTGGCGGGCGCATCTCTCGCCGGACAAGGAGGGAGTCTGGTCCTACGCGATCGCGTTTGCGCGCGGGCCACGGGTGGCGCTTGGCGAGGGTGGCGGTGGCGGCGCGTTGAAGCCTTTCGACGGGAAGCGGGGGACTTTCACGGTGGGGCCCACCGACAAGACGGGGCGGGACTTTCGTGGCAAGGGGCGGTTGCGATACGTGGGCGGGCACTATCTCCAGTTCGCGGGGTCCGGGGACTATTTCCTGAAGGCCGGACCCGACGCGCCCGAGACACTGCTGGCCTGTGCGGATTTTGATGGCACCGTCGCCCCAAAGAAAAATGCCCCCCTCAAGACGTGGGCTCCCCACGAGCGGGATTGGCGCCCGGGGGATCCGACATGGAAGGGGGGCAAGGGCAAGGGCCTGATCGGCGCGTTGAATTATGTCGCGGACAGGGGCCTGAATGCGTTCTCGTTCTTGACCTACAACGCGGGTGGGGACGGGGACAACGTCTGGCCGTTTGTCGCCAGGGATGACAAGTTTCACTACGACTGTTCCAGGCTGGACCAGTGGGGGATCTTGTTCGATCACGCGACGCGAATGGGCCTGCATTGCCATTTCAAATTGCAGGAGACCGAGAACGATGACGACCGGCGCGGGGACCATGCCTCGGGTGAGGCGAAGAGAGTCCCCGTGCCCACCGCGCTTGATGGGGGCGACCTCGGACCCGAACGAAAGCTGTACCTGCGCGAACTGACCGCGCGGTACGCCCACCTCCTGGCCCTGAATTGGAATCTGGGGGAGGAGAACACCCAGAGCCCGGAACAGCAGCGCGCCATGGCGCGATTCATCCGGGACACCGATCCCTACGATCACCACATCGTGATCCACACGTTTCCCAATTGGCAGGATCGGGTGTACCCGCATCTCCTCGGGGACCAATCCGTCCTCAGCGGGGCGTCTTTGCAGAACGGTTGGAGCCAGGCGCACCAGAGGACTCTGAAGTGGGTGGCCGAGTCCGCGAAGGCCGGAAGGCCCTGGGTCGTGGCCAACGACGAGCAGGGCCCGGCCGAATTGGGTGTCCCGCCCGATCCCGGGTACAAGGGCTTCGGCGGGAATGCCGTCGGCAAGGACGGCAAGGCATACGACATGCACGATATCCGAAAGCTCTGCCTCTGGGGCACGCTCATGGCCGGGGGAGCGGGAGTGGAATATTACTTTGGATACAAGCTGCCCGAGAACGATCTGGCCTGTGAGGATTTCCGGAGCCGCGATGCCTCGTGGGGTTTCTGCCGGATTGCGTTGGAGTGCTTTGCGGTGAACAAGTTTCCGTTTTGGGAGATGGCGAACGCCGACGCGCTGGTCGGGAACGCACCCACGGACAATAGCCGGTATTGCCTCGCCAAGCGGGGCGAGTGCTATCTGGTCTATCTGCCGAAGGGCGGGACGTGCGAACTGGACCTCGGGGGCGCGGGTGGCGCTTTCAGCGTCCAGTGGTTCAATCCGCGCGAGGGTGGGCCGTTGCAGAAAGGGGCCGTGAATTCCGTGAACGGAGGCGGCCCGGTCTCGCTCGGCATGCCCCCGGCGGATCCGGCTCAGGATTGGTTGGCTGTGGTGCGGCGGCAACCCGGCGCGTGAACCCCGCCGCGGCGCCAACAACCGGTTGGTGAAAATGTAGCCGATCGCCCCAGGCCTTTGGCGGCCAAACGCTCACGCGTTCGGCTACGGGAAGCGCCGCCGCAGTCTTCGCGCTAGCCTGCATATTTCACGCGCATGCGCGAAATATGCAGGCTCAAAGGAAAACCGCGCTCTGAAATACGGGTCCCCGATCGGTTTTCGGCACTGGAAACGCGGCCAACAGTTTGTGATTTCGAA
>JADLBR010000497.1 GCA_020847615.1 Verrucomicrobiia bacterium
ATTTGCTGCCTACAGTCTGTCATTAGCGAAGTCCTTTGTGGTTAGAGTTTGAACACCTTCGACCATAGCGGCTTGTGCCGCGGACTTCGCTAATTTTTTGCCCCGACGATGAAATATTCGGGCTAGCAGCCTTATTCCAAGGCAGTTATGATGGGCAAGACCCAGATGTGGCACCGTGCCTGAGCGACTGCAACGAATCGTGCTCTCGTTGCATAACTCTTTTGTTCGCAAATAGAAGGCGGTTTTGCCAGAGGAAGCTGCCGGACAAAGTCCGACAGCCTCCTAGAGAGTGCCACACTTACCGGCCTGTCCCCCAAACCCGTTCTGGCGCAGCGCCTCAAAAAGGACCACCGCCACCGCATTGGACAGATTCAGGCTCCTGGCCCTCGGCTCAACGATCGGGATCCGCACGCAGCGCCCGCCCGCCCGCTCGATGACCGAGCGCCGCAGCCCCCGCGTCTCCCGGCCAAACACGATATGGTCCCCGGGGCGGTATCGCACGTCCGCGTAGCACCCCGCGCCCGTCGTTTCCACGCAGTACACAGCGCTCCCCGGATCCCTCGCCCCCATCACCCCCTCAAACGAATCATGATACCGCCAGTCCACGAACTCCCAATAGTCCATCCCAGCGCGCCGCAGGCTCGCCTCGTCCATCCTGAAACCCAGGGGCCCGACCAAGTGCAGCCGACAGCGCGTCGCCGCGCACAGCCTCGCCACGTTGCCCGTGTTCGGCGGGATCTCCGGCTCCACCAGCACCACGTGGAAAATCGGCCCGGGGGACCCCGGATGCTCGCTCGCGTTCAATAGACCACCTTGACCAGATAAAGGCCCTGCGGCGGGGCGGTGACCACCCCTGGCTCGCGGCGCCCCGACCGCAGGCGCTCCGCCATCCACTCGGGATCGCGCCTCCCGAGACCCACGTGCACCATCGCCCCCACGATGCTCCTCACCATCCGGTACAGGAAACCGTCGCCGTCCACCGTCACCTCCACGAGCGCCCCCTTCCGACTGACCGACACCCGGCGCACGCGGCGCACCGTATCCTCGCGCACCGTCTTGGAGTTCGCGCTGTATGGCGCAAAGTCATGCCTCCCCACAAGCCGCTTGCCCCCCGCGCGCATCGCTCCGATGTCCAATGGCAACGCCACCTGCCACGCCCGGCCCAGCTCGTGCGGCGGCATCACCGGCGCGTTGATGATCCGATAGCGATAGCGCTTCCATCGCGCCGAAAATCGCGCGTGAAACGCCTCCCGGGCCCTCCCCAGGGCCATGATGCGCACCTCCGGCGGCAGGTGCGCATTCAATGCGCCATGCAGCTCGCGGATCGAAAATTCCCGGCTCCCCTCAGGCTGCAGGAAGTGCGCCACCTGCCCCAGCGCGTGCACCCCGGCATCCGTCCGGCTCGCCCCGTGCACCGCGACCCCTTCCCCAAACACGGACCGGACCGCCCCCTCCACCAAAAACTGAATGGCAACGCCATTGTTTTGGCGTTGCCATCCAACGAAACCTCGGCCGTCGTAGGCGACCCGCAGCCGCCAGATCCGGCGCCCGAAATCAGAAGAAGAAATACGAGATGCCGACCTGTCCACCCGCCTCGTTGCTGCCCGCATTGTGCTCGGCAAAACCCGCGTTCGACATGTGGTGCCAGTCAAACTCGCCCGAGATCGCCCACTTGTCGTTGAGCATGAACCGCAGGCCCACGCCGATGTTCAGCTGGAAGCAGTAGTTCGAACCGATCGCGTTGTTCTCCGTGTCCGTGTACACGAGCCCGGGGCCAAGCTGAACGTACGGCACCACCGGCCAGTTCTCCTGGATGAAATTGTAGCGGAACAGCGCGTTCGGCCCCACCACGATCGATCCGCCACCGTCGCCACCTGACTCGAAGATCTCGGCCACGAACATCTCGCCGACGAACTGGAAGCAGCCGCGATACCACCCGTCCCCGATGATGCCGGTCAGGTTGTAGCCCAGCCGAAAACTGTTGCTGAAGTAATTGAGCGTCTCCCGCCCACCCTCAACGCCAAACGCCGGGCCGAAAAACGGTCCCGTGATAAAGGTGAACTCGAAACCCTCCTGGTCCCAAGGCCCGTGGGGCATGTCCTGCTCCACCATCGGGCTGCTCAACCCATACGACCCGGCCAGAGCCCGGTCCCCCGACCATCCTTCAATGGCCAGCGCCAAAACACACAACGCAACAATTCTTTTCATCTGTTTTCCTTCCTTCGCGCCATTATTAGCGGCACTTTCGCCCTCGCGCAAGCGAAAAAATGACCCGTCACGCGGACGGCGCCGCCGTCGCGCTGAATCTCTGGACCACCAGCCCCGCGATGCAGTTCAGAGTCTCCATCACCCCGAACCCGGTCGTCGCCACCGACTGGTACGCCGGCACCCTGGGATACCGGTTGTTCAGCGCGTCCTCCAAGTACTCAAGCGGCACCGCGTTGGCCATGTCCCGCTTGTTGTATTGGAGGACGTACGGCACCTGGTCCAACGCCAGCCGATTCTCCACCAGGTTCGTCTCCATGTCCCGGAACGCGTTCACGTTCTCGTTGAAACGCCCCGGCTGCGAGTCCGCGACAAACACCACGCCATCGGCCCCGTTGAGCACCAGCCGACGGGTGCTCGTGTAGATCGATTGCCCCGGCACCGTATAGAGCTGAAACCTCACCGAAAACCCGTTCATCAGCTTGGTCTCAAGCGACATGAAATCAAAAAGCAGGGTGCGGTCCTCGCGCGTCGCCAGCGACACCAGCTCGCTCTTCTGGGTGTTCTTGAGCGAGGCGTGCACGACCTGGAGATTCGTGGTCTTGCCGCACAGCCCGCAGCCGCAGTACACGATCTTCAACTGCACCAGCCGGTGCGCATAGTTAATGTATGCCATACGCCAAACGCCGCGGGAATTCACCCGTGACGTGGCCCGCTAAAATCCCATGCCCCCAGCCAGTTGCAATAAAAAACGGTGCCTCTCCGCCATCGGCGCCCACCCCGCTCCAAGTTCCGACTTGCGACATCGCGGATCAAATGCATCATAGCGGCTCCCTCGCCATCGCGGCTGGGTAGCTCAGTTGGTAGAGCAACGGACTGAAAATCCGTGTGTCGCCGGTTCGATCCCGGCCCCAGCCACCATTTCTTGGGGCCGTCGCGCACCCGACCCGCCCTTGCCACGCGTAACCATCCGCTGTACCCTCGGCGCGCAATGCATCGCCCCTGGAAACTCGCGTGGGTGCCGGTCGCCCTCTTGGCGCTGTCCGGTTGCGGTCGCCAGGAGACCACCGAAATCAACGGATGGCTGAGCTGGCGCGGCCC
>JADLBR010000581.1 GCA_020847615.1 Verrucomicrobiia bacterium
GAAGGCGACCGGCGCGGACGACATCGCCGCCAGGGGGTTGCGGTGCTTGAGCACCACTGAGTAATAGCCCGCCGAGACCTCCGCCGTGATCCCGGTGCTGCCATCCGAGGCGATCAGTTGACCCAGCGTGTCCATAAGAGCACTCTTGGAGACAACCGTTCTCCCGTTGGTGCCCACCAGTTCCACCAGCATCCAGTCCACCACGTTGGAGGGAATACTTGCGACCACACGCGGATCCGTCGCGTAGGGCGAGGTCAAAGGAATGTTGGCCGGATCCCCCGCGGCCATTGCGTGCGTGTTCGTGTCGTACGGGCCCTGCAGCAGCGCGCGTAGGTTCAGCGTCAACGGGGTCTCGTAGGCCCCCATGTCGGCGGTGCCGTTGAGGATGCGCGGGTTGCCCGCAAGGTCGGTCGCCTCAAACATCCAGTCCTGGTTGATACCCGCGTCGATGCAGGGAGAATTCGGCGCGAGCCGGTAGTCGCCGCTTGCTGCATTCCGAAAAGCGGGTTCGTTTGTGATATGCCCGACGCCATTGTAGGGGGCCGGCATCGTGCAACAGTGCTGCGGAACATCCGGCCAGGCGTACCTGTAGTTGGCGTGGCTGTAAGCCGCCGTATTGTAGTAGATTATGCAACTATTTAGTGTGCCCCCATACGAGCCGCCCCCGCTAGAGTCGGAATAATTAGTGGCGCAATTACCTACAATTGTACAATTATTCAGATTCGCGTAATAGGTCCCGCCGCCATACCACGCAGCGTTACGGATTATTGAGCAGTTGTTCAGTGTGCCTATAGCCGCTCCACCACCATCAAAGCCAAAATTGCCCGTGAGCGTGCAATTGTTCAGGGTGCCGCCGTAGGCTCCCCCACCGTCAGATCCGCCATAATTGTTCATGAACCTGCAGTGGTTCAATTTGCCAAGATATGATCCGCCGCCATACCTGGCGGCGTTTCCTATAAACCAACAATTGGACACCATTGCGCCAATGTCGCACCAGACCCCGCCGCCTCGTTTATCTATATCACTCCCAGACCCGAACGTTGCCCCATTGGTTAACGTGAACCCAGCGAGCACACAATCTTTTCCGACATAGGCGCATCGCACGGCGGCGGACTGGTACCACGGTCCAAAACCTTTGATGACCGTCGCCTCGGGTCCATTGACGCTGCGAACCGTCACCCCGTTGACCAACGCAACCCGGTTGGTCAGCGCCCCATATACCACTGTGCCACCGACAGCATAAGTGCCATTCGTGACCAGCACGAGGCGCCCCCCTGTCGCATCCGCCGAAATCGCCTGCTGGATGTTCGTGGCCGCCGTGGCCCAAGTCGTGTAGGGATATGCCGGCGTCGGGTTGGACATGCTGACGTACCTAACCGGTTGCTCAACAACTGAGAAAATCGTCGTGCAGGAAACACCCGTCGGATGATCCGCATTCCATGCCGTCAGAACCACCGCGTACGAACCGGTTGCCGCCCAGGTGTGACTCACGTATGGTCGGTTCGTAACAACGGAGCCGTCTCCGAAGTCCCATGCGCTGCCCGTGACACGCCCTTCAATCAGTGCCGTTAAGGGCACTTCAAACCCGGGCGTGGCGGCTGAGTAGCCCATCTTAATCGCTGCGGACACGTCGCCCGTGGCGAGAGTCGTTGATGGCTCATCAGCGCCGATCGCGGGCGGATTGCGCCATGGCTCACCGTCGATATCCACCCCAGATGCGTAGTTAGTGTTGCCTTTCCCCACACAGGAAGAATCCGCCGCGATGTGCGACCCGGACACCAGGCCTGGCTCATCGGTGGTGTTTCCGGTCCCGCCGGGATCCGGCGTAGTGCAGCTGTATTGCAATGTGCCATAGGCGAAGTTGGGGCTGTCCGGAGCTTTATTATAGTAGACAATGCAGTTGTTCAGCGCGCTGCCGTAAGACCCGCCGCCGTAGGCTGCGGCGGAATTGCCCGAAAGGGTGCAGTTCTTTAGGATGCCGCTGTAGGAACCTCCGCCATTGGCCGCAGCGGAATTGCCCGACAGGGTGCAGTTGTTCAGGGCACTGCCCCAGGACCCCCCGCCGGAGTCGGCAAAATTGCCCTCCAGCCTGCAGTTGTTTAGTATCCCGCGGTAGGCCCCACCGCCGATCCCCCCGGCAGAATTGCCCATGATCCAACATTCGGACACCAGAGCCCCATCCTCGCAAAAGACCCCGCCCCCAAATCCAGAAAAGTCGCGGACCAAAGCTGTCGCCCCACCGGTCAGCGTGAACCCGGAAAGCACGCAGTTCGATGCGACATATGCGCACCGCATAGCCCCAGGTCCCGCGGGTCCTTTCCCTCTGATGATCGTCACGTCCGGACCATTCACGCTGCACACCGTCACCGCGTTGGTCAGCGCAATCCGGTTGGTTATGGCCCCGGCCCCGGATACGACCGCGCAGCCGGTTTCGTAGACGCCATTGGTCACCATCACCAGGCGTCGGCCGGGAATCCCTGCTGCGGAGATGGCGTCCTGAATGTTCGTGGCCGCCGTCGGCCAGCTTCTGTATGGATACACTGGGGCTGGGTTGGCTGCGTTGACGTAGTAGACTAGATCGACGATCGAGACCATCGTCGTGCATACTACCCCTGAGGGATGATCCGCATTCCACGCTGTCAAGACCACGGCATAGGTACCGGTCGCCGCCCACGTGTGACTGGCGTACAATTGGTTCCTGGCGCCGCTCCCGTCCCCGAAGTCCCACGCATTGCTCGTGACGGCGCCGTCGATCAGTCCCGCGAAGGATGCATTGTATCCGATCGCTACCGTCGCAAAGGGCGCGCTGATCGCCACGGACACGGGACCTGTCCGGGAGGTCGGATACGGCTCATCGCAGCCGATGGAGGGCGCGGCACGCCAGGTCTCACCGTCGATATCCAGACCCGAAGCATAGTTGGTGCTTCCTTTTCCAATGCAGGGAGAATTCGCCGCGATGTGCGCGATCGAGACCAGGCCCGGGTCGTTGGTGATGGTCCCCGTCCCGCCGGGACCCGGTGTTGTGCAGCAGTATCGCAACGCGGCGGCACCGTAGCTGTTCGGGCCGACGGGTGCCGTGTTATAGTAGACAATGCAGTTGCTGAGATCGCTATAGCAGGAACCTCCGCCGTTGGTGCCGGCGGAATTGCCCGACAGGGTACAGTTGTTCAGCGCACCATAGTACGCACCTCCGCCGTTGGTTGCGGCTGAATTGCCCGACAGGGTACAGTTGTTCAGCGCGCCATAGTACGAACCTCCACCGCAGTTGGCGGCTGAATTGCCCGACAGCCTACAGTTGTTCAGCCTGCTGCCGTAGGCCCCACCGCCAGAGTTGGCGGAATTGTCCAGCAGGGTGCAGTTCTTGAGGTCGCCTTGGTAGGCGCCTCCGCCGCGGTTGGCTGCAGCATTGCTCGACAGGATGCATTTAGACACTAGACACCCATTTTCGCAATAGACTCCGCCGCCGTTGCGCTCACTGTTATAACTGGAGTTTGTGAGTGTCGCCCCACCGGTCAGCGTAAACCCCGCGAGCACGCAGTTTGTACCCACGTAGGCGCACCGCATTGCCCCGGGGCCAGCAGGTCCTTGCCCCCGGATGATCGTCACATCCGGGCCGTTGACACTCCTCACTGAGACTGCGTTAGTCAACGCGATCCGGTTAATCATGGACCCAGACGCGACGGCACCGCCGGTCTCGTATACGCCATTGGTCACCATGACCAGCCGTGGGCCGGGAAACCCCTCTGCGGTGACGGCGTCTTGGATGTTCGTGGCCGCCGTTGCCCAACTGGTGTATGGATACGCCGGGGATGGGTTGGAAAGGTTAACATAATAAATCGGTTGCTCGACCACCGACACCATTGTCGTGCAGACCACCCCAGAGGGATGATCCGCATTCCATGCCGTCAGGACCACGGCGTAAGTCCCGGTCGCCGACCATGCGTGACTCGCGTACAGACGGTTCCTGGCGCCCATGCCGTCCCCGAAGTCCCACGCGCTGCTCGCGACGGCGCCGCCGATCAGCGCCGTGAACGTGGCGTCGTAGCCAACGGCGAACTCTGTGAAGACAGTGCTGATCGCCACGGACACGGGGCCCGTGACGGATGAGGAATACGGCTCATCGCAACCAATCGCGGGTTGTGTGCGCCAGGCCTCACCGTCAATGTCCATCCCAGAAATGTAGTTGGTGCTGCCTTTCCCCACGCATGGAGAATCCACCGCGATGTGCCCCACCGAGACCAGACCCGGGTCGTTGGTGATGTTCCCGGTCCCCCCAACAGGTGACGGCGATGTGCAGCAATATCGTAATGTACCATAGGAATAGTTCGGGTCGGTGGGAGCCGTATTGTAGTAAACAATGCAATTGTTCAACGTAGCGGCGTAGGACCCGCCACCGCCGGAGTTGGCTGAAGAATTGCCCGACAGGGTACAGTTGTTTAGGGTACTGTTGTAGGACCCGCCGCCACCGCTGCTGGCGGAATTGCCCGACAGGGTGCAGTTGTTCAGGGTGCCGTCAGAGGACCCGCCGCCATAAGATATGGCAGAATTGCCCGCGAGGGTGCAATTGTTCAGCGTACCGCGGTAGGATCCGCCGCCAGAGATGGCGGAATTACCCGACAGGGTGCAGTTGTTGAGTGTGCCATTGTAGGAACCACCGCCGTAGTTGGCTGCAGAATTGCCCGAAAGGGTACAGTTGGACACCAGGCCCCCATTTTCGCAATAGACCCCACCCCCGTGTCGAGTTGTCGCTCCATTGGTCAACGTGAATCCCGCAAGGACGCAGTTCGATCCCACGTAGGCGCACCGCATCGCCGCGCTACCGACAGGTCCTTTCCCTTTGATGGTCGTCACAGCCGGACCGTTGACACTGGTGAGCGTCACTGCATCGGTCAGTGCGATCCGGTTGGTGGTATCCACTCCCGACACGAGCGCGCCGCCGGCATTGTAGTCGCCATTGGTCACCATCACCAGCCGTGGGCCGGGGATCCCCGCTGCGGTGATGGCGTCTTGGATGTTCGTGGCCGCCGTCTCCCAACTGTTGTATGGATACACTGGGGATGGGTTGAGAACATTGACGTAGTAAGTCGGCCGCTCCACCACGGAAACGGTTGTGGTGCAGGCTGCGCCAGAGGGATGATCCGCATTCCACGCCAGCAAGACCACGGCGTAGGTCCCGGTCGTCGCCCACGTGTGACTCGCGTACAGCCGGTTCCTGGCGCCGCCGCCGTCTCCGAAGTCCCACGCGTTGCTGGTGACGCCGCCATCGATCAGAGCCGTGAACGATGCTTCAAAGCCTGCCGCAAAGTTTGTATACACCGCATCGATTGCCACGGACACGGCACCTGTGGCGGAGGCAGGATACGGCTCATCGCAGCCGATCGAAGGCTGGACCCGCCAAGCTTCACCGTCGATGTCCAGTCCCGAACTATACGCGCCACTTGCCTTTCCAATGCAGGCGGAATCCGCCGCAATGTGCTCCATTGAGATAAGGCCTGGCTCGTTGGTGATGTTCCCTGTCCCGCCGGGTGCCGGCGTCGTGCAGCAATAGTTTAATGTGCCAGAAGAAAAGTTGGGCCCACTGGGAGCTAAATTATAGAAGATAATGCAGTTGTTCAGGGTGCCGTAATACGACCCTCCACCGTAGCCGTAGGCGGCGGAATTGCCCGACAGGGTGCAGTTGTTCAGGGTGCCGTAATACGACCCTCCACCGTAGCCGTAGGCGGCGGAATTGCCC
>JADLBR010000588.1 GCA_020847615.1 Verrucomicrobiia bacterium
CCGCCACGGTCTCCGTCTGGACGGGCCTGGCCCCCTTCATGTCAAAATCGTGGGACACGATCCTCGAGCCCGGCTTCAGTTTCTCCAACTGTGGCATCAGCCTCACGTTCAGCGAGGGCAGCAGGTAGAGCGTCACCACGCTCGCCGGGGTCAGGTCCACCGTGAAAACATCGGCCTGCTTGATCGTGACGAGATGCTCCACGTTGTTGGACTTCACATTGGCGATGGACTCCGCCACGCGCCTGGGATCCAGATCAAAACCCATCGCCTTGATCCCGTAGCGCCTGGCCGCGGTGACGACGATCCGCCCATCCCCGCATCCCAGATCGTACAGGACATCGCCGGCCTTCACCTCGGCCATCGACAGCATCCTGTCCACCACCGATTGCGGCGTCGGCACGAACTGGACGTCCAGCTTGGGCTTCTCTTGCTCAACCCCGGACTCAACCCCCGCGGGCTCGGCCCAGAGCCGGGCGCCCACGCCGAACCCCGCCGCCGCCAACCAGCCCACCACCAGCCAACCGCGCGCAGGAATCCTCATGCCGGCAACCTACCGCGGCGCCGCCGCAAATGCCACACATCCGTGCTTGGCTCCGCGCGCCAACCCGTTATGCTTTCCCGAACCCAAAAAGGAGCACCTCATGAGACATCCCGTCCATCCCCTCTTCGCGATCTCGGCCCTCGCGTTCGCCGCCACCGTGGTCACCGCCGCCGACATGGTCCCCCTCTTCGACGGCAAGAGCCTCGACGGCTGGGAAATCAAGAGCGGCACCGCCACCTACAGGATCGAGGACGGCACCATCGTCGGCACGACCACCGACGGCAGCCCCAACACCTTCCTCTGCACCAAGAAGACCTACGGCGACTTCGTGCTGGAGTTCGAGGTCAAGTGCGACCCCGCGCTGAACTCCGGCGTGCAATTCCGCAGCGAGTCCTACGACCAGGACACCGAGGTCGAGATCGAGGGCAAAAAGCGCAAGCACCCCGCCGGACGCGTCTTCGGCTACCAGGTCGAGATCGCCTCCAATGGCAGCGCCGGACGCGTGTACGACGAGGCGCGCCGCGGCCGCTGGCTCGATAGCGGCAAGGCCCCCAAGGAGGAAACCCCCGCCGATGTCGAGAAGGCCACCGCGACGGCCAAGAGAGTCTACAAGATCGACGACTGGAACCAGTACCGCGTCATCGCCCAGGGCGACCACATCCAGACATTTATCAACGGCGCCCAGATCACCGACTTCCGCGACGCTACCACGGCCAAGGGCTTCTTCGGCCTCCAGGTCCACGGCATCAAGAAGGGCGAGGGCCCCTATTCCGTCCGCTGGCGCAACATCAAGGTCCGCGAGCTGAAACCCGGCGAAAAGCCGTAAGGGTTTTCGCGCGCGCGGCCGAACGCGCCCAGCGTTTGGCCGAATGAAGAGCGGTGGCCACACCCGAACCAGACGCGGGTGAGCCCCAGCCACTTGCGGGCGCGCGCGGCCACCCGGCCGCCGTGACCCCAGGATTTTCATCGCCCATGCCTCCCGGCGCTCGCTACGATCCCCGCGAGCTATGAACCGCCCCCTATCGTTCTCTCCCTCCGTTCTCTTCCTCTTCGTCTCCCTCTCCCCCTTCACCGCCCCCGCCGCCGAAGCGAGATCCGCCACCCCGAAGCAATACCCCCCCAAGGGCATCGAGATCCCCGCCGCGGTCCGCTCCGACCTCGAAGGCGGACTCGCCCAGCTCGGCCGCGAGATCGACTCCCTCCGCTCGCGCCTCCGCACCAGCCCCAAGATGCTGGAACTGATCCCCGACATCGAGGTCTTCCACAAGGCGGTCGCGTTCACCCTCGCCGACGAGATGTTCCACAAGCCCGAGGAGTTCGGTTACGCCAAGGACCTCCTGAAACTCGGCATGGAGCGGGCGGCACAGCTCGCGCGCGGCAAGCCCGAGTGGACCACCGCCACCGGACTCACCGTCCGCGGCTACGCGTCCCGCCTCGACGGCTCGGTCCAGCCGTACGGCCTCGTCGTGCCTAAATCCTACCGCCCCGGCGCGCTCAAGAAACACCGCCTCGACTTCTGGTTCCACGGGCGCGGCGACACGCTCAGCGAGGTCGCCTTCCTCCGCGGGCGCCTCAACGCGAAACTGGAAAACGAGTTCGCTCCCGAGGACGCCTTCGTCCTCCACCCCTATGGGCGCTTCATGAACGCCTACAAGTTCGCCGGCGA
>JADLBR010000498.1 GCA_020847615.1 Verrucomicrobiia bacterium
AAGATCTCGCGGCAGACCTCCGCCATCGCGTCCTCGCGCATCACGCGGAACGGCTTCGGGCTCATCTCCAGGGTAACGTTGCGGAGTCTCATGGTTGCTCCTCGCTCATGATCTTCGGAGTTGCCGGCCGGATGCCATCCGGCAGCCGCCGGACCACCGGGGTAGAAAATGTAGCCGAGGCCGTGAGGCCTTGGCGGCCAAACGCTCACGCGTTCGGCTACATGAATCGCGTTCGGCTACGGGATGCGCTGCGGCAATTTTCGAGTCAGGCATGGCTTTCTTTCGCCCCCCGGACCGCCAGCAGCAAGACCACGAAGGCGGCGGGGTACATCAGCCCGGAGGCGACCCACACCGGCCCGTAAGAGAATCGGTCCACCACGAGGCCTATGGCGGTGTTGGCGAGCATGCCGCCGAGGGCGCCGATCGCGCCGGAGAAGCCCATGACCGTGCCCACGGCTCCCTTGGGGAAGCGGTCGCCGATGAGCGTCACGTAATTGGTGACCCAGAAGCCGTGCGCGAACATCAGCAGCGACATCATCGCGAGGGCCGTCTCCAGTCCCGCGACACGCCCGGCGAAACCGGACGCCACGGTCAACAGCGCCGCCGCCGCCATGATCCACTTGCGCGCGACCTGCGCGGAGAAGCCGCCGCGCACCATGCGGTCCGACAGCCAGCCACCCGCGACGTTCGAGACACCCAGCGCCAAGAACGGGATCCAGCTCAGCGCCCCGATCGCCTGCTGCGAGATCCCGCGCTCCTCGCTGAGGTACTTCGGGATCCAGAACATGTAGAAATAGAACACCGGATCCACGATGAACCGCACGACCGCGAATCCCCAGACATCGAGCCGCCCCAGCAGCGAGAGCAACCGCGGGCGATCCGGCATCGCACCCGTGTCGCGCGCACCCGCTCGCGGGCCATGCGCGGCTTCGCCCGCAAGCGAGACCGCGGCGCCGATCCCCTTCGACATCACCCACCAGGCGATCACCCACGCGGCGCCGATCAGGCCCGTGGTCAGGAAGACGCCCCGCCACCCGAGCATTTCGGACAGCCAGACGGTCATCGGCGGCGCCACGACGGCGCCCAGGCTCGCCCCGCCGATCGCGATGCCCATCGCCATCGCGCGCTCGCGCTGCGGGAACCACTCGGCGACACCCTTCGCCGCGCCCGGGAAGCACCCGCCCTCGCCCACGCCCAGCAGGAAGCGGCAGAAACCCAGCTGCCCGGCGCCCTGCACCGCCGCGTGCGCCGCGCTCGCCACCGACCAAAGCCCCACCGATAACGCCATGCCCAACCGCGTCCCCAGCACGTCCATCAGCCGCCCGCCCACCAGGAACATCACCGCGTAGCTCAGGAGGAATGCCGTCGTGACGTGCGAGTACGCGACATTGTCCATCCCGAGTTGCTTCGTGACCACGGGGGCCAGCACCGAGAGGACCTGCCGGTCCAGGAAGCTCAGTGCCGTCGCGCCAAACAGCAGCCCGCACAGCCACCAGCGCCATCGCCCATCAGTCCCGAACGTCGTGACAGTCTCTTTCACCGCGATGTCTCCTTCGGGTGTCGCGTGTGAGAACCTACTCCCCGCGGGCGCCCGGGGCACATGAAAACACCTTCCCTTTTGCGACAATCCCTTGCCTCCCCGCGACAGCCGCGCATCGGCCGCAAAGAGACGGCGCCGGGCACGTCTCTCGCGACGCCCGGCCCCGAAAGACCCTAATCGATCCTCAGGATCTCGATGCGGGGCATCGAGACGTAGAGGATGGGCATCTCGCCGTCCTCGGTCACGAAGTACGCGATGTGGTAGATCCCGCACCGGAGTCGGCCGCCACCCGTGGGGTCCACTTGAAGCCAACCCTTGCCGTCGATGAGGACCTCGGCCCAGATGTGTCCATCGGCGCCGTAGAGCCAGCCCCCGACCTGGCGGCACGGGATCTTCAGCGCGCGGCAGAACGTCACGAAGCAATCCGACGCATCCCAGCAATTCCCGAACTTCTGCTCGAGCACCCTTTTCACGCCCCAGCGCGAGCCACGGACGGGGCCACCGGACTTGATGTTCCCACCGGGCGCCAGCCAACGGAGGAGCGCATCCACCTGCTCCTCGCGACCCCGCTCTCCGGCGATGATCTCTTGGGCGAGGGCCCTGATGCCGGGATCGTCCGCCGGCCAGTGCGGCGTCGCCGCCGTCAGCGCCCCATCATGCGGCCTGGCGGTTGGCGTGAGGCCATCCTCCCTGGCCACGATTTCCGCGGCGAGGGTCACATGGGGCACCCCGTGCAGTTCCGGGAGCCCGCCGAACTCATACCGCACTGCCTCGCCACCGAGGCACGTGCCCCGCCTGGCTGGCGCGCTGCTGAAGTCGCATGCAACCACCCCCGGCCCGCCCGGCGCCGGCGCGCGCAACGTCAGTCCATTGCCAAAGCGGAACGATGCCGCGACCTCGCGGATCTTGCCCGCCACGTCGCCGCCGACATTCTCCTGCGCGCGAAAGAAGAGCTGGCACAGATCATTAAACCGCATGTAGTCCGATCTCTCGACCGTCGCGATGTCGGCCGTGACACGGTA
>JADLBR010000499.1 GCA_020847615.1 Verrucomicrobiia bacterium
ACGAGCGCGGGGGAAGTGGTTCGTAGTGACGCCTTCAGGCGTTTTGGCTTCGTTATTGGCGGCCAGATGGCAGGGTTGGCGCGTGCGGGACAGGGGATACCGGTGGCGAGGCATGTCCTCCGAAGAACGGGCGGAGGCGCTGGCGTTGCGAAAGGCTCGTCATTGGCCATGGCATGCGCCGCCGCACGGGAGTTTCACGAACCGGGGGCGCTTTCATATAGCGGGGGCCTGTTTTGAGCACCGGGCGCACATCGGGCACTCCATCGAGCGAATGGAGAACTTTGCGGACGGACTGTTGCGGGCCGTGGCCGAAGGCGGAGGGCATGCGTTCGCCTGGTGCGTGCTGCCAAACCACTATCACGTGCTGGTCGAGGTCAGTGCGCTGGCGGATCTGGTGGGCGCGTTGGGCCGATTGCATGGTCGCAGCGCATGCGCATGGAATCGGGAGGAGGGGACGCGGGGCCGCAAGGTCTTCTTCCGCGCGGCCGATCGGGCGATGCGCTCGGAGCGGCACTTTCTGGCGACGCTGAACTACGTGCACCACAACCCGATCCGCCACGGCTATGTTGAGCGCTGGACGGATTGGCCGTGGTCGAGCGCATCGGAGTATTTGTCGCGCGTGGGGTGGGCCGAGGCGGAGCGCCGTTGGCGGGAGTATCCCATCGGTGATTATGGCAGGGGCTGGGACCGTGCGGACTTGTGAGGACTGCCGCGTGAACGCGGCACTACGAGCGCGGGAAAAGGTTCGTAGTGACGCCTTCAGGCGTTCCGGGGGAATCGCGGGTTGCCGCGTGAACGCGGCACTACGAGCGCGGGAAAAGGTTCGTAGTGACGCCTTCAGGCGTTCCTCGGGGTGCGTGACCGCCGCAATACGCGGGTTATTTTCAATCGACTTCGCGCAAGCGCAGGGCCCAGAATTATCAGCAAGAATCGCCCCTAATACCTCATACTATGATACGCATCGATCCCGCCACACCGACCCGCCTTTTTCTTTTGGTCGCAACGTGCCTGACCGCGCCGTTCCTTGTCCCGATGACGGGGCGCGCGTCGTTGGAGGAGGGGTTCCGGGAACCGCCCGCGGAGGCGAGGCCGCTGACGTGGTGGCACTGGCTCAACGGGACGATCACGAAGGAGGGGATCACCGGCGACCTGGAATCGATCAAGCGGGCGGGGCTGGGCGGCTGCTATCTCTTCAACTGCGGCGGGCGGATGCCCGAGGGCGACGTGCGCTTCATGCAGCCGAAGTGGCTGGAGATGATGGACCACACGGTCAAGGAGGCGGAGCGCCTGGGCCTGAAGTTTGGCGTGCACAACTGCGATGGTTTCTCCCAGAGCGGCGGGCCGTGGATCACGCCGGAGAAGTCGATGAAGGAGCTGGCTTGGACCGCGACCGATGCCGTGGGCCCGGCGGCGTTCGATGCGATGCTCGCGCAACCGGAGACGAAGGAGGGCTTCTACCGGGACATCGCGGTCGTGGCATTCCCGGTGCCCGAGGGGGATCGGCTCGGGGGCGCGGCGCTGCGGGGATCGATCGGGGGCGCGGAGCTGAAGAAGTTGGCGGATGGCGACGACAAGACGCGCGCGGTCTTTCCCGTGGCCGCGGGCGAGAGCGCGATCGAGTTTGTGTTCGATGGGCCGCGCACGGTGCGTTCGCTGACTGTGCGCAACTTCGATCCCCATCGCTGGGAGGAGGAGTTCCCGATGCGGCTCGAGGTCTCCGACGACGGGGAGAAGTTCCGCCCCGTGGGCGCGTTCACCGCGAACTGGGATTTCCAGCACGGGGGTGAGGCCACCGCGGCGTTCGCCGAGACGACGGGCAAGGTCTTCCGCGTGGCGTTCAGGAACCCAGTGCCCGTGCAGATCGGCGAACTGGCGCTGAGCGGCGCGGCCAAAGTGCACTTTGCGGAGGCCAAGGCGGGGCTCTTGCGCAGCCGCGGGCACGGCGCCGAGGCGCGACATCACCGGGACTACCCCGGGCCCGACCGGAATCGCCCGCTGGGCAAAGAACTCGTCGTGGCGAAGGACGCGGTGCGGGTGATCACCGGGCAGATGTCCCCCGACGGGCGATTGAAGTGGGAGGTGCCCGCGGGGCGATGGCGCATTTTGAGGGTCGGTTTCACCAGCAATGGGCACTACGTGTCCCCCGCCACCGAGGAGGGCCGGGGGCTCGAGTGCGACAAACTGGACCCGGGGGCCATCCGTTTCCACCTGGACCAGTACGTCGGCAAACTGCTCGAGCGCGCGGGCGCCGCCGTGGGCAAGACCTTCGCGGCGGTCGAGATAGACAGCTGGGAGTGCGGCATCCAGAACTGGACCGCGGGATTCGAGGGGCGCTTCCGCGAGCGCCTCGGCTACGACCTGCTCCCCTTCATGCCGGCGCTCCTGGAGGGCTGGATCGTCGATGGGGCCGACGTCACCGAGCGAGCCCTCTGGGACTGGCGGCGGTTCCTCGCGGACCAGTTCTCCGAGTCGTACTTCTCGCAGGCCGGGCGATACCTGCGCGACAAGGGCGTCACCTACGTGGGCGAGTCCACGGGCCGCCAGCAGTATCTCTACGACGTCGCCTACATCCGCAACAGCGATGTGACCATGGGCGAGTTCTGGATCGACAGCGGGCCCGGCCAGGGCGTGCGCGTGGACAACAAGGTCGCCTCCTCGATCGCGCACGTGACGGGCAAGCCCATCGTCGCCTCCGAATCCTATACCGCGAGCCCCGGCGCCGCGCGCTGGCAGAATCACCCCTTCAGCCTCAAGGCCGAGGGCGATCGGGCCTTCTGCGCCGGCGTCAACCAGTTCGTGTTCCACACCTTCGCGCACCAGCCGTATCCCGCCGTCGGCCCCGGGTTCACCTTCTTCTTCTGGGGGCTGAACTTCAATCGCGCCAACACCTGGTGGGAGGCCTGCGACGCGTGGATGGGGTACCTCGCGCGCTGCAACCACATGCTGCGGCAGGGCAGATCGGTCGCCGACGTGCTGTGGTTCGTGGGCGAGGACGTGCCCAACCGCATCGCGTGGCGCGACGAACTGAGGCCCGTCCTTCCGGGGGGATACGACTTCGATGGCTGCGATGTCGCGGCGATCATGGGGGCGCGCGTGGAGGGCGGGCGGATCGCGTTACCCTCCGGCACCGATTACCGCGTGTTGCTCCTGCCCGACCTGCCGACGATGCGCCCCGCCGCCGCGCAGAAGATCCGCGATCTCGCGGAGGCCGGCGCGACCATCGTGGCCCCCCGCAGGTTCACCCAATCCCCCAGCCTCCGCGACCGGGGCGAGGGCGACGCGGTCGTCGCGCGGTGCGCCGAGGCCATCTGGGGCAAGGGGGACGCCCCGGAGATCGACCGCGCGATCGGCGCGGGCCGGCTCTTCGGAGGCGCCTCGTTCGAGCAGGTGTTCGCGCGCCTCAAAATCGCACCGGACTTCGAATTCACGTCATCGGAAAAAGACGACGAGATCCTGTATGTCCACCGGCGTGCCGGGGGGGCGGAGATCTACTTCCTCTCCAACCAGCGGGGCCGGGTGGCCGAGATCGAGGCGACCTTCCGCGCCGGGGCCAGGGCGCCGGAGCTGTGGGACCCGGCGACCGGCGCCATCGCGCGCCCGGGGGTATTCGGGGCGGTCGGCGAGGATCGGGTGCGGGTGCCGCTGCGCATGGATCCCAACGGCTCGGTGTTCGTGGTGTTCCGGGAACCGCTGCCGCCGCGGCATGCGGTCGAAGTCGCGGCGCGCGGGCGGGCCAAGGGTGCGGAGGCGCCTGTTCCGCCCGCCGGTCTGGCGAGCGCGGAGGGCACGTTCACGCTGGCGCTGTGGGTCAGGCCGGACGCGGATATCCCGCTGCCCGCGGAGCGCAAGGACGCGGTGGCGTTCCAGGGCCAGAACTGGGCGGTGTTCGCGCCGCAGGGGCAAAAGGAATTCGGCGATGGCCACGCGGGCGCGGGCATCGCGGCGGGGCGCAACGGGATCGTGGTATTCGAGCATTCGGCGCGCTATGCGCCCGCGGTCGTGACGTGCCCGGTCCAGCTGCCGGAGCGGGCGCACCTGGCCCTCGTGTATCGCGAGGGGGTGCCGACGCTGTATGTGAATGGCCGGGAGGCCCGCTCTGGGGCCAAAGGCCCGCACGCCGTCCACGCCGTGATCGCGGAGAAAGGGCCGGCCTTCCGCGGCGAGCGATCCGCGCCGATGCTCTTCGATCGCGCGCTCGGGGCCGACGAGATCGCCGTCCTCGCCAACGCCAAGCCGATCCCCTCCAACGAGCCGCCCCCGGTGGAGGTGGAGCGCGGCCAGGGCGGTGGACTCCTCGCCCGAATCTGGGATCGCGAGGGCGGCATCGCGAAACTCTCGGATGGCAAGAGGGTATCCCTCAAGGCGGACGATCTGCCCGAGGCGGTCGCCCTCGCCGGGCCTTGGCGTGTCACGTTCCCGCCCCACCTCGGCGCGCCCGCGGGCGCCACGTTTGAAAAGCTCATCTCGTGGCCCGAGCACAAGGATCCCGGCATCCGCTTCTTCTCGGGGACCGCCACGTACCAGACGGAGTTCGATCTGCCCGACGCGCTATTTGGCAAGGGTCGCGAACTGCACCTCGACCTGGGCGAAGTCGCGGTCATCGCGAGGGTGCGCCTGAATGGCAGGGATCTGCCGACGCTCTGGAAGCCGCCGTTCCGGGTTTGCGTCGATGGGATCGCGCGACCCGGGAGCAACGCGATCGAGGTGCGCGTGACCAACCTCTGGCCCAACCGGATGATCGGTGACGCGGGGCTGCCCGACGACATCGAGTGGCAGCCGGCCGGCAAGGGGACATCGCTGCCGAAGGCGTGGCCCGAGTGGCTGGTGCAGGGCACGCCGCGGCCCTCGGGGCGGATCGCGTTCTGCACGCGCAAGGAGGTCTATTCCAAGAACGACCCGCTGCTGCCCTCCGGACTCATCGGGCCGGTGCGGGTGCGCGCGGCGGCGCGCGTTCCCCTCGACTGACGGGCTCGCATGGACATCCCCGGCAACCGCGAATTCCTGAAGGACTCGATCCGGTTGCGGATCGACTTCTCCGCCACCGATCAGGCGCGCGGCGTGCCGCAGCCGCCGATCGAGAAACCGGTGCCACCCGGCGTCGAACCGATGCCGCTGCCCGACCCGGGCGCACTGCCCTTTGGCAAGGACCTGGATCTGCGCGCGGCCATCGCCCGGCGCCGCAGCCAGCGGCGCTTCCTTCCCGCGCCCCTGTCGATCGAAGAGCTTTCTTTCCTGCTCTGGGCGACCCAGGGCGTCCGCGATCCCGACCGCAGGCAGCCCATGCTGCGCACCGTGCCCTCGGCCGGCGCGCGGCATGCGCTGGAGACCTACGTCGCCGCGCTGAGGGTGACCGGCGTCGAAGCGGGCCTGTACCGATACCTGCCATCGCGCCACGCGCTGGTGACCGAATATCTCGCGGGCGACCTGGGAAAGCGGCTGGCCCGCGCGTGTCTGGGGCAGACCTTCGTGGGCGAGGCCGCGGCCGTCTTTATCTGGGCGACGATCCCGCGGCGGATGGAGTGGCGCTATGGCCTCGCCGCACACCGCGTCATCCCGATGGATGCCGGCCACGCCTGCCAGAATCTATACCTTGCGTGCGAGGCGATCGGCGCGGGCACCTGCGCCGTCGCGGCGTACCACCAGGAGCAGATGGACGCATTGCTGCGCGCCGATGGCGAGGAGGAGTTCACGCTGTACCTCGCGCCCGCCGGCAAGGTCGGGGCCTGAAAGATCGTGCGCGCGGGCGCCAGACCGTGGACCCCCGGCGGCGGCCTTCGCGGCGCGCGCGCGTCCGGCGGCCCGCTTACGGGCGTGCCTCCAAACGCGAATGCCTTGAGAAAGGTCGGTTCGTCTGCCAATATTCTGCGGTGGTGCCAACGGACCGCGACGGAGGCAGTTGCGAGGCACGTCAAGATTCTCTGAATGGACAGGCGACCGATAGGGATCGATTTATTCGCCGGGGCTGGCGGCATGTCGTTAGGCTTCGAACAGGCCGGTTTCGACATTGCGGCCGCTGTGGAAATTGATCCGATTCATGCCGCGGTGCATCATTTTAACTTTCCGAAAACCGCCGTCATCGCCCGGTCGATCATCGGTTTGAGCGGCGACGCTGTGCGCGAAGTGGCGCGGATCGGTCGGAGGACTGTGGATGTCGTGTTTGGCGGCCCTCCGTGTCAGGGATTCTCTTTGATCGGACACCGTATGCTGGTGTATCCGCGTAATCAACTGGTCAAGGAGTTCGTGAGGCTTGTGGGCGAATTGGGCGCGCGAGCCTTTGTATTTGAAAACGTCAAAGGGCTGACCATTGGCAGACATCGCGCCTTTCTGGATGACTTGATCGGGGCCTTTGATGAGATTGGCTATCGAGTCCGGATTCCCTGGAAGGGGTTGAACGCAAGAAACTACGGCGTTCCCCAAGATCGCCAGCGGCTTTTTCTTCTCGGAACGAAGAAGGGCTGGTCGGGCCCAACGAATCCGCCGGCAAG
>JADLBR010000500.1 GCA_020847615.1 Verrucomicrobiia bacterium
GCCGTCCAGCCGCCTGGCCTGCATGCCCCGCCGGGTCGCGTCGGCCACGGCCCACGATGCGTGCCCGCAGACTTCGGCGCGCCACAGCAATCCCCGCTCGGCGCACAGCCGCACGCCCCCGATCCCGATTCCCCTCACTCCGGAGATGCGCCCCAGATCGGAATCCGAGGGCTTGCGCAGCTCGGGCGCTTGTCGGGGCGCGGGCGGTTTCTGTTGCGGCGCGCGTGCCTTCGCCGGGCTTGGCCGTCGGCGCACCGCGCCCCGGATGATCGACCGCAGCTCGCCGTCGGGGAAGCTGTCCCGATCATAGAGGGGGCGCATAAGGGCAAATACCGATGGTTCGTCCCAACCCGCCCCGACCAGCGCGAAGGACACGTCCCGCGCGTGGGCGTGCCGCGACCCGACCGGCGGTGGCGATTGCAGCTTCCGCAGCGTGGCGCCCGGGATTCCGCGGGCGGCGACGGCGCTCACTGCGCGCCCCCCTTCATCTGCCTGGCGAGGAAGTCCCGCACGCTCTGGACATCGAAGAGCCGCCGGCCCTTGACCGCGCCCGGCTTCCGGATGCAGACGCTCCTGATGGCCCCCTGCGCCACCAGGAGGTAGGCGTGGCTTCGCCGGATCGCGAACATCCGGGTCAGCCCCTGGTGGTCCACGAATTCCGGGCCGATGTCGTTTAGGTGCGCGGCCTTCGGGGGACCGATTCGAATGTCACGGGTGTCTTGCGGACTGTATTCTTGTTTCATGCCCTATGGGGCATGTCAACCGCTAGCGTGGCCCCTGGGCCTTTCCGCCGAGCCTGTTGTAGATCTCGACAAGGGGCCTCATCTGTTCCTTCAGGGCCCGGCGGACGGCGGGATCCCACTTTTCCGGGGGTGCCGAGGAACTCATCGCCTCGAAATAGCGCGTGAGTTTCGCCAGCTGCTGGAGATGGCGCGGGCGCCGGGTCTTCTCCCGGGTCGGTTCCCTGGGCGCGGGGTCGGGCATGACGCCGCTGAGCAGATAGGCCTGGCGGATCGTCTTGACGCGCCGGAACTCGGCCAGCGGGATCTCCGCCAGGCGCATGTAGCGCCGGCAGGTCCTGGGGTGGAAACCCAGCACCTCTTCGACAAAACGCTCCCAGGGCAGAATAGATTTCACATGTGTCCGTTTTGCCCGATTCGACCCGATCTTGCCCGTCTTGTCCCCTCCTCGGATCTCCGGATAATTGGCCCGGATGGCCCGCAGGACCGTACCGCACTTGTGGGCCACCCGCACGGCATGGGCCACCGCGACCACGGCGCTCTTGGCCGCATCCTCGGCCTCCCTGTAGAGGCGCTTGGCCTCCGCGATCTGACTGGGGTCGATGGGCGCGCGGTCGATCTTCATGGTCGCCCATGCTCGCCCGCCATGGCCTCCCCCGGCAATCCGATTCCGCCCCCGGTCACCGGCGGCAGCAGCGCGATCGCGGCCCGGAGCGGGTCGAGCCCGCGGTGGGTGTAGTTCTCGCTCATCGCCGCGGTGGAGTGCCCGGCCAGGGCCTGGCGCATGTCGGGCGAGACGCCCGCGTTGGCCAGCGCCGAGACGAAGGCGTGCCGCAGCGAATGGAAGGAGAGCTCGTACACCCGCCGTCCCCCCTCGCCGTGGCGCGAGAATCCGCGCCGGATGCCGGCCCTCTCCATGATCGCCGCGAACTCGGCCCCGAGGCCCGATGTCTTGCGGCCGTGCAGGCCGGGGAACACCGGGGCCTTCCCGACGCCGGGGGCCTTCAGGAGTTCGGCCTCGAGGTCGGGGTGCAGGGGCACCACCACCGCCCTGCCGCTCGCGGCGGTCTTCTCCGGCACGAACCGGATCGCGCGCCTCTCCAGGTCGATGTTCTCCCACCTCAGCGCGACGATGTCCCCCAGCCGCGCCCCGGTGTAAAAGCCGCACAGGATCGCCCCGCGCCAGTCCCCTTCGGCGGCGGACACCAGCGCCGCCACCTGTTCCGGGCTGAAGTCCTTGCGCCTGGCCGGCTCGGCGCGCAGGTGCTCCACCGCCTCGCAGGGGTTGAAGGGGATCAGCTGCCGGCGCCTGGCGGCGTTGAACGCCACGCTCAGGTTGACGATGTTGAGCTTCGCGGTGCCCCGCGACCGCCCAGACCTCAGCAGCCCGTCGCGGTAGTCCAGCACGTCCCTGGCGGTGATCGCCTCCAGCGGCAGCGCCGCCCGCTTGCCCAGGCCCGCCAGGAACCCCTCGATCACGTAGCCGTAGCGCTCCACGGTGCCCGCGCTCCGCACCCGGCGCTTCTCCTCCAGCCAGTCCCGCAGCCACCTCTCGCAGGAGACCGCCCGCAGCCCGTGGCCGGTGGTGCGCTCCAGCGTCTCGCTAAGGATGCGCCGCACCGCCTGCTCGGTCAGCGTGCCCTGCCGGGCCATGTTCTCGGCGCGCTCGATCGCCAGGCAGACCTCCATCGCCTGACGCCGCTTGTCCGCCGGCGTCGCCGGTTTGCCGTCCTCCCTCAGCTCGCCCTTCTCCGGCCGGATGCTGACCTTTGTCGTCCTCTTGAGCCGACGCC
>JADLBR010000501.1 GCA_020847615.1 Verrucomicrobiia bacterium
CCAGCCCGGATCCCCCGGCCGGCTCCTGTTCCTCGCTCCGCCTCTCTTCTGTCTCCATTGTCGCTGTCCCGGTTGTATCAACCCAGACCAGCCCCATCAAATGTGCGAAAAACAGCGTACGTTATCGGCCTCCGAAAAGCCCGTTTTTGGCCTCTGGAGACCCCCGAAAAAGTGTAAAGTGACAAAACGTCCTCCTCATAGAAAAAGGGAGGGGTGGCGCGCCCCCGAGGACTCACTAACTCACGGAAAAGATTGCTTGGGGCAGAGTGACGAAAATCAGGGACTGACGGCAGGCCCGCGGAACACTCTTTAAGGCTTAACCCCTAAATATGAAGAAATCAGTGAGAAACCAACAGAGATTTCATCACGAAGATCTGGCCATGCGCATAGGTCTTCCTCGGTTACGGGTACCTCAGTAAGATCAATCGATGGAAATCCCGAACGCGAAAGAGCGCCGAGCACCGACGAAATCGAATGAGGGTACACAACAATCTTACGAACGTAGCCTTTTGCGTCGACAAAACGCGCGTATGGGTGAATGGATTGCTCGTAATAAGCATTTACATCACTCAGATAAATCCAACCACCTGAGCGAAGAATTCTCCCGCATTCGGAGACAAACAGTTCAAGCTCTCCGTCCCGCAAGTGATCGATTACAAGAGCAGCGAAAACTCCATCAAACGAGCCGTCGGGAATCCCACGCAAACGATCTACACTGCCTAAAGAGAAATCAATATTAAAACCAGAACAGATTGCTCTGGCGTTTTCCAACATCTGGCTACACTGGTCGATCGCCATGATGCGATTGGCAGGCCTCGCAATAGACTGCGCATAATAGCCATCGCCACATCCAAAATCTAGTATGGACCCATCGAGCGATAACGAATCTAATACCGACAATGTATGTCGCCTTTCGACATGAATTATAGCATTGCCGCTTTTATAATTAGGCGCCCAAAGACGATAGCCCTGTTCTGGTGAAAGAAGAATATCTGATTTAGATAATCGAAATAAAAACTCGGCATATAAATAGACAAGAAGTTCGGCAATCAAAACGGTAAACACAAAGATATTGGCGAACATGTGAGCCGTGTCAGGCGTCATTATTGTCGCGCCTTTCTTAAAGCCTGCGGCATAAAGAAAAGGAATATAGCCAGCAAAGAATACCACTACGAGAGATAAATCTGCCCAGAATAGGAGAACATATCGCTCATATAAAAATACAGAAACGCTTTTGTAATACTTTATGGCTAGAATATCCCAAATAATGTATAGCGAAAGCGCGATGTGAACGAACAATATGTGCCGACATGGGTGCTCTTTGGCGGCCATCGCAAGGATGCAGAAAAACATAATAGCCGCCATTGATGTCAGGTTCGCGCCGCGCAGCCAAGGCTTGACCTTGTGCCCGCAAGTTGTGGTAAAACTGAAAGCGGCCTGCAGGGCGCTCCATAGATTAACCGCAATGCCGCAATGAAGAAGCAGCGCGAGCGGGTGGTCTGTGTCAGGATGATAGAATACCCATGCAAAAGCGGCGGCCGCGGCAATAAACACGAGGTGTGAAAGTATCCGAACAAATCGAAGGCGGGCGATGTCGGAATCCATAAAACATTAGGTTATGATTGCACTAGTAAGTTACGCGATGGTAGATCTCTTCTTGCAGTAAGAAAAGAGACCGGAACGTGTGTCGCAAGGTGCGTTGTCTGTTTCACGAGATCGGCATTATGTGAAATGATGACGCCTGTCTTGCCGAGTGACACCTGTTGGAGTATGACGCTGATGGCGGCTGTACCGATGATTTGAAATGCCGGCCCATCGAGAGGCTCGTCCAGCAAGAAGAGTGGTGCGTCAAGAAATGTAGATTGTAGAAAAGCGCAGGCTTGGCGGACCCAAATAGGAGTTGCGAGAATTTCGGTTTCCAGAAAGTCGACTAGCTCGAATGAATGGACAATGGTACTTGGGAGGGAAAGTGGGCCCAGGACATCGGCGACTGTGCCGGCGCGGAGGTGAACGTTGGGATCTTGATGAGCAAAGGTTAGGAGGTGTCTGCGGACGAGATTCTTGTATGGGTTGCTAACCTGTTGTCCGTCAAAACGAAAGTTTGTCGTTACGGGAACGCGATATGATGCTGTTAATAGACGGACGAAGGAACTCTTGCCGGCGCCATTCGGTCCAGAGAGGAAATAGAGGGTTCCGGCCGTGATGTTCAAAGACTCGACGAAAATGCCAAGCGTGCCGTCCGGGTAGGTCCACTCGGCGTGAGAGAGTTCGAGGCGTGTGGGGCCGGGAACTGCAGGCGGACGGGAAGGGCTATATGAAGCATGAGATCGGTGTGAGCGGATCAGGACTTTGGGATTAAAATTGGGAGGGTGCAAGGTGACGGCATCGATTGAGAGGTGGAGAGTGCCGCGGAACAGTTTAGGGTCTAGGTCATCAGAGTGTGAAGAGAGTAGGAGTATGGATCCGGCGCGTATCAAATGGGTGGCGATGCGGGAGTAAAGCAGAGGCCGGTCGTCCTGAGCGACGTAGAGGAGTGGTTCGTTGGCAATGACGACGGGTGGTTGACGTGCAATTACAAGGGCGGCCAACAGTCTTTGCTGCTCTCCTCCAGATAATTCAAGGGGAGATCGGTAAGAGGACTGCTGAAAGTAGCCCTTCAGTCCTACGACGGAGAGCAGGGCTTTGACAAGAACTGGGACACGGGTTTCGGGAAGACCGCGCAAGCGAAAGGCCAAAGCGACTTCGTCGAAAATGTTATCGAGGAAGAAGTAGAAGGAGGGTTCGGGTCCCCAGTAGAAGGCCTTATCGAGGGCGGGAGGCAGTGGGGGAGTATTGCGTGGCAAGACGGGGTCGCCGAAAACGGTGGCTTGAGACACTGCATGAAGCCAATCCTGCAAAAGGCGCACTTTGCCGTCGAATGTTATCCAATATGCGCCGGACGAGAGTGGCGGAAAAGTAGATGTTCCGAGTTGCAGATTCATCGAGTGATGAAGGCTGTGCCGTAGGGGAGGAGGATCGCGAGAAAGAGGAGATCATGAAATGCGAAGATGGGTGCCGGACTAAGAAGGGGGCGAGCGTTTTGTTTTGCGGCGAGTACGCAAGCTATGGATTGGTTGAGGTATAAACTACGTGTCAGTGAGGAGGCGAAGAGGGAGACGGCAACGTCGACTATTCGGTCCCTGGACCGAATGAGGATAGGGCCTGGGCGATGGGGAATAGCGGATGCGGCTATGATGTCGCGGTAGGTCGAGGATAGGGCATGGAACGTAGCCAGGGGAATGGCAGCGAGGGAGAGCGGCCATGTTGCGGGACTGATGCGGGACACTAGCCGAGCGAAATCGGTGGGTCTTGTAATCGCCAAGATGAATACAGAGGCAAAGGAGAGGGACGCCCAAGCAGCCGAGCGGGTGACGCCGTAGCGAATCGGGGAGAAGAGTTGTTGCGGGGTTGAGTGGGGCGCTAGGAGCGTGTTAATGAGTCCCAAGAGGATGCATGTGAGGAAAAGGAGAAGAATTGGGCGGGTGATTAGCAGTTGCGCCTGACCGATTAAAGGAAAGAGGAGAAGGAGAAGACAAAAGGTCTGAAGGTGGGGAGTTGGGTTTGTTGGGAAGGCGCGAAGAAAAAAAAGGGAAAACCCCGTGAGGAGAACGGTCGCGATGAGGCGACCGAGAAGGGAGGTGTGAAGGCAGGGTGAGGAGACTGGTAATTGTCCAAGGAGTGTCTTGCATGAGCGCTTCACGGCTGGAAGGCGTTAGGAGAGCCAGCCGTGGCATGCAAGACCGGTCTTGTGGAGGTAACCGGAAAGGGCGCTGGCTATAGGGGGGACAAGAATTGCAAGGAGGACGAAGGCGCCAAACCACCAGCTAAAAACGGCTGCGAAGAAGGCTGTGGGTGGAACGAAGCCAGCTAGCGTCAGGATCCAAGTGCCCCAGAGTCCGCTCAGGAAAGGCGGTAGTGCGGCACCGAAGATGCAGAAGAGAGCGTACCGGGACCATGGTTTCGCTAGGAGGTTGCCGGCAAGCGGGTGGATGCCGAGGCGCGGTGCAATGGTGCGGAGAATGAGGACGGGGAGGAGAGGCTCGAAGATATCGGCAACGGCAAATGGCAGCGCGAAGAAGATGGGCATTCCGGTGAGGAGCCCGGCGCCTATGAAGGCACCAATGAATGATGCGATGAGGCCCCAGGCGCCAAACCAGTATGTGACGAGAGCGTAGAAAACGGATGCGAAATACAGCGCTCCGACACCGAGGAATCCTCCAGGGATCGCAAGGACCGCGAGCCCAGAGACCACGATCGAAACGCCGGAGAAGACGCTGCAGAGGAGGAGATTTCGTCGAAGATTCTGCGGGCGAGGATTCCAGGCGAGACCATAGGGAGTATGTTGGGTGTCCATTCGGGGGCCTCCAGGCTACGCTGTGATCGTGTGGCGATCGGAGAGGATCTGGCAAGAAGGTTTTTGAGGAAGGGCGGAGAATTCGATTCAGATGTACTCAGCCGCCTTGAAGCTGAACCAGCCCTCGGGGAACGCCGCCGAGGGCGTTCCGATGATGACGTGATCCAGCAGCGGGACGTCCAGCACCTTGGACGATTCCTTGAGGACGCGGGTGATGCGGATGTCGGCTTCCGATGGCGTCGGATCCCCGGACGGGTGGTTGTGCACAAGCACGATCGCGTAGGCCCGGCGGGCGATGGCGGGCGCAAACACCTCGCGGCTATGGATCAGGGCCTGATCCAGCAGGCCACGGGAGACCTCCTCGACCGCGATCAACGGGAGTTTGGCGTCCAATAAGACCACGCGGGCGCTCTCTTGCTGGAGCCCTCGCATCTCTGGGCCGAGCAGATCCGCAATGCGGGAGGCGTCGTCGAGTTTGACCGTGGCGGCGCGGCGGCGGGCGAGGCGGACGGAGAGTTCGACTGCGGCTCGGAGCCGGGACGCTGCGGCGGGGCCGATGCCGGGGATCGAGACGAGATCGGGGAGCGTGGCGCGGGCCAATCGCTCCAGCCCGCCCAGTCGGGTCAGGACTGTGGCTGCGGTGTCGGGGTTGCCGAGGAGCGCTCCGACGAGTTCGGCGTCGCTCAGGGCGGCTGCCCCCGCGGCGCAGAGCCGCGACTGCGGGTCCTGGGCGGATGTCTCGCGGAGCCTCATGGGGAGTCCTCGTTGGCCCCCGCGGATTCCGCGTTTATCGCCGTTTTGCGGCCCGTTTCCTGCGGCCGGGATAGGGTGGATGAGGTCGGTCCGCGCTGGCCCTTGTAATGGTCCGTGGGCTGTGCGATGCTTCCTTCGCCAGCGGGACCGTGACTCACGCCTTCGGGTGTGGTCACACTGTAAGGACCGCTGGCCTTTTTGTTTTCGGGCATCACCACTGCTCCCCCAGTTCCTCTGGTTGCCGGTCGCGGAGCCACTGTTTCGCGGTGAAGGCGTCGCCGCAGGTGGCGATCAACCGCCCATTGGTTGTGATCCCGCCGGTGAGGCTCACGTCCTCGCCGCAGATCGGGCAGAGGCCGTTGGCGGGGAGCCGCAGGCGGCAGCGTTCGTCGTCGGTCGTTTCGGTCTGTTTCATCGTTTGGTCCTTTCGGGTTTCAGTTGCTGATGGAATCGGGGAAGCGGTTGCGGTGGCGCCGCCCGCCATTGGCGTGGTCGGCCTTGGCGGCGCGGATTCGGGCGATCTCGTCGAGGAGGTGTGTGGCCGTGACGCGCCATCGGTCCGGGTCGGGGCCGGCGCTGCCGGCGTGGATCGCGTTGAGGCAGGCGTTGAGCAGGTCGCCCCCGGAGAGGCCGCGGGCCTCGGCGGCCACGGCCCGGAGGTCGGCGTCCACGCGCTCGAGGTTGGGGAGGTGGGCGCGGAGGATCGCCTCGCGCATCGTGGCATTGGGCAGCCGGAACTTGATGTGGCGGGCGATGCGCCGCAGCAGGGCGGGGTCGTAGTTGCCGAACAGGTTCGTGGTCGTGATCACCACGCCGCCGAAGCGGTCCAGCTCCTGCATCAGCGCGTTGCGGTTCTGGTTGATGGAGGTGGCGCAGCTCTCGCCCACCGCCACGCGTCGTGAGAGCAGGCTGTCGGCCTCGTCGAAGAACAGGACCGCGGTTTCCTCGGTGGCTCGGCGGAAAGCCAGAGCGATGTGCTTGGCGGTGTCGCCGAGGTACTTCGATATGACCGCCGGGTAATCGACCTGATAGAGGGGCCTCTCCAAGCGGCGGGCGATCCCCAGCGCGGCGCGGGTTTTCCCGGTGCCCGGCGGGCCGTAGAAGTTGAGGATGCACCGGCCCGACTGGGGATGGATCTCGCTGATGCGCCAGACCGCCTCCAGTTGGTCGCGCATCAGGACCGCGCGCAGGGCGGCGTCGATCTCGCGGCGGGCCTCGTCGTAGAGGACCAGCCGGTCCAGGTCGTGGCGGTCCTCCGGCTGGATCAGGATGCCCACGTCATCGGGCGCGGCTTCGCGCCGCCTCCGTCGCGGGCTTCGGTGGTCGGCGTCGGTCGCACCGCCCTCCTCCAATGGTTCAAACTCTGCGGCTTCGGGCATGTCGTCGTTCTCCGTTTCGGGTTGGGTTCTTCGTTGGCTTCGGCGCGGGCTCTCCCGCATCGAGGAAGGTCTGGAGGTCCAAGAGGGCCGCGCGCACGTTGCCGCCCGAGCCGACCGCGATCCGCGCGGCCGCGTCGGCGGTCACCCGCCAGCGGGCGCGCAGGAACGCGGCGATCTCGTCGGTGGTGGGGGCCTCGAGGCGGATGGCTTGAAAGCGCGATTGGAAGCGGTCGGTCAGGGCCGAGAGGTCGAGGTTGCTCGTGGCGAGGAACGCCCGGCCCGCCGGCATCTTGTCTAGGTAGGAGAGGAGCAGGTCCTGCGCGTCTCGCGAGGCGCGGTCCACCTCGTTGACCAGCACCACGGACCAGTCCCCGAAGAGGTTCCCGGCGTGGGCGAGGGACGCCATCCACAGCCGCACGACCTCCGCGGAGACCATCTTGCCGTTGGCCTCCTCGATGCAGAGGCTCTGGCCATCGGTCAGCTCGCGGGCGACCAGTTCCGCAATCGTCGTCTTGCCCACGCCCGGAGGCCCGTAGAGCAGCACTCGCAGGTTGGAGGTTGGGGTTTGGCGCAGTCGCCGCGCCTTGCGCAGCAGCGCCGACGCCACGCGCGCGGGCTGGCCGACCAGCTCATCCGCGGCATCGGGCCGGAAGGCCATGGGCTCGGCGGCTACGGGTTTCATCGCGCCCATCCTTCCCGCCGGATGCGGGCCTTGAGTGTGTTGAGGGGGACATCGAAGAGGGCCGCGGTCTGCTTCGGGCTGCGCGTGCGCCGGTAATGGGCGCGGATCTCTCTCCAGTTGGGGCCAGTGATGGCGCGCCGCTGGGCCGCGTTATCGCCCGTTATCGCCGCGTTGGCGGGGGCCGGGGTGGGTGGGGTGAAGGCGTCGAAGCGGTTCGCGGATTGGGCCGCGTTGCCCGCGCCCATCCGGCCCCGCGCGGCCTCAAGCGCCTCGACCCTCGCCGTCAGGGGAGCGAGCCGGTGCTCCACCGCCGCGTCCAAGAGCCGGGGGACGTCCACGCGCCGCCTCGGCCCGAGCAGCGCAAGCTCGGCGGTCCTGGCATCGACGATCTCCCGGAGGATCTCCAGCGGGATCTCGGTGATCGAATACACGATCCCGACCAGGCTCTCGACGCGCAGCCGCTCCTTGAGTTTGCCCCGCGCCTCCCTCGGGCAGCCCGCGCGCACCCGCTCGTCGAAGACGATCCGCCCGCCCCGCGACGCCAGCACCTTGAAGAGCCTCATACGTCGCCCTCCCACAGGTCCAGTTGCTCGCGGGGCCCGTCGTCCCATCGCCCGTACCGCCGCTCGCGTTTCGCGGGCCCGGCCCTCCGCACGAACGCTGTGTTGGAGACCATCATCCCGTGCCACCGGACCCAGTCCCCGAACAGGCGCGTGCGATCCGCGTCCACCAGCGCCCATCGCCCGGGCAGCGTCTTCAAGAAATCCGGCCCGAAGCACCGCACCGCCAGCGCGGCCGCGCGGGTGTCGCTCATCGGCCCCGGCGGCTCCGCGCATCGGCCCAGCCGCAGCATCCTCTCCAGCCCCTCGTCCCACCGGACCCACGTCCCGTTGTGGAAGAGCACGCGCTTGGCGGTGCCGTAGATCTTCGCCTCGGCCTTGGCGCTCACGGGGAATGGGTGGCAGAGCAGGGGATCCTCGCCCCCGACGCTCGCCCACCGGAAGTGGAGCACCGCCTCCCCCTCGATTTCCCCGAGCATCTGGCCGACCTCGTCGGCGCTGAGGTTCTTGATCCAGCCGACCCGCCCGTCTTTCTCCCGCCACGCCACCCCCGCGCCGTGCGGGTTGGC
>JADLBR010000502.1 GCA_020847615.1 Verrucomicrobiia bacterium
CAGATAGCAAAGGGCGGACACGATGGTGATCAAACCCCACCGGTCCCACCACATGGCCAAGGCTCTTGTGCTCGGCACGCGCCAGCGCTCCTCCCAAAGACAAGCCGTGGAGGCGGCGGGAGTCGAACCCGCGTCCTGAATCGAGTCCACGGCCATGACTACGGGCGTAGTCCGCATTGGGTTTTCGAGGCGGGGTTGGATGCGGACATCCGACCCGTCCTTAGCCACCTGTTTTGCGCGTGACCGATGGGCCGTTGGCCCGCCCACCGATTCCGTCCGGCTAATAACGCGGAGAGACCCCAGCCGGAGTCAGGTCTTCCACGTCGCGGAGATTAGGCCGCGAGAGCCAGTTCGCTGTTGGCAGTTGTGTTTGCCGGGTGGGATTTACGAGGTCGCCTGGCACCCTCGGCCCGCCACGGGCGCTTCATCGCTTCAGTCGAAGCCGTGACGCCCCCGGCGATCTACGCGCACACAATAGCCTCATTTCGCGCGGGAGGCAAGGAGAACCGGGTCAGGCCAAGTCGCAATTGGGGTGGTTGGGGCAGGACTTCACGTCCTCGAGGGTCATTCTCTTGGCCTTGCCGGCCTCGAACTCGGAGATGGCCTCGCCGACCTCGCCGGCCTCGATGCGGAAGACGTCCACGCCCATCTCGCGGAGGGATGTGAGGGCGCGGCGACCGAGGCCGCGGCAGACGACGGCGTCGACCTTGTGGCCGCGCAGTGCGGCGTGCGGGTTGCAGCGGCCGCTCTCGTCGAGGTATTGGTCGCCGTTGGAGAAGACGGCGCACTCCCGGGACTCGGAATCGAAAATCGTGAACCAGGGGGCGCAACCAAAGTGGTCGCAGACCCAGGCGTGGATGCCGTTTTGGTCAAAGCAGGGCAGCGCGATCTTCATGGCGGGGTCATTCTGGGGCGGGTTTTGTCGGAGGTAAAGGGTCCAGTGGCGTCATCTGCCGGTCCTGTATTTCCTGTAGTCGACGACACCGTCGGCGATGGCGGCAACGAGTTTCTCCTGGTAGTCGGTGGTCTGGATGCGCCTGGCCTCGGCCGTGTTGGTGAGGAAACCGCACTCGACTAGGACTGCGGGGCAGAGCGTGTTGCGGATGACATAGAAACGGGCGCGCTTGGCGCCGCGGTTGGTCTTGGGGCGCAGCGCGGCGGACATGCGGGAATTGATGTATCGGGCGAGCCTATCGCTCCGGCTGCCGGCGTAGTAGGCGGTGATGCCATCCGCGGCCTCGCGGCGGTAGGCGTCATAGTGGACGCTGACGAAGATGGCGTTCTTCTTGCCGTTGGCGATCCGGCAGCGCTGGGCGAGCGAGACGTAGTCGTCGGAGGTGCGCGTCATGACGACCTCGAAGCCGCGCTGCTTGAGTTCTGTGGCGAGGCGCAGGGAGGTCTTGAGGGTCCACTCTTTTTCGGCGATTCTCTGGCGCGGTATGCCGCCGCGGTCGCTGCCGCCATGGCCCGGGTCGACAACCACGGTGTCGAAGGCCCCCAGCGGGGCGCACGCGATCGCGGTCAGCGCGATGGCCAGGCTGAGGGCGGACCTTCCAGACATGGGGGAAACTAGCGCGCGTATGGCAAAAAGCGCAAGGGTCTCATCGCGCGGGACCGATGACACGGTCGAGGACCTTGGCGCTGGAGAGTACCCCGGGCACGCCCGCGCCCGGGTGGGTGCCCGCGCCGACCAGGAACAGGCCCCCGACGTCCTCGGACACATTGTGGGGCCGGAACCAGGCGCTCTGCGTGAGGATGGGCTCGAATTGGAACGCGGAGCCCGCATAGGCATCCAGTTCGGTGACGAAATCGTTTGGCGTCATGACGCGCCGCGTGATGACGTGGCTGCGGAGATCGGGGCAGATCTTTTCCAGGGAGGCGAGGATCGCGTCGGCATAGGGGCCCTTCTCCTTCTCCCAGTCGATCTGGCCGCGGAGGTTTGGGACTGGGGACAGGACGTAGAAGCACTCGCAGCCTGGCGGGGCCAGCGAGGGGTCGGTTCGGGTGGGGGCGTGGAGGTAGAGGGAAAAGTCCTTGGCGAGGACCTTGCGGCGGAAGATGTCATCCAGGAGACCCTGGTATCGCTCGGAGAGCACGATGGTGTGGTGCGCGAGCTCGGGGTAGGTGCGGTCGGTCCCGAAATAGATCAGGAAGAGGCCCATCGAGTAGCGCATGCGCGCGAGCCGTTCGTCTGTCCACTTGCGCCGCCAGCGGGCAGCGACCTGGTGACGGTACGTGTTGGCGACATCACCGTTGGAAACTACGATGTCTGCCGGCACCGCCTCTCCAGAGGCCAGGCGGACCCCCTTGGCGCGTCCCGCCTCGACCAGGATTTCCTCGACGCGCGCGTTGATCCGGATGCGGCCGCCCATTTCCTCGAGGAGACGGACAAGGGCGCGGACCAGGGCACCGGTGCCCCCCATGGCGAAATGCACTCCCCAGCATCGCTCGAGATAGTGGATCATGGAATAGATAGACGAGGACTGGAACGGGTTGCCCCCCACGAGCAGGGGGTGAAAGCTGAACACGACCCGCAGGAAGGGATGGCTGACGTACCGCGAGACCATGCGGTAGACGGACTCGTGGGAACGGAGGCGGACGAGGTCGGGAGCGACCCGGATCATGTCCATCACGGAGGAGAAGGGCTGGTCGGCCAGGTCCAGAAACGCGCGGTCGAAGATGGCCTTGCTCTGGGCGACGAAGCGCCTGTATCCCGGGATGTCGGCGGGGTTGATGCGCCGGATCTCCTCGATGATCTCGGCCTCGTTGCCGGTGTAGTCGAACGCCGTGCCATCGTGCGCCACGATGCGGTAAAATGGGCGGCACGGCACGATGTGGACGTAATCCTCGGTGCGCCTGTCGGCGAGCGCGAACAGCTCGTCGATCAGGAAGGGCGCCGTGATGATGGTTGGGCCCGCGTCAAACTGGAAACCATCTTGCTCGTAGACGTAGGCGCGCCCGCCGGGCTTGTCGCGCATCTCGAGCAGGTCGACCTCGTACCCTTTGGCCCGGAGGCGTATCGCGGCCGCCAGGCCGCCGAAGCCACTGCCGATGACCACCGCACGCTGTGGCATGTATTTTCTCCTGATGTGGACCCGGTCGGGACGACCGGCGCCGAATCACCACCCGTAGCGCCCTTGACGAACGGACGCAAAACAAAATACCCCGACCAGGACTTGAACCTGGAACCAATTGATTAAGAGTCAACTGCTCTACCGATTGAGCTATCGGGGC
>JADLBR010000503.1 GCA_020847615.1 Verrucomicrobiia bacterium
CGCCGGGCGACGCGCCCGGTCGCAGGACGACGTAGGCCTTCACGATCTGGCCGCGGACCTCATCCGGTTTCGCGACGACGCCGACCTCGAGCACGGAAGGATGCTCGAGCAGGGCGCTCTCCACCTCAAAGGGGCCGATCCGATATCCGGAACTCTTGATGATGTCGTCCTTTCGCCCGACGAACCAGAAGTTGCCATCCGGGTCGCGGGTCGCGCGATCGCCCGTGAGGTACCAGTCGCCGCGGAATTGGCGGGCGGTCTCTTCGGGATTGAGCCAATACTCGCGGAAGAGGCCCGCGGGCCGCTGGGGTCGGACGCGAATGGCGATCTGACCCTCGCGGTCGTCCTTGATCTCGTCGAGGTCATCGTCCAGGAGCGCCACGTCGAAGCCTGGCGCCGGGCGGCCCATTGAACCGGGGAGGACGTCGTGTCGCATGGGGCGAAAGTTGCCGACGAGCGCGACCGTCTCGGTCTGCCCATAGGCCTCGTAGAGATCGAGCCCGGTGGCGTCCTTCCACAGCTGGAAGACCTCGGGGTTGAGGGGTTCGCCGGCGGTGACGCAGTGCCGCAGGGCCGGGAATCGGCGCGCGGCGATGTTCTCGCGCACGATGAGGCGCAGGGCGGTGGGAGGGGCACACCACGTCGTGATGGGGAAGCGCTCCAGGGTGTCGAGCGTGGCAACGGGATCAAACTTCCCGCGCGAGTCGACCGCGAAAACGCATGCGCCCTGGTGCCACGGGCCAAAAAAGCTGGACCACGCGGCCTTGCCCCAACCGAGGTCGGAGAGGTTCCAGTGGACATCGTCGGGGCGGAGATCGAGCCAGAGGCGACCGGTGATCTGGTGTGCCCAGCCGTAGCTGGCCTGGGTGTGGAGGACCATCTTGGGTTCACCCGTCGTGGCGCTGGTGAAAAAGAGGATGCCGGGGTCGTCGGCGCGGGTGGGCTCGTGGCGGAAATCCGCTGGGGCGTTGGCCATGGCCGCGGCGAGGTCGGTCCATCCGTCGCGGGCGCCGCCGACCAGGATGCGCGCGCCGGCGAAGTCGCCCATCTTGTCAGCGCCCTCCGTGTCCGTCAGCACGGCGGACGCGCGGCAAGAGCGGAGCCGGAACTCGACCTCCTTCGGCGTCAGGAGCAGGGTGCCGGGGACAGGCACGGCACCGAGGCGGATCAGCCCGAGCATCGCGATCCACCATTCGGGCACGCGGTGCAGCATGATCAGTACCCGGTCGCCGCGGGCGATCCCGCACTGGGCGAGCGCGTTGGAGGCGCGCCGACTCAGGGCGGCGATGTCCGAGAAAGAGAATCGTCGCTCCGCGCCCGTGGCGGGGTCGATGTGCCACAGTGCCGGGGAGGCGGGGCGTGTCAGCGCCCAGCGGTCAACGATGTCCGTGGCGAAATTGAACAGGGGCGGGGGGCCGCCGGACGTGGGTCCTGGGTCGAGCATGCGGGCGATGGTTGTCAGGCGCGCGGGCGAAGTAAACACACTTCCGGCACGAACGTGGGGCGTGCGCGGCGGGCATCATGGGGGATGGACATGTGGCCGGTCGCCTCGGGCGATTGGCCAAACGCTGGCGCGTTCGGCTACAGGAATTGCGGTCGGTCAGGGGGATGCTTTTGGCTAATCAGCGTCCGGCCGGGGAGCTGGCGAGGTCGTAGGATGTGGTGGGCACCTGGGTGTAGCCCATGGTGCACATGGTGATGTCGGCGCGATATATGGGATCCTGCATGAGGGCCACGCGGCGGTCGCGCGCGGGGATCGTGGTGGAATAGATGCGCATCTCGCCGGGCAGCGTGACGATGATCTCCTCGCGCCAGTCGCCGATGACGTCGGCGGTCAGGACCCACGAGCCCTCGCCCTCGCCGGGATGGGCATCCCCGCCATGGTCCACGATGCGGTTGCCCCGCAGCAGCTCGCGCTGCGGGTCGGCGTCCCAGTACGCCGTCCTGACGCCGAAGCTGAGATCGATCTCGCGGCTCAGGATCTTGCCCTGCGCGCTCCAGAGCCAGCGGTCGCCGGTGGGCTTGTGGTCGGCGCTGTCGGCGCCGTAGCACTCGGAGCCGGGGTGCGCGGGATCGATGTCGGAACAGATGCCGAACCCGTGGATGTGCTTCGTGGGCTTGTCCCACGCCCAGAGGATGCTTCCCGTGGCGGCGTCGGCCATGCACATGCCGGACTTCCGCTGGCGGGTCTCGATGCCGTAATAGATCTCCATGCCCGGGCGCGTGGGATCGAGGTCGCCGACGTAGCAGTGGTCGGGGTGCCCGAGGGCCGTGGACCACAGTGGCGTGCCATTGTCGTCGATGACGGCGCTGCCGAGGATCACCTCCTCGCGGCCGTCGCCATCGACATCGGCGGCGTGCGTGAAATGCGCGCCCTGGCCGCGATAGGCGGGGCCGCCCTCCGCGTCGGAGTATTGCCACAGGCGCCGGAGTTCTTTGCCATCGAAGTCGTAGGCCTCGGCCTTCATGGTGGTGTACGTGCCGCGGAGGGCGATGAGGCACGGGGTGCGCCCGTCCAGATAGGCGATGGCGAGCTGGTTGCGGCTGGCGTAGTTGTAGCCCGAGTCGGCCTCGCCGAACCCGGATCGGTCGGGCCACGGGGTGCGGGCCCGTTCCCTGCCGGTGAGCCCGTCCCAGACCACGAGCCACTCGGGGCCTTTGGTGACGCGGCCATCCGGATCACGGGGATCGCCCTCGCCGATCTTGGCGGCGACCTCGGCCTTGCCGTCGCCATCGAGGTCGCCCGCGATGTAGGGCGAATACCAGATGCCCTGCTCGATGCCCCAGCCCATGTCGTTGCGCCAGAGGAGGGCGCCGTCCGAGCGCCTCGCCTCGATCTTGTAGGTGCCCGGGGATGGTTTCCAGTACTTGATATACGGGTCGATGTTGGTGTTGGGGGTCTTCAGGACAAAGTCGTATCGGCCATCGCCATCGAGGTCGGCGACGCCCGCCTTCTGGAACGTGTTGGTGCCGTCGAGCCGGATGCGGACGAAGGCGGAGCCCTTGGCCGAATCGCCGCGGATGGCGTCGGGCGAAGGTTCGCCCTCGTCGCCGCCCGCGATGGCGCGGACAAAGTACCGGGCGCCGGGTTCCAGCGTCGCGCCCTTGTGGGTGAAGTCCGTGGTCTGGGATATGGGCTTCTCGGTGAGCCGCCTGGGTTCGCCGTCCCCGTCGGCGCGGTAGGCTTGGAAGGCGACGGCGGGCGGGTCATCGCGGAGCAGGCGCCACGAGAGGTGGACGCCGCCGGCGCATGGCAGCGCCACGAGGCCGCGGTCGAGTTTTTCAGCGACGCGGGCCTTGGCGTGGCCCTCGACCCTGGGCTTGGGCTTGGGCTCTGGCCAGGGGGTGAGCGTGATGGTGTCGATGTAGGCCGGGCCGGGGCCCCCGGCGTCGGCGAACCGGTCGTCGACCCAGAACTCGAATGGGCCGCGGATGATTTCGGACCTGAGCCAGAGGCCTCCGGCGAATGGTTCCCACGCCTTGCCATCGCGCGAGATCGCCAGGGTCCGGGCTGTCTTCAGTTCCACGGCATAGCGGCCGGGCCGGATGTCGGGGATCCGGATGTGGAGCGGGGGCGCGCCGTCCTCGGGCGACGGGCGATCGGCCTTGGCGACGGGGCTCTTGAGCACGGTGCCCCCGGACCATTTTCTCGCGGCGTCCCTGTCGGTGCTCCAGAGGTTCCAGTGGCCCGGTCCCTCGGCGTCCTTCTTCCACGCCGTCGTCGGCTCGGCGACATGCTCGGCCTCGAAGACGAACTGGGTTTGCGCCGGCGCGGAGGCGACGAGCGCAATCCCGATATGGCAACATGCAGCGAGTGTCCGTTTCACTTTCTTCTCTCCTCCGCGTCGCCGCGCGGGCATTCGGGCGCGCCCCTCACTCTGGCAGCGGCTTGCCCTTGGTCTCCGGCGCGAACCAGATGAGGATCATTCCGGCGACGTAGATCAGCGTGATCTCGGCCATGGCCTTGCCGTAGTTGCCGCCGAGCAGGCGGACCAGTTCGCCCATGTAGAGGGTGCCGACGGCGGCGAGGATCCGGCCGAAGTTGAAGGCCAGGCCCTGGCCGGTGGCCCGCACCCGGGTCGGGAACAGCTCCGGCAGATACAGCGGCAGCCACCCGTAGAACGCGGCGCTGACGCCCCCGACGATCCACGTCACCGCCCAGAAGAGCCAGCCGTCGCGCATGTCCAAGAAGTTAAACAGCCACCCGCAGAATAGGACGCAGGCGAGGCACAGGCCGAAATAGACCGGTCGGCGCCCCCACCACCCGCCCATCATTGAGGCGAGGAAGCACCAGACGATGGCCGCGGTGGATATGAGCACCTGGACGTTGGCCTTCGCGCGCGCGGACTCGCCGGCGATCTGCTTCCACGTGGTCTCGGGCAACTGGGCCTTGGCCTCCTTGAGGCGTTCGCCGAGATCGTGGCCCATGGCCTCGGCCATCTGCCTGCCGGGCAGCTCCTTCTCCACCAGCTGCGCCTGGGTCATCTGCTCGACCCAGGAGGGGATCCACCCCGACACCGCGGCCCACGTCCCGATCAGCGGGATGGCCGAGAACACGATCGCCAGCAGGGTGGCCTTCCTCAGGCCCTTGCCGAAGATCTCCACCACGGGCATCTTGACCGCGGTCTTGCGCGATTCCTTCCAGCGCTCGGACTCGGGGACGAAGCCGATGACGAAGAGGGCCAGGATCGCGGGGGATGCGCCCACCAGCATGATCCAGCGCCACGAGCCGGAGGTGACCGGGAAGACGCTGGCCACGATCGCGATGAAGAGGAACCCGAAGTTGGCCGCGGCGCCGATGGCCCCGGCGAGCCTGGGCCGATACTTCTCGGGCCAGCACTCGACGACCAGCGCCACGGCGACGGCCCATTCGCCGCCCATGCCCAGGGACGCGATGAAGCGGAAGAGGCCGAGGTGCCAGGCCTCCGTGGCAAAGAACCCCGCGCCCGTGAAGAGGGAGTAGACCAGGATGCTGGCGACCATGGCGCGGACGCGCCCGATCTTGTCGCCCAGCCAACCGAACACGAGGCCGCCCAGGGCGGCGCCGAGCAGGAAGCACGCCGTGATGATGCCGGTCCAGCGACCGACGTCGGCATCCCCCACGTCGGCGAGGAGTTCCTGAAGGGCGGGGCGGGCGACCAGGGGGAAGAGCCCGATCTCCACGCCGTCGAACATCCATCCGAGAAATGCGGCGGCGAGGGTGATCCAGCGCACTCGCCATTGCGATGCGGAAGCGTCGGCGGTCATGATCCGCACATTCCAGCGGGGCGCGCGCCGGATGGGAAGCCCAAATGAGATGGCGGAGAGGCCAAACCGGAGCGAGGATTCTTCTCGCGACGACGGCGCACAGCG
>JADLBR010000504.1 GCA_020847615.1 Verrucomicrobiia bacterium
AGGCCGACGGCACCCTGACCAACATCGATTACACCGACAACTACGGCGCTGGCTCCAACGAGACCGAGACCCTCACCCTGGACCTCAAGGCCGAGCCGATTCAAGGCGATCCGGGCATCTACTACGTGCGGGTGGGTTCTTACGACACCAACCTCTTTGGCCCAGGCAGCGAGTACGAGTTGAAGATCTACGAGCCGGTCGGCGGCGCGGGCGGGGTCAACCTGCTCGGGGGTGGTTCGGGCAACGGGTTCGCCACCCTGCGCGTCACCCTGGGCCCGCAGGCAGCCCGCGACGCCGGGGGCGCCTGGAAGATCGATAATTTGGAAGGCGACACCTGGCACTCCAACAACGAGACCACCTACATCCTGCCGGTGCGCCCCTCAGGCTCCTGGCGGATGGTCTTCCGCGGGGCAGAGGGCTTCACCGCCCCCGCCGAGCGCAACCTCGACCCCGATGCCAACGAGACCCTCCGCATCGATGCCACCTACGCCGCGGCCTTCTCCTACACCAACCCCGTGCCCCAGCTCGTCTCGATGTCCCTCGGCGCCAGCGGGGTGTTCCAGTTCCAGAGCATCGCCAAGCCCGGCAACCGCTACGCCATCGAAGAGAGCACCAACCTCATCCACTGGGTACCCCTCGGCACGAACCTCGTCCCCAGCGACGGCGCGCGCCCCTTCTCGGTCACCAACGACCCCCACCAACCCCGCGCCTTCTACCGCTGGAGGCTGGTCGAATGATCCCGCGCGAACGCAGTCTCACCACGAAGGGCACGAAGCACACGAAGGCCAGTCAGTCCCGATTCTTCCTCCGTGCTCTTCGTGAACTTCGTGGTTCCAATGGCGTCCGAGCGCCCTCCGTTCCCTCCTGTAAAATCCCGTCGGATGCTCCACAGGAGAAAACAGAGGAAACAGAGGCCCAGCCTCCGCGCCCCCGCGCCTCTGCGGGAGCATCCCCTTTCCGGTTCCCCCTCCGTGCCCTTCGTGAACTTCGTGGTTAAATGCTGCGCACCACCAGCCCGACGAATTTGAAACCACGAATGGACACGAATACACACGAATTCCCCCGCTCCACTGCGGGAGATCCCCATCCCGCATTTACCGGGACCTCACCACGAAACGCACGAAGACGCCCATCCGTGGTGGATTCCCCTCGTGCGCCGCTCGCCTTCCGGGTGGGCATCGTGGGCCATCGGCCGGATCGGCTGCAGCGCGCCGAGCTGGATCGGCTGGGGAACGTGATCCGGGACGTGCTGGTCATCGTCAGGGATGAGGTGGAGGGCGTCAGGGGGCGCATGCCGGGGATCTTCTCGGAAGCGCCGCCCGTGTTGCGCGCGGTCTCGGCATTGGCGGAGGGGACGGACCGGCTCTTCGCCGAACAGGCGCTGGAGTTGGGGTTCCATCTGTGCTGCGTGACGCCTTTCCCGAAGGCCGAATTCGAGAAGGACTTCGCCCCGGCCCACGCGGGCGAGGAGGATTCGCTCGGGCGCTTCCGTCGGCTGTTCGAACGCGCGGCCACGCGCTTCGAGCTGGATGGGCGCCGCACGGACGCGGGGGAGGCCTATGGGGCGGGCGGCCAGGTCGTGTTGAACCAATCCGATCTGCTCATCGCCGTCTGGGATGGCGAGTTCCAGGGCAAGGGCCAGGGCACGGAGGACATCGTCGCCGAGGCGAGGCGCCGGCACCTGCCGGTGGTCTGGATCGATGCGCACGCGCCGCACGCGTGGGAGATCGCGGGGCCGACGACGCCACGGCCGCGGTCGAACGGGGGCAGGCGGCTGGCACCCGCCCGCGAGAGCTTTGAAGACGAGTTGCGGTCCCTGGTGCGGGAGGCGCTGGATCTCTGGGAGACGGAGGCGTGTGCCGAGGCATCCATCGGCGAGGCGCGGACTCAGGCGCGAGACTGCCTGGCCGACTATTATGCCGAGCGCCCGGGCGGCTGTGGCGCGGGCATTCTCTGGCGGTGCTTCCGCCACGTCGTCGGCGGCCGGGTCGGCGAGGACCCGCGAAGCGCCTCGGGTGCCGACGGGGCAAACGATGCGCGCGGGGACGATCCCGGGCCCGGGGGCGATGTCCGCGATGCACTGCACGCCCTGTATGCCTGGTCGGACCGGCTGGCGGTGCGCTATTCCGACCGGTACCGCAGCGCCTTCATCCTCTGCTTCCTGTTGGCTGCGACCGCCGTCGGATTCGCGCTGGTGCCGATCGCCTGGGCCGGCCTGTCGCACGGATCCCACGCGGCGCACGCGATCGAGGCCGCGTGCGCGGGCGTGGAGCTTGGCCTGATCCTGGTGATATTGGCGATGGTCTATCTGGGGCGGAGGTGCCGCTGGCACGAGCGATCCATCGATTACCGGTTGATGGCCGAGATGGTGCGACACCATCGCCTCGTGGTGCCGCTGGGGGGCGGACGGCCCTTCCCCCAGATCCCGGCCCACTGGGCCGCGTACGGACAACCTGGCACCACGTGGGTCGCTTGGTACGTGCGGGCCATCGAGCGGGCGTTTGGCCTGCCGTCGGCCAGCGTGGATGACGGGCATGTGCGCCGTTGCCTCGCGGATCTGGGCCGATCGCTGCGGGAGCAAATCGGCTACCACGCGGCCAACACGCGACGGTGTGGCCAGATCGAGCGGCGGCTGCACCACTGGGGCGTCGGGACGCTCATCCTGACCCTGATCGCCTGTGGGATCCACCTGAGCCCACACCTCCTCCACTGGCCACCTCCCCCCAGCCTATCGTCGTGGCTCACGGTCCTCTGCGGCTTCCTGCCCGCCGTGGGCGCGGCGCTCGCCGGCATCAACAATCAGGGCGAATTCCGGCGCATCGCCCGTCGCTCCGAGGCCATGCGCGAGCACCTCGGCATGATGGAACAACAGATCCGCGAGCTGGGCCCACGCGCCGGAGCGGATTCCGGGCCGGAGGCGCAGCCGTTCTCCCGCGTCGCCGCCGCGCTCGCCGATGACGCCGCCCGCCTCATGGTCAACGAGGTCCTCGATTGGCGCGTGGTCTTCCTCGACCGCCCCCTGGATCCCCCGGCATGACTCAAGAATAGTATCCTCCCGCAGAGGCGCAGGGACGCAGGGAGGTTTCTCGTGTTTGGACACGCCGTGAACGGGATCCGAATCCATCGCACCCATCGCGCTCGCCCATCTGTGACCAGATGGGCTACCCGATTGAGATTATCCATCCCCCGCGTCCCCGCGCCTCTGCGGGAGAATCCCCATCCCCGGTCAGCGCCGTATGTAGCTCTCGATCTTATCCAGCGTGGCATCCCAGGTGTCGGCGTGGTGGGTGACCGACTGGAGATCGGGCAATTTCTTCATGTCGTCCGGCATCGCGGTCGCGGAACGGAAATCAAACCCGGGCATGAGGATGGGGACCACGTTCTTGCCCTTGGCCAGCGAGTGGGCGATTTCCTTGCGGAGCCAGTCCTCGGGCCTCCCGATGCGCTCGTCGAGCGCGCCGGGGGAGAGCACGAGCAGGACGTTGGGCGTGCGCTCGATCATCTTGAATATCTGCGGGGGGAACTCGCCGCTGCCGAGGCCCGCGTCGTAGAGCGTGTCCTTGTGGCGCCGCAGCATGGCCTCGTGCAGGGCCTTGACGAAGGCGGCGCCGCCGTCGCGGCGGTAGCTGATGAAGGCGACCGCGGGCAGGCGCGGGAAAAGCAGCACCAGCAGGGCGGTCAGGGGCAATTGCACGCCCGCCACCGCAAGCCAATTCCACCAAGTGTGGTATTTCCACTGCGCGACGACGGAGGCCGATGCCACCGCAATGAACAAGATCACCGCCGCGACCCACATCCCGCGCCGTGGCGCGAGCAGCAGGGCGGCGAGCGCCACCGCGCCGAAGGCAAGCGCCAGCAGACACTGCAGGGGCGTGCCGATGCGGCGCAGCCAGTCGCGATTGGCTAAGTTCGCGTAGGCGTTGGCGCAGATCTCGACACCTGGCGTGAGGCTTTTCCCCACCCGCGTATACGGGGTGGCGAACAGATCCCGCCGCCCGCTGGCCGGGGTGACCGACGAGTCGAACCCGACGAAGACGACCTTGCCCCTCAGGCAGCCGGGCGGCATCTGCCTCCCGCCCAGGCCGAGCACCTCGCCGAGCGTGATCCGGTCCAGCGCGGGCGAGGGGCCGTAGAAATTGATCCAACGATCGGCGCGCGGATCATCGCCCTCGCTCAGAACCTTGTGGTGCTGCGCCGCCAGCCACGGAACGGTGGGGGTGTCCTTCCATTGCGCGATGAGGCGGCGCACCCCAAAGGCCCCATCCTCGCCGGCCACCAGCAGCATCCCCCAGCCCGCCGCCGCCTCCCGCAGCGCATCGACCGGCGGCCTCACCTCGACGACGCTCGCGCCCGCCGATTTCCCCATCTGGTGCGTCGTCGCCTCCGTCACACCCCCGAGGATGACCCGGCCATGACGGCGGATCGCATCGGCAAAGGCGCCGTCCGCATCCGGCTGCGGGGACCGGAAGCTGATGTCGAACACCACCAGCGCCGCGCCCTCCTCCCGGAGCCGGTCCACGAGTTGGGCGTGGACGGTGCGCCTTGGCGGAAAACTCGTCTCCCCCAGCGCGTCGAGCGCCGCACGGTCCTCGATGACCACGACGACGTTGGTGTCGCCGAGATCGCCGCGCAGCAGGAACGGCAGATCGAAACTCCAGCGCGCGAGGGTGTCGCCCGCCCGCAGGCACAGCAGCGCGAGCGTCGCGCAGAGGATCAGCGACCCGCCGATGAGCCAGCGCTTCTGCTGCGACTCTTTCCCACGATAGCGGAACATCGTCTCAGAAGTTGAACTTCAGGCGCGCGTAGAGGCCGCGCTCCTGCGGGTATTCCGGGTGATAGTTCAACGGGTCGAGTTCGTAGTCGTTGTCGAAGAGGTTCACCACGCCGACCGTGACCTCGCCGCGCCGGGCGGGAAAGCGGTAGCCCGCGTAGAGATTCAAGAGCTGTAACTTGTCGCCGGGCAGCAGCGGGGTGAACTCGGGCTCGGGGGTGATCGCGCCATGGTGCTGGATCACTTCGTGGAACTCGCCCCGCGCGAAAAATCCCGAGGGGTGCTGCCACGTCAGGGACGCCTTGAACTGGTGCAGGTCCATCTCGGTGCTGGTCGTGCGAATGTACAGCTCCGTCGCCGGGATGTCGGGGAGCGAGCGGGTCAATTCGGAACGGGTGAACTGATACTGCGCCTCGAAGAACAGCTGGCTCCCGATGATCTGGTTGAAGACGACCCGCGCGTTGAGCTCGTCATAATCCAGCTGCTCGCGGGCGACGCCGCGCGAGGCGGGGGGAATCTGGGCAAAGTCAAAATCGAAGATGCCGATGTCGCGGTCGACGCGCTCGTGGAGCGTCTCGCCCTGGAAGCTCAGCCAGGCGTCCTTCCAGGGGCGGAGATCGAGCGCGCCGGCGATGATCTCGTAGCGCGGCGATTCCACCGAGCCGACGACCGATTCCGAGATCAGGGTGCGGAACGATTGGCTGAAGCCGACCAGCTGCGTCGGCTCGAGCCGCACGCTCTCGTCGTAGCTCAGGCCGCCCACCGCCTGCGCGAAGACGAATCGGGCGCGCACCCCCGGCGTGATGTCCCAGAGCAGGGCGGCCTTGGGGGAAAGTTTTGAATATTCGGTCTGGTCGGTGCTCAGGGGCGGGCGCCGGTAGTTCGCCGGGAAATCCAGCTCGTCGTAGGACAGTCCCCCGATGAGCATGAGGCCATCGATGACCTCCCAGTGATGGTACGCGTAGAGCGACAGGCGCCGGAAATCATTCTCCGTCCACGACTCGGAGGGCAGCTCGAACAGGGTCTCGAAGCCGAGCGGCGGGTTGGTGAACTTGGTGTAGCCGTCGATCGTTCCCTGCTGGTACCGGACCCCGAAGATGTCGGTGTGCCTGTCGCCCTGGATGATCTGGTTCAGCTCCGCGGTATAGATCTCGAAATCGCTGCGGTATTCGACGTCGAACGGCGACCCGAGCGGGTTGAAGAAGCCCGGGGGGTTCACCACGGCGAGCATCTGCACCGCGTTGGTGTCGCCGAGTTGCTGGTCGTTCACGAGCCGGCCGCCGAGGAACAGCGTGTGGACGCCCGGGGCCCACTCGTGGTGCCAGCCCGCGAGGAGCATCGGCGTCTGCTGCTCCGCGTAATAGAACGCCGGCCGCGCGAGGCTGTCGTCGTAGTACTGGAAGTTGTCGCCGGACTCGTAGTCCTGATATTTCGCGAGCAGCAGCAGGGAGTCCTGGGGGGTGATCCGCTGCTTGATGCGCGAGTACCACTCGATCCGGTCCAGCCCGTTGTTCGGGCGGACGCCGTCGTTGTGCTGGTACTCGAGGTCCAGCGCGTAGCTGGTGCCGCCCCACGAGCCGAACTGGGAGGCGGTCTCCTTGTACTCGCCGGTGCTCAGGTACTCGAAAGTGCTGTTGAGCCCAAAACGGTCGGCCGCGAACATCCGCGAGTATTCCTGCTGGGAGAGATTCTGCGATAGAGAGATCGCGCCCGGCGGCGCCAGCAGCGTGGCGAGCAGGTGCTCGTTGAACCACTCGGTCTCGTAGCGCAGGTTGAAGCGCGTCGGGTCGCGCAGCTCGTTGAAGCTGCTGGCCAGGTTCAGGTGCGCGGAATAGTTCGCGTAATCCAGAGACACGGCCCGCGCCGACTCGCGCACGCTGACGTCCTTCATGTCCGCGTCAGCGAAGATGTTCGCGAGATTCGCGCTGCGGACCGCCTGGTCCTGATCGAGCAGGAATCGCGAGCGATAGACGGCGCGGTTGTCGTTGAGGCGCTGCGACTGCTCCAGGCAATGGATGGCGTCGGCGATCCGGTACTCGTCGTACTTCAGCAGGGCGAGGTAGAGCCAGGGCGTCGGATCGAGCGGATCGAGCGCCACGGCCCGCCCGATCTCCTTCGCCGCGAGCCCGTGCAACTCGCCGCGGTCGACGACGCCGTCGGCAAAGCGGGCCTCGTGCGCGAACGCCTTGCCGAGGTAGCTGCGGAGGAGCGAGCGATTCGGCTCGAGCGCGGCGGCCGTCTCGAGGTCGGCGCGGCCCTCGGTGATCTCGCCGGTGCGTATCCGTCCCAGGCCGCGCCCCAGCCACGCGTTGCCGAGCATCGGGTCGATCGTCAGCGCGCCGGCAAACGCGGCATCGGCATCCCGCATGCGCCCATCGGCCAGGTCGAGGAAACCCTGGAGGGCGTGGGCCTGCGCGTTGCGGGGTGATACCACCAGCGCCTTCTCCAGCGCCCTACGCGCGGCATTCACCCGACCGAAGCTGAATTCCAGCTCGGCCACCCGCTCCCAGCCGAAACCAAAATTCGGGTTGACCGCCACCGCCTCGCGCGCCGTGGCGAGGGCGCCCTCCAGGTCATGGCGCGACTGCTGCAAGTAGGAGTGCGCGAGGAGTTCGCTCGCGGTCCGGCCCACCCCTTGAGCACTCGGTGCGCCCGCCGAGGGAAGGGAATGGCGCGCTGGAGTCGCGCCCTCCTGGGTGGCGACCGGTTGGTGATCAACGGGGGCGGGGTCGGTGCGCGGTTCGAATTGCACCGCCGCCACCACCGATCGCAGCGCGCGCGCGTTCGCCTGGTCCGCCGGCAACCGCGCGGCCAACGCCTTGTACTCCGCCAGCAGGCCGCAGGAGAGATTCAGCGCGGCCAGATAGGTCGTCTCGGCCGTCGTCGCGGGTTTCCTCCCGGCGGGATACGCGTCGAGCGCCTTGAGCAGATCGCCGGACCGGTACGCGTCTAGCGATGCGCGCAGCGCAGTCTGTGTCGCCGCGTCGAGACCCAGTTCCTCTGGCGCGAGGACCCCGGGATAGTAGAGGAACCATTGCACGATGTTGCGGGCCTCGATGCTCGCGGTCTTGCGCGGCGGCTGGCCGGGTTCGACCACGCCCTGCTCGCCGCTGACCAGCGTGAGTTGACCGAAGGGATTGGCGAGGCGGACGCGGCCATCCAGCATCGACACCGTCGTGGTGCCATCGCCCCGATTCACGGCCAACACGAATTCCGTCCCCTCGATGGCCGCCGAAGTAACGGGGGTCTCGACGTCGATCTCGCCCGGCTGATTGCGATGCAGGAAATACAGCAGGCCCTGCGACACATTGAGCAGGGTCTTGGCCTTGCCACCCCGCGGAGGCAGCACCGTCAGCTCGCTGCGCGGATTCATCGCCAGCCGCGACAGGTCCTCCAGCTCCACCATCGCCCGGCCGTCCTCGCGCGTGCGCAGCCGCTCGCGATAAAAAAGCATCTGGTTGTCGCCCGCCGCATACCACACGTCCGCCTCGGCCCGCGCGAAATCCACCGAGCCCGCACGGCTGAGAACCACTCCGGGAGGATGCGGCGCCGCAGTCTGGGCAGATGCGATGCCGAGACTTAGGCCGCACCCGAGAATGGTCGAAAAATAGAGACCGGCATTCCGTAAATTTCCTGTCTTGCGCGACACGTCACGACCTCCCTCTAGACACCCGCGGAGCAACCGAGAGGCGCGGCCATGTGACAATCGGTATCGGCCCCGCCCCGCCGCTCGGCATCCCGCGGCCAAAATCCATCTTGGTGGCCAGACGCCGCGACAAATGAGAGCAGGCCTTCAGCAGCCCATGGGGCGAAAATCACCCTGGACGCCCTCCGCGGGCCTGCCGCTCCCCACATGGCAGGATGGTAGAGGCGGTGGGCTCAGAGGGTCGAGCGGGAACACCGCCCGCCCTCAATAATCACACAGTCTCATGGCGCGCGAGTCCTTTTCTAATGAGCCTGTCCGCCAAACGCTCACGCGTTCGGCTACGGGCGTTGCGCCCGGATGCGGGTACCTCCGGCGGGTGGTGGTCCATTGTGGCTGCCGGCGGCGTCCAGAACCCATGACGCATTCGGGGCGAATGGCGCAAGACGTTGATGGGATCCTGGTTGCGACTGGCTCCGGAGGTAGGGCTCG
>JADLBR010000505.1 GCA_020847615.1 Verrucomicrobiia bacterium
CGCTGGCTTCGCTGCAGGGCCTCAACGCATTCCTCGCCTGGCCACTGGCAGCGGTCATCGTGATGCGCGAATTGTTGGCGTGCGCGCCGGGGCGCCGATGGGTCGGCGCGGGGGCATCCCTCTTGGGCGCCGCCCTGCCGCTCGTCCTCGCCGCCTCGCTTCAGCCCTCCGCCATGCGGTCCTACCCATGCCCCTCGCCCCAATTCCCCGCAATCTTCGCCAGCATCGCGCACGTCGATCCCGCGCTGGGCCGCGCCCCGGACACCGCGCGCGCCGCCCTGGCCCATCTGCTCGCGGATACCCCGGCCATGTCTCCACTCCAAAGGAGATCCCACTTCGAAACAGTCGTCTACCGCAGGCTGCGGGATCTCGAGCCCGACCCCGCCCGCCGCGATGCCCTCTGCCTGGAACTGACGCTCGCCGTGGTCAAAGCGAATCCCGCGGGGGCCTGCGCCGCCTGGCTCCAACAGGCGCGCGCGCTGCTATGCCGCGACAGCGACAACACCGACCTCCCCGGCGAACCCGACATCAGGCGCACCGCCCGCTACACACGGAAGTCCACCTCCGATCCGGGCGCCACGATTCACGAAAAGGCCAGTGCCCTCGTCCCCAAGTTCGAGGGCCACAAGGCGCCGCGCACGCCCGAATCGTTCGTGTGGTTTCTCGCCATACTGCCCCCGTACCTGGCTACCACCCTGCTGCTCCTGGCTGCCGCGGCCCGCGGAACGCCCCCGAGCCGATGGCTCGCGACCGGTTGCCTGGCGATCTGGGTCCCCGCGCTCATCCGATTCACACTCGTCCACGAGGTCGGAGGACGCGATCTCGCCGGCTTGCTGCCCATCGCCATGGGCACCCTGTCGTACGCGATCGCGGCCGCCTTCCTAGGCGCCGCCGCTTCGCTGACTCGAAAATAGCCGCAGCGCCTCCCGTAGCCGAACGCGTAAGCGTTTGGCCGCCAAAGCCTCACGGCTTCGGCTACATTTTCACCCCCGATGGTGCCCCACGGATCCGGGCTTGGGGGCCGGTCGGACAAAGTCCGACCGGCCCCCAGCTCGAAGATTCGTAGCCACGGTCGCAAGACCGTGGAGGCACGGGAATATTCGAAAGTCTGCCGGACGAAGTCCGACAAACCCTTAGCGTCGTCCGCGGAAACCGCCGCCGCCACCACCACCGCCCGTCCTGGGCTTCGGCTGCGACTCATTCACGCGCAGCGCGCGCCCGTGGAGATCGGAGCCGTTGAGGGCGTCGATGGCCTTCTGCGCATCAGCGCGGTCGGGCATGTTCACGAAGCCAAAACCCTTCGCTCGCCCCGTCTCCCGGTCCATGACCACCCGGGCCGACTCCACCGCCCCGTATTTTCCAAACAACTGCTCGAGTTCCGAGTCCGTCACGTCGTACGGCAGGTTGCCAACGTATATATCCATACTACTTCTCCAATGTGCCATCTGTTGAATTGCGCCGATCCCTCAGCCATGACACAAGGTGAAGCCCGGATGCGCCCGCTTCTAATGCGGACACCTAGCTATTCTCACCCAAGAACCGCCCGGCGTCAACTCCGATGCGCCAGGGTTTCCCCCGGCACAAGGCGGGCCATCCCGTACACCTGCCGCCCCGCCCCCCTTCCCTGCGCCGTCTCCATCAGCAGCCGGAACACCCGTCGCTCGTGCAGCGCCGGGTCATACCGGTAGCGCGCCAGCTCGGGCGACGTGTGCTCCAAGAAATGGTCGTCATCCCGCGCCACGAGCGAAACGTCGCCCGGGACCCGGAACCCGATGCGCTGCAAGTGCGTCAGCGCCACCAGCGCGGGGGCCGACCTTGCCACGACCAGGGCCGTCGGCCCATCGCCGTGCCTCATGAGTCCCTCCACGACGCGCATCACCCCCGCTCTCGTGCCGTCATGGCGCACCACCCGCGGCGCCGCCCCCTGATGCCCCGACGCAACGAACGCCTCCAGGAACCCGGCCTCGCTGGCCACGTCGCCAGCCTGCATGCCCGCGTGCAAGATCAGCGCGATCCGGCGATGCCCGCGGCCCAGCAGAAGTCCCGCCGCGTGCCTGCAGACCGCCCTCAGATCCACGTCCACCGCCGGCAGATCAATTCCAACATGGCACGTCCCGGACAAGACGCACGGCACGCCCCGGCCCTGGAACCAGCGCTGCGCCCGCTGCGTCGTTCGCAGCAGCAGCCACACCCCCGCGTTCGTCGAACCCACCTCCCGCTCCAGCGCCCTTTCCGGGCGCCCCGAATAGCAGGCCCGATCACAGTGCATCTCAAGTTGCCACCCTTCCGCATCCAACCGCTCCCTCAGCCGGTCGATCCAGAAAATCACCTGCGCCGGCAACCCCTCCAATGGCTCGGGCGCCAGCATCGCCACCACCCGGCGCCGCGGCCCACCCCCGCCGCGCAAGATCCGACGACGCTTGCCCTGCTCAGCGCGCACCCAACCCTCGCGCTCCAGTTCCGCCAGCGCCGCCCGCAGCGTCGGCCGGCTCACCCCCAGCCGCTCGCTCAGCGCGCGCTCCCCGGGCAACCAGCCAGACCACTCGCCCCCGCGCAGGGCCGAGCGCAACGCCCCGACCACGCGCGCCGCCAGGGGCACATGTTCCGGCACCGCCAACACGCCGCCCACGGTGGCCCCGGGCGGCATACTGGTCAATTTATTTAACCAGACTAATCAGACTGCCCGCCGGGGCCGATGCAGGCTATGCTATTTGCCAGGAGATACGCCATGCAACGAGCCATCCTCGCCACCGCCATCACGCTCGCATCAGCCATCACCGCACCCGCCGCCGGCATCGAGAAGATCGATCTGTTCGAGGCGGGTCAGGGGGGCTACGCGCTCTACCGGATCCCGGGCATCGTGGTCACGGCCAAGGGCACCGTCCTCGCCTATTGCGAGGCCCGCAGGAGCGACAAGGGGGACTGGGGTCCCATCGATATCCTGATGCGCCGCAACGAGGACGGCGGGCGCACCTGGGGTCCGCGCCAGACCATCGTCCACGTCGAGGGCGACCAACCCGTCAACCCCGTCGCCGCCGCACAGAATCTGGACAGGCCCGGCGACAACACCGCCAACAACCCCGTCGCCATTGCGGACATGCAGACGGGCGCCGTGCATTTCCTCTACTGCCTCGAATACATGCGGTGCTTCCACATGCGCAGCGACGACGAGGGCGCCACGTGGTCCCCGCCCGTCGAGATCACCGCCACGTTCGAGAAGTTCCGTCCCGAGTACGATTGGAAGGTGATCGCCACCGGCCCGGCGCACGGGATCCAGTTGCAGCGGGGCGCGCACAAAGGCCGTCTGGTCGTTCCCATCTGGATGTCCCTCGGCACCGGCGGCCACGCCCACCGGCCATCGGTCACCGCCACGATCCACAGCGACGATGGCGGAAAATCTTGGCGCCGGGGCGACATCGCCATCCCCGATGCACCCCCGGTCCGGTACCCGAACGAGACAGTCGTGGTCCAACTCTCCGATGGCCGGGTGATGCTCAACGCCCGAAGCGAGTCCGACGCCCACCGGCGCATCGTCACCACCAGCCCCGACGGCGCCGCCGGCTGGTCCGCCCCCCGCTTCGACGACGCGCTCCTGGAGCCCATCTGCATGGGCAGCATCGTCCGCGCCGACGACCGGCACATCGTCTTCGCCAATCCCCACAACCTCTCCCGCAAGGATGGAAAAGAGGCCCCCGGCAAATCGCGTGACCGCATCAACGTGTCCGTGAAACTCAGCGAAGACGACGGCGCCACCTGGCCCACGAGCCGCCTGCTGGAGGAGGGTTTCAGCGGCTACAGCGACCTCGCCGCAACGAGAGACGGCACCGTCCTCTGCTTCTACGAGCGCGGCGCCACCGACGGCGCCAACATCTATAAGACGGGCCGCCTCACTGTCGCGCGGTTCAACCTCGCGTGGCTGGTGGATGGAAAGGCCGTGCCGTGACATGGCGCCATAGCGTAGCCGAAGCCTTAGGGCTTTGGTCCGCGCCTCGCGTGCGCGCCCACCAAACGCCAGCGCGTTCGGCCGCCGGAATCGTCGGCTTGATCGCTTGCATCGCCCCCACCGGCGGAGCGCCCCCCGAAAAACAGACCTCCCAGCCCGCATCCCTATTCGAAACCACCACCGTCTTTTCCGCCACACCCAAGAACAAACCCAACTACCGCATCCCCGCGCTCATCCGCGCGCCCAGCGGCGACCTGCTGGCCTTCGCCGAGAAACGCAACGACGGCCCCGGCGACATCGGCGACCACGATATCGTCATAAAACGCAGCCGCGACAAGGGCCGCACGTGGGGCGCCGAACAGCTCGTCTTTGACGACGGCGCGCGCCCCTGCACCGACATCACCGTCGGCCGAGACCGCACGACTGGAAAGCTCTGGCTCTTCTTCCTTCGCGACAAGAAGCAGTTCGCCCATTTCACCAGCGCCGATGACGGCGCCACATGGCACGGCCCGACCTCCATCCACGCGCAGGTCACAATGCCCAAGTGGGATACGCTCCGCGCAGGGACCGCCGATGACGATCCCTCCA
>JADLBR010000506.1 GCA_020847615.1 Verrucomicrobiia bacterium
CGCCTCGAGGAAGATCTCCGGGAAGCCCAGACCGAACTGGAGGGCCTCCGCTCCGGAGACATGACTCGCGAGAACCAGGTCCTCAAGGGCATCATCGAACGCCGGAACGCCGAGGCCCTGAAGGAAAAAGAGGAACTCGTGAAGGGGCGCCGCAAGCTGGTGGCGCTCCGCCGCTGGATAGCCGTCTTGATCTGGTTCGCCGGCATCAGCGCCATCGCGGCCACCATCGAGGCGGTCCTGCTGTGGGCAAAATTCTCGCCACTCCCGTGATCGATCACCCGATCCGCGGCACCGAACGCGGCACGCCGCCCAGCGCACTCGATTCGTAGACGGCCTCGACCATTCCCATCGCGCGCAGGCCATCCTCCAGCGACGGACTCACCAGGGCCTCCGATCCCTCCGCGTGCCGCATCAGATTCGCCATGGGCGCGCTGAAGGCATCCGGAAACCACTGCCCAACGAGCCGCACGCGCCTCCATCTGGGAGGATCCCCATCTCCCAGGACGCAATACTCCAGCTCGTCCGGCTCCCCGTCCGGGTAGTTGACCAGCATCCCGAGCTTTAGGCGCACCGCGCCCGACGTGCCCTCCCACTTGATGAAACTCTCCTGGTGACGCCTCCCGAATCGATGCCCGTGATTCGCGCAAACCGATACCCGGATCCCCGGCCCGTAGTCCAGCATCAGCTGGCACCTCGTGTCCGCAAGATTCGGCGCCGCCGGATGCCGAGAAACACGCCCGATGATCGCGGACGGGTCGCCCAGGATACACCGCGCCAAATCCAGATACTGGACGCTGTGATATAGAACCCCCACCCGGGGCGCCCCCTCCAAAAACGTCCACAGGTGCCACGGCATGTAGCCCGTGACCCGCACCTCCATGTCGTGCACTTCCCCGATCATCCCGCTCGCGATGATCTGCCTCGCCCCCATCACGCAGGGCGCAAACCGTAATTGAAGGTTGACCCCCACCGTCAGTCCCCGCCGTTGGCAGACCGCGGCAATCGCGGCCGCCTCCCGCGCGTCGCGCCCCAGCGGCTTCTGGACGAGCGCGAATGCGCCGGCGGGAAGATGCTCCAGAACAGGGACGATCGCATCGGGCGGCACCGCCACATCAAAAATCGCATCCGCCGGCGCCACCAGCGCCAGCCGGTCTAGCCCCCGATACACGGTGTGGATTCCAAACTCGGTCGCCAGCGCGCTGGCCCGCGCGGGATCAAGGTCAAACAGCCCCGCCACCGGAAATCCCGCCTTCTCATAGGCCGGAAGGTGCGCGTCCCGGACGATCCCCCCCGCGCCGATCACCACGATCGGCCGCGGCTTGATCGGCATCGGGACCACCTGCGCTATGTCGGGCGCCTTCATTCCTGCCTCATGCCTGAACCAGCGCGGCCCCCGCCCTCGCGCGCCCGCGCGCACCCATCCAAACACTCCGGGCGCCCCATGGCCACCCCACCCAATGCCGCGCGGACGATCACGGCATCCGGAGCGCGATGTGCACGATGTGCTCCGTCACCTTGTTCAGCCCGAAACTCCTCGTGATGCCGGCCTCCTCCAGAGACTGCCCGACACCCTCCTTCATCTCTCGCCAAAATACCGCCGCCAGCATCTTGGGCATCGTCACCTGGCCCAGCCTGCCCATGGGTTCTCCCACCTCGATGTCGTCATCCGCGATCCGCACAGGAACGAAAAGTGTCGCCAACAGGGGGGCGCCCAGCATCCCGAGTTCCTGATAGATGAACACCCCGTCCTCCCGCACGTCGAGCCACATCGCCGTGCGCTTCACATCCAGCGGCGCGGCGGGCTTGCGCGGCACGAATTCGAGGCGCTTCTTGAGGAACTCATTGATGCTGCCATCCTGGAGCTGGACCTCCTTGAAGGCCGACGGGTCGCCCTCGACATGCGGGTACTTCTGGGCAAAGGCGACAACCGGTTCCACGAGCCCGATGTCGCCCGCGCTCGCCTTCTGGAGCATCGTGAAATCCTCCGGCGTCTCCAGCAAAAGCAACCACACCGAGCTGTAGAAACCCAGGCCGCCGAGGCCGATCGCCAGATAGAAAAACGCCGAAGCCTTCAGCCTCAGCAGCCGGCCCAGACCATGCATCGTCGCGTAAAAGAAAAACATGATCGACATCAGGATCACGATCACCGTCGCGGTCACCACGTTCGGTTTGAGCGCGCTCTCGGGAACCTTCAGCCGATAATCGTCCGCTAGCTTAAGGCTCTCCGGGGCGATCGCCGGGGCCTTGGGCTGCTCCGGTTCCGCGGGCGCCATGGCCGGGGCCGGCGGCGCGATCTTGGCGCGCCACTTCTCGATCTGCGCGCTGATGTCCGCCTGGCGGTCGGGCGCCTCCGCGGCCAGCGCCTCGCCCTCCTGGATCCTCTTCTCAACCTCCTCGGCCGAATACTGCATGTTCTCATCGATCGCGGCCCCCACGAAGGCATCGACCCGCTCCGCCAACTTCTTCTTCTGGTCCTCCATCGCCTGGAGTTCGGTCCTCCGGGCCTCCCAAGCTTCCCGGCCCGCCTTGAGCGACTCGCCGAGCCCCGGCATCGTCGCGAGCGCCCGATCAAACTGGTCGATGGCCGCGCCAACGTCCGCGAGCTGGAGCCCCTCGCTGGCGTCGGGCGCCGACGGCAGCTTGAGCTTGATCTTCGACTTGTTCGTGGACTTCTTCTTTCCAGAGGTGTCGGTGATCATCACGACATTGGGCACCGGTTCCTCGACGCTCACGGCCTCCACGGCCTCGAAACTCCCCGGCCCGCTCTCGATGACAAGCCACTGCTTCGCCGGAGCCTCGCTGGGCGCCGCCGCGGCACCCTCGGCCATGGGCGTCGCAGGGGCATCGGGTGACGCGGGGGCGTTCGTGTCTTGGCCCACGCCCCGATCGGCAACCAACACGGCCAGGATACAGGCGACCCATTGTGACCGCCCCCCCCGACCCAAAACCGTTCCGAACAGATTCACGACAAATGGGATCATAAGTTTTAGATGTTAGACGAACTGCCGGCGACGGACAGCACTATTTTTCTCGCGCCCGCCGGTCCCCGCCTATCGCCGGGCCCGGCGCCATTCGCACAGTTGGGCGATGAGCGCCTTTTGCACGTGGAGCCGGTTCTCCGCCTGCGCGAAGATGGTCGGGGCGTGCGCCTCGAGCATCTCATCCGTTATCTCCTTGCCGCGGTACGCCGGGAGACAGTGCATCACCAGGGCCCCCGGTGCCGCCAGCGCGTGGAGTTCGCGGTTGATCTGATAGCCATTCAGATCGGCAAGCCTCCTCTGCGCTTCCGCCTCCTTGCCCATGGAAACCCACACGTCGCTGTAGAGAACGTCCGCGCCCAGGGCGGCCTCCTCAACGGATTCCGTGACCCGGACGTCGCTTCCCCTCACCAGCTCGGGCGCCGGCTGGTATCCCCGCGGGGCCGCGATCGTCAGCCGGAACCCGAAGGCCCTGGCGGCCAGGATCCAGGATGCCGGCACGTTGCACGCCCCGTCGCCGATGAACGCGATGCGCTGCCCGGTGATCGGGCCCCGAAGTTCCTCGATCGTGAAGATGTCGGCAAGGATCTGGCACGGGTGCTCGGCATCCGTCAGGGCATTGACGGTCACGATCCCACTGTGCCGCGCGAAGGTCTCCAGATCCGATTGCGCGAAGGTCCGAATCACCGCCCCATGGAACATCCGCCCCAGCACCCGCGCGGTATCCTCGATCGGTTCTCCCCGCCCCAGCTGGAGCTGGTCGCCGGACATGAAGACAACTCCGGCGCCCAATTCCCTGAGGCCGATCTCGAACGAGACGCGGGTCCGCGTCGAAGCCTTTGCGAACAGCATGGCCCAATGCTCGCCGTCGAGGGGGCGCCCCGCACCCTTACCGCGGTCGCGCTTCATCTCGCGCGCCCGGCGGAGGACCCCGCGCGTCTCCTCGGGGCTCATGTCGGAAAATGAAAGATAATGCCTCATGCGATGGCTCCTCCCCCGGTGGCGCGAAATACCCCGGCGATGATCGACAGCGCCTCGTCCATCTCCGCGTCCGACACGTTCAGCGGCGCCAGCATCCGCACCACATGCTTGCCGGACGGCACCACGAGCAGGCCCGCCGCCGCGAGGGCGGACACCACCGGCGCGGCCTCGACGCGCAATTCGATCCCCACCATGCATCCCAGCCCCCGCACGTCCGCGACCATAGCGGGCAGCTCCGCTGCCAGGCGCCGCAGCGACGACAGCGCCCGCTCGCCCTGCCGCCGCGCGTTCTCCATCAACCCGTCGCGCGCCACGGTGTCCAGCACGGCCAGGGCCGCCGCGCACGCCAGGGGCGAGCCCCCGAAGGTGCAGCCGTGGCTGCCCGGCCCCAGCAGCGCCGCGTGCCGCTCGGCCACCCAAAGCGCCCCGATCGGATAACCGCCCCCCAGGCCCTTCGCCATCGCGATCGCGTCCGGCAGGAACGCCTCGCCGCCCGGAACCCCTTCCAGCAGCCGCTGGAAGCTCTGGAACCGGCCCGTCCGGAACATCCCGCACTGCACGCCGTCCCAGAGCAACAGGAGGCCGCGCTCGTCGCACAGCCGCCGCAGTCCCAGGAGGTATTCCGCCGAGGCCACATGGATGCCGCCCTCGCCCTGGATCCCCTCGATCAGGACCCCCACGGTCTCCGGACCCGCCGCGCGCTCGATCGCCGTCAGATCGTTGAACGGGACATGCCGGAAGCCGGGCGTCACCGGACCGAACCCCTCCCGGAACCGTTCCTGCCCAGTCGCCGCGATCCCCGCCAGCGTCCGGCCGTGAAACGAATTCTGGCACGTGATAATTTCGAACCGCCCCGTCGCCGCGCCAAGGCGCCGCGCCAGCTTGAACTGCGCCTCGTTCGCCTCCGCCCCGCTGTTGCAGAAAAACACACGGCCCGCACCCGTCAGATCCACGATCCGCTTCGCCAGCACGCCCTGTTGCTCGCAATAGTAGAGATTGGATACGTGGATCAGATGCGCCGCCTGCTCGCGGATGGCGGAAACCAACGCAGGATGCGCGTGCCCAAGCGAATTGACGGCGATCCCGCCCCCGAAATCGAGATACCGCCGCCCCCCAATGTCCCAGACTTCCGTCCCCTGCCCCTTCCCCAGGACCGGACCGAGCCGCCGGTACGTCCCCAGGACGTAACGCTCGTGCAGTTCGATAATCTCGCGGGCCTTCGCCTCGGTCTCGAACTCGTTCACCAATCCAACGCCCTCCACGCGCGCGCTCATGTTCCGCTCTCCAATCGTCAGAGAAAAACGATAAAACTAGACGCCGCCGGACGCACCCGTCAACCGTGGATCACATACCAAGAACCGCGCGCGTTAACGGTTCCCCGACGCGAGCGCGGGTGAATGGGGGCGAGCTGACTCGAAAACCGCCGCAACGTGCAACCTTGCCGACGGCGCCCGTCGAAGGGCGCCGATCGCTCGCTGAATTCCGTCGAGTCTCGGCCGCTCAACCCGCGATCTGCTCCTGGGAAATAGCATCTCTTCGAACCCAATTGGGGCCTGGCCGCGTATATGTGGGGGCGGCAATTCACCACATCGTTCCGCCACATCGGGGTCCATTATTCCGTATTCTAATACGTTTCTTGACACTTTTTAATACTCCCGTAAGTGTCCTCATGAGGACTCCGTTTCCACCCCTCCTGATTGCGCTCGTGTGTGTCGCGGCTGGCCTGACACCCAGCGCACCGGCGGCGCCGGGCGACCTCGATCCCATGTTCGGCACCGGGGGCATGGTCACCACGGGCATCAGCAGCGGGAGCCAAGACTACCTCTACAACTTGGCCCTGCAACCCGATGGCAAGATCGTGGTGGTGGGGACGTCCTACAACTCAAGCAGCATCTGGGAGTGGGTGGTGGCGCGTTACAATCCCAATGGCACCCTCGATACCACCTTCGCCGGCGATGGCATTTTGACGACCATCATTAAGACCAATGGCGGCGCGACGGCCCGGGGCGTGGCCATCCAAAGCAATGGGATGATCGTGGTGGTGGGCTCATCGGGCCCGTTTTCCGACGAGGACTTCGCCGTGGCGCGCTATACCAGCCTGGGGGCGCTGGACACCACCTTCGGCGGCGGCACAGGCTTCGTGACCACCGCGATCGGAGCCGCAGGCGACTGGGCCAGCGACGTCGCCATACAGACCAATGGCAAGATCGTCGTCTCTGGGACGATTGCATTCGGCTTTGACGACAACAACTTCGCGGTCGTGCGCTACAACACCAATGGCACCCTCGACACCACCTTCTCCACCGACGGCAAGGTGACCACGGATATCGGCGCCATGGACATCGGCGGGGGCGTGGCCCTGCAGCCCGATGGCAAGATCGTGGTGGCCGGCAATGCCGAAAATGCGACCGACGATTTTGCGGTGGTGCGCTACACGACCGCGGGGGCATTGGATACCACCTTTTCCACCGACGGCAAAGTGACCACCGCCGTCAGTAACGGCCACGACTGGGCCTCCGGCGTGGCCATCCAAGCCGACGGCAAGATCGTGGTCGGGGGCTCTGCGGAAACGCCCGTCAGCACCAACCGGAGCTTTGCGGTGGTGCGCTATAATGCCAATGGGACACTGGACACCAGCTTTTCCGGCGATGGCAAGGTGACCACGCAAATTTTCAATAACGGTGCCTCGATCGGCGACATCGCAATCCAAAGCGATGGCAAGATCGTGGCCGTGGGCTATGCCACGGCCACTTTCGCCCAATACTTTGCCGTGGCGCGGTACACGACCAACGGTGTCCTGGACTCGTCTTTCGGCACCGGCGGCATCGTGACCACGCCCATCGCCGACCAGAACAGCGTCGGCTTCTGCGGCGCAGTCCAAACCAATGGCAAGATCCTGGCCGGGGGCTACTCGGGTGACGATCTTGCCCTGGCCCGTTACGGGGGCATCATCGAGGACACGGATGGCGACGGCCTGCTCGACTCGTGGGAGCTAACGTACTGGCCCTCGCTCGCCACCCACGGTGCGCTCGATGACTCCGACTTCGACGGCTACAACGAGCTGGCGGAACAGGCCTTCGGCCTGAACCCGACGCAACCCACCGAAGGCGGCCTTCCTCAAATGACCGAGGAGGGTGGCTATCTGACGATAACGATCGCCCGGCAGGCAGGCGTGGCTTACGAGGTGCAGAGCGCTGGGACGCTGCTCCCAGCGCTATCGAACTCCTTCAGCATATTCACGACGACCGAGCTCATCAACAATGCCACGACCGTCAAAGTGCGCGACAATTACCTCATCAGCACGTCGCCATCGCGCTTCATGCGCGTGAAGGTGACCGCCGCCCCGTGAGGCTCAGCCCGTGATCTGCTTCCGGGACGTGATCACCTCGTCCACGATCCCGTACTCCTTGGCCTCATCGGCCGACATGAACCTGTCGCGGTCGCTGTCCCGCTCGATCTCCTCGACGGTCCTGCCCGTGTGGTGGGCGAGGATCTCGTTGAGCCGCTGTTTGGTGCGGAGGATCTCCTTCGCCTGGATGCTGATGTCGGACGCCTGCCCCTGCACGCCGCCCATGGGCTGGTGGATCATGATGCGGGCGTTGGGCAGCGCGTAGCGCTTGCCCTTCGTCCCCGCAGCCAATAGCACGGCCCCCATGCTCGCGGCCTGGCCGATGCAATACGTCGACACGTCGCAGGTCAAAAACTGCATCGTGTCATAGATCGCCATCCCTGCCGTCACGTACCCGCCCGGGCTCTGGAGATAGATGTCGATGTTCTTCTTCGGGTCCTCCATCTGAAGGAACAGCAGCTGCGCGATCACAGAATTCGCGACGCCGTCGTCGATCGCGCAACCGATGAAAACGATCCTGTCCTTCAGCAGGCGCGAGTAGATGTCGTAAGCCCGCTCGCCCCGCCCCGTCTGTTCGACGACGTGCGGGACATGGTAATAGTCTGCCTTCTCTCTCATGCTTGCTCCAGCTTTGCCTCCTTCGCGAGAAAATCAAGTGCCTTGCCTATGAGCATTTCCTGCTCTAGCTGCGAGATCCCGTCGTGCTTGTCCAGTTCCTGCATCAACTTCTTCGGCGTCATCTGGAAGCGCCGCGCGAGACCCGCTATCCTCTCGTTCAGCTCCGCCTCGGTCACCTCGATCTTCTCCTCCTCCGCAACCTTCATCAGGATGAAGTCCGCGCGGACCCTGTCGTGCGCGTTCTTCTGGGCAAAGCGGTAGATCTCGTCCTTCTTGCCCTGCAGCTCCTCGGGCGCCATGCCCCTCGCCGCATTCTCCTCGACCACCCTCCGGATCACGTTGCGCGTCTGGTACTCCAGTATCGACTCGGGGACATCGAACTGGCACCTCGATAGCAGGAACTCCACGATCTGGTTCCTGTTCGCCAGATCCGCGTCGCCCTTGCGCTCGGCCTCGAAACGCGCGCGGACGTCCCGCCGCACCTCCTCCATCGTCGCGCGACCGGCGCGCTTCGCGAACGCCTCGTCCTCCTCGGGCAGCACGCGGTCCTTGATCCCCGTGACCTCCACGAAAAACGTCGCCTTCTTCCCGCCCAGTTCCGGCACCTGGAAGTCCGGCGGAAAATCCACCTGGACGTCCTTGCGGTCCCCCGCCTTCATGCCGATGAGCTGTCGGGTGAAACCGGGCAAAAAGGAGCCCTCCTGGATCTGAATCCAGAGATTCTCGCGCTCGGCGAGCGATTTCGCAGTGGGCGCGACCTCCTGGAGGGGCCTCCCCTCGCAGACGGACGTGAACTTCACGACCGCGAAATCCCCGTCGCCCAGCGCCCGGTCCCCGGCGTCCTTGAACGTCGCCTCCTGCTCGCGCAGGTAATCCAATGCCTTTTGGACATCCTCGTCGGTCACCGGCTTAGGCGTATTTGTCACCGCGATCCCCTTGTACAGCGGCAGCCGGATCTCTGGCGCCAGTTCCACGATCGCCGAGAAGCTCATCGAGAGCCCGCGCTCGAATTTCAGCTCCTCCACCATCGGCGCGCTCACGACACGCAGTTTCCTGGCCCTGACGGCGTCCCGATAGGCCTTCGGCACGAGCGACCGCCTCACCTCGTCGTCGATATCGGTGCGGAATCGCTTGGCCACCACGTCGCGGGGCGCTTTCCCCGGACGGAATCCCGCCACCCTGACAAACTTGCGGAACTCGTCGGTCATCTTTTCAATTTCCGCGTTCACCTCGTTGGGCGGCACCTCGATGCGCAGCCTCTTGCGGCAGGCGCTCACGTCCTCGATCGTCACGTTCATAGTCCGTCAGTCATAGGGGCGCCCGCGCGATATTCAAGCCGCCCCGCGCGATTCCGGTGGACTCCCACGCCACCCGGGCCATATTCCCACCAGGGCGCGGCGCGTGGACGGGTGAATCCCGCCAGGGCCGAAAGGCAGCAACGGTAATCCGATCTGCGCGGCCGCTGCCCCTTTTCCGGCGGCGGCGGACCGCGCCCGGGCGCTACGCCGCGTGCCTTCCGGGGTGATACGCCTGGAGGGGCCGCACGCCGTACCCGTTCTTCTTCAGTTCGGCGATCCCGTTAGCAGCCGCGCGGGCCCCCGCGAGCGTCGTCATCACGGGCACGTTGCGGTAGAGCGCCGTCGTCCGGATCTTCACCTCGTCCGCCCGGGCCGTCTTGCCCGATGGCGTGTTGATCACCATCGCGATCTGGTCGTTGATGAGCATGTCCAGGACGTTCGGGCGCCCCTCCTGCACCTTGAAGAGCTTGTTCACCCTGACACCGCCCTCCTCGAGGGCCGTGGCGGTCCCCGAGGTCGCGTACACCTCGAAACCCAGCCTCACGAACTCGCGCGCCAATTCCGCGCCGGCGGCCTTGTCCGCATCCCGCACGCTGATGAACACGTTGCCCGTGAGCGGCAGCGGGGGCTGCGACGCCATCTGCGACTTCGCGTACGCGATTCCCAGGTTCGGGTCGATCCCCATGACCTCGCCCGTCGATTTCATCTCTGGCCCCAGGAGGATATCCACTCCCCGGAAGCGCGCGAACGGAAACACCGCCTCCTTGACCGAATAGTGCCCCGGGATGATCTCTTCGGTGAAGCCCAGCTCCCGGAGTCGCGCGCCGGCCATGACCTTCGCCGCGAGCTTCGCCAGCGGCGCGCCTATCGCCTTGCTCACGAAGGGCACGGTCCGGGATGCCCTCGGGTTGACCTCGAGGACGTAGACGGTGTCATCCTTCACCGCGAATTGCACATTCATCAGCCCGCGCACCTTCAGCTCGTTCGCCATCGCGTGGGTCGCGGAGCGGATGTCGGCCAGCACGGCGGGCTTCAGCGAGAAACTCGGTATGACGCAGGCGCTGTCTCCCGAATGGACCCCCGCCTGCTCGATGTGCTGCATGATCGCGCCGATCACGGAGATCTCCCCATCCGCGATGCAGTCCACGTCGACCTCGATGGCGTCGTCCAGAAACCGGTCGATCAGCACGGGCCTCTCCGGCGAGGCCTCGACCGCAAACCGCATGTATTGCCTGAGGTCGTCGTCGTTAAAGACGATCTGCATCGCCCTGCCCCCCAGCACGAAGGAGGGCCGGACCAGGACGGGGTAACCGATCCTCTTGGCGACCCCCACGGCCTCTTCGGCCGATGTCGCGGTGTCGTTCGGCGGCTGCCGCAACCCCAGCCGCTTGAGCATCTGCTGGAAGAGCTTGCGGTCCTCGGCGACCGCGATGCTGGCCACCGATGTGCCGATGATGTTCACCCCGTTCTTCTCGAGGCCCTCGGCGAGATTCAGGGGCGTCTGTCCCCCGAACTGCACGATCGCGCCCCAGCACCGCTCGCGCTCGTAGATGTGCAGCACGTCCTCGAGCGTCAGCGGCTCGAAGAACAGCTTGTCGCTCGTGTCATAGTCGGTGGAAACGGTCTCCGGATTCGAGTTGACCATGATCGTCTCGAACCCGATCTCTTTGAGCGCGAAGGCGGCGTGCACGCAGCAGTAGTCGAACTCGATCCCCTGCCCGATCCGGTTGGGGCCGCCGCCGAGGATCATGACCTTGCGGCGCTCGCCCCCGCGGACCTCGTCGTCCCCCCGGTCGTACGTCGAGTAGTAATACGGCGTGTACGCCTCGAACTCGGCCGCGCAGGTGTCCACCAGCCGATAGGAGGGCACGATCCCGAGCGCCTTGCGCCGCGATCGGACATCGCCCTCGCCGACGCCGGCCAGCCCCGCGATCTGCCGGTCGGAGAATCCCATCGCCTTCGCCCGCCCGAGCGGCCCGGCCTCCAGAGCCCCGCGCCCAAGTCGCCCGAGCGCCGCTTCTTCCTCCACGATCTCGCGCAGGTTCTCCAGGAACCAGGGGTCGATCCCCGTGAGCCGATGGATCTCCTCGGTCCCGAGCCCCGCGCGGTATGCGTGCCGGAGGTAGAAAATCCTCTCGGCGCAGGGGGTCACCAGCCGCTGCTGGATCTCGGGCTGCGGGGGCACCTCGTCCGCCCCCCACTTCCCGCCCGAGAGTCCCCAGGCGCCGATCTCCAGCGAGCGCAGCGCCTTCTGGAGCGACTCCTTGAAAGTCCGCCCGATCGCCATGGCCTCGCCGACGCTCTTCATCGAACTCGTCAGCGTCGTGTCCGCGCCGGGGAACTTCTCGAACGTGAACCGCGGGACCTTCGTAACCACGTAGTCGATCGTCGGCTCGAAACACGCCGGCGTCTCGCGCGTGATGTCGTTGCGGATCTCGTCCAGCGTGTAGCCCACGGCCAGCTTTGCCGCGATCTTTGCGATCGGAAACCCCGTGGCCTTGGAGGCTAGCGCCGAGGAACGCGACACCCGGGGGTTCATCTCGATGACGACCATCCGCCCCGTGGCGGGATCCACGGCGAACTGGATATTCGACCCGCCCGTCTCCACCCCGATCTCCCGGATCACGGCAAAGGAGGCGTCCCTCATGACCTGGTATTCTTTGTCCGTGAGGGTCTGTATCGGCGCCACGGTGATCGAGTCGCCCGTGTGGACGCCCATCGGGTCCAGATTCTCGATGGAGCAGACGACCACGCAGTTGTCTCGGCGGTCGCGCATCACCTCCATCTCGAATTCCTTCCATCCCACGAGGCACTCCTCGATCAGCACCTCGCTGATGGGTGACGCCGCCAGCCCGGCCGCCGCGATCAGGTCGAACTCCTCCCGGTTGTACGCGATCCCGCCGCCGGCACCCCCGAGCGTGTACGCCGGACGAATGATCAGCGGATACTGCCCGATGGACCGCGCGATCCCCTGGGCCTCCTGCAGCGAATGCGCCGTGCCCGATCGCGGCACGTCCAGCCCGATGCGCAGCATGCACTGCTTGAAAGCCTCCCGGTCCTCGCCCTTCCGTATCGCCTCCAGGTTGGCGCCGATGAACTGCACCCCGTGCCGCTCCAGCACGTCCGTCGAACCCAGACGCATCGCGGCATTGAGGGCCGTCTGCCCACCCAGGGTTGGCAGCAGCGCGTCCGGCTTCTCCCGCTCGATGACCTTCGCGATCGCATCCGGGGTGATAGGCTCCACGTAGGTCGCGTGCGCGAACTCCGGGTCGGTCATGATCGTCGCCGGATTGCTGTTGACCAGGATGACGCGGTACCCCTCCTCGCGCAGGGCCTTGCAGGCCTGCACGCCAGAGTAGTCAAACTCGCATGCCTGACCAATCACGATCGGCCCAGACCCTATGACAAGGATGGAATGGATGTCGGTGCGTTTCGGCATCGAGGGCAGACATTGGGCGAGACTCGCGCTTCTGCCCAGCCAGAATATTTCGCCCCGTCGATCCCCGCCGGTCAGTTCCAGACCGATTTCAGCGCCGGGTCCCGCCGCGCGCTCAGGGCTATCACCGGGTTCAGCCGGCACGCCTCTTCCAG
>JADLBR010000507.1 GCA_020847615.1 Verrucomicrobiia bacterium
CACTATTCTGACCTGGCCGCAATGGCCGATCACACGGTCGCGACGAGAGCACTTGCGCGCGACGAGTTGCGGGCTCGCGTTGTGGCGCACAAGCAGGCGTTCTTCGCCTCGGGGTGGGCACATTACGAAACGGCCGCTCCCGGGACTTTTCGATTGCTCCCCGACGCCCATAGGCTCGATGCACTCGCACGGGATTACGCCAGCATGCGCGAGATGTTCTTTGCCGCGCCTCCCCCATGGAATGATGTTGTCCAATCGCTGGAGGCGCTCGAACGGAAGATCAACCGGCAAGGCCCCTGACTCCCGCAACCATTGTGCTCGCCCCAGTCGTGTTCGCCGAACTTCCCAAGCAAATCGGTCACAGGTATCCTGCCGCTTTGAAACTGAACCAACCTTCGGGGCAAGACGTCGAAGGAGCCCCGATGATGACGTGGTCGATCAGCGGGATGTCCAGGACCTTGGAGGCCTCGCGCAGGGCGCGCGTGATGCGGATGTCTGCTTCAGATGGAACCGCACATCCTGATGGGTGGTTGTGCGTCAAGATGATGCAGTAGTCTCGGCGAGAAATCGCCGGACAAAAAACCTCCCGAACCGCTACGGGCGTTTGATCGAGAAGCCCTTTGGTGACTTCTTCGACCCCGATGAGGCGCAATCGGGTGTCGAGCAGCACCACGCGCGCGGTCTCCTGCTGGAGAAGGCGCATCTCCGGCCCGAGCAAATCGGCGATCCGCGAGGCTTCATCGAGCCGCACCGAGGCCGCGCGCCGACGCGACAGACGGACGGAAAGCTGGACTGCTGCCAGCAACCGGGAGGCGACCGCGGTGCCGATTCCCGGAACGCTCACGAGATCCGGGAGGCCCGCCCGAGCCAGGGCATCCAAATTGCCGAATCTTCCGATCAGCTTTTCGGCGATTTCCGCACTGCCGACCAGCGTGCCGACCAACTCGGTGTCGCTCAAGGCGGCGGCGCCAACGACGCAGAGACGGGACTTCGGGTCTTGGGCGGATGTTTCGCGCAGCCTCATGGTCAGAAGGGGATGTCGGACTGCAAGAAATCGGCATCCTCGCTCGCCTTTTCCAGCAGGCGACGAGCGATCAACTCCTGCACCGCCCTCATGTTGCGCCGCCCGGCTACCAGCTCGTCAATGAGCCGCGGCGTGATCTCGATCCGCAACTGGGGCGCCGCGTGATCGTTGTGACTGGTGAGGATCTGCACGAAATCCTCGGCCGCGTACGGGCGGATGACGACATACTCCCCGTCGAACCGTTTCAGGAGCTCCTCGGGAATCCTGGCGCACGCCTCGATCCGGCGACCGATCTCGGCGGTGTCCTCGTCGGGCGGTTCGTCGGCGAACCCGGCGCGGCGGGAGGATGACCACACCTCCTGCCAGGTGCCCGCCCCGACGATGAAGGTGTGACGATGGAGAATGTGCAGCGCCTGGGGATCCCACGAGGAGCGACCGCTCGTGATGGAGGGATTCTTGTCCAACAGGACAAATAATTCCTGCATCACGCAGTTGGACCATTCGTGGTCCATCCGCATCTTCTCCAACTCGTCGATGAAGATGATGACTCGGCCGTGCTGAGTCAGAAGGTTGTGAATCCGGTCGAATGCGTGGGTGCTGGGCGACGAGCGCGCCGCAATCGGCTGCCACTCCCCATAGCTGATCCTCATGAACCCGGCCGAGCATGCCTTGGCCAGGTGCCTCACCAGGAACGTCTTTCCCGTGCCGCTGGGACCGACGAGCAACGGCGTGAGCCGGGGCTTGATCGGGAGACCGTACCAGGAGTTGCCAAAATAGAGGCGCGCCAACGCCTGCAACTGTTCGAAGGCACCCTGTTGTGAGGGCCCCAGCAGGACGGGCGCCTTCGCCGGAAAGAGCGGCGGCGAGGATGGCGGATTGGTCTGCGCGGGCTCGGCCGGATTTCCGCCTTCGGGTCGAATGGAATCGGTTTCCATGTGAGCTCCTCCGCGCTCAGAAATCATCCTCGATGGCGATGGCGGCCGCCGCCGGCGCGGCGCTCTGTTTCGTGGCCGACTCCGGGCACAGGCCCTGGAAATTACACCCGCTGCAATGCCCTCCGGGTTGCGGCGGGAAAAGGGCGGGGTCCAGGCAGGCGGCGGTCCGTGCCCCGAAGAGATCCTGGATTCGGAGATAGCCCTCATGCGCCTGCCGGAGCGCCAGCGTCCTCTCGGCCTCGCCAAACTCGCGCGTATCCACGTGACCCGTCTTGAGGTACACGACGTGCACACGGGTCGGTTTCGTCTTGGGAAGCAGCTCGGCCATGCGAACGTAGAGGTCGTAGATCTCGGCCTGCGCCACGTCCTTGGGATTGGGGCGCCCCGTCTTCCAGTCGACCACTTCGATTCCGGTCCCAAGGCGGATCACGAGGTCGGTCTTCAGGTACGCCGGGAATCCCAGTGCGTGGGTCTTCTCGGGTTGGTCCCGATCCAGATAAGCCGTCATAATCGGAGTCGGGTTTGCGATCAGCGCCTGGACGAAGGGAAAACCGAAAAACGTCCTCATCATA
>JADLBR010000508.1 GCA_020847615.1 Verrucomicrobiia bacterium
CAGATTAGCGCGTCGATCAACCTTGGAGGACATATCTTATGGGACGGAGGCTGTTGGGCGCGTGGGCGGCGGCCCTGCTGCCGCTGGCGGCGGGCGCGGTGACCATCGACCTCGTGACCGTCGGCGATCCCGGCAACGTGTCCGACCCGCTGAACACCAACGCGGTGCCGGGGATCGGGAGCGTGGGGTACGCATATTCGATTGGAAAATTCGAGGTGACGAACACGAATTACGTCGAATTCCTCAACGCCGTGGCGGCGTTCGGGGATACCTATGGGCTGTATAACGCCAACATGGATTCGAATGCGCGCGGTGGCATCGCGCGCACGGGCTCGGGCACCTTGGGCGACCCGTACGTGTATTCGAGCAAGGCTGACATGGGCGACAAGCCGGTGAACTATGTGAGCTTCTACGACGCGGTGCGGTTCGTGAACTGGCTGGAAAACGGCCAGCCGACCGGCACGAATCAGGTGGCGGGAGTGACCGAGACGGGGAGCTACACACTGTTCACCGACGGGGGAAGCACGACCAACGTCGGAGCGCGCGCGGGCAGTGCGACTTGGGTGATCCCGACCGAGAACGAGTGGTACAAGGCGGCGTACCACCAGCCCTCGGGCAGCGGAGGTCCCGGCGATAGCTACTGGCTCTACCCAACCCAGAGCGACGGCGTGCCCACGGTGGGGCTGGCCGACGGGACCGGCAGCATCACGAACGACGGGTCGAACGTGGCGAACTATAACTTTGGTGCCGATTGGAATGGGCAGGATGGCAACGTGACAACCGTGGGCAGCGCGGGGGCATCCAGCGACAGCTATTACGGGACCTTCGATCAGGCGGGCAACGTCCGTGAATGGAATGAGACGATTGTCAGCGGGACGAGCAGGATTCTGCGGGGCGGCGCCTGGCTCAGCAGCGCGGCCAATCTCGAGTCGTCGGATCGGCTCACCAGTTCGCCATTGAGCGAGCTCTCCGTCAACGGCTTCCGCGTCGCGGCGATCCCCGAGCCCGGCTCGCTCGTGGTGTTGGGCGTGGCGGCCCTGGCGGCGGGTGTGTGGGGACGGCGGTTTAGGAGGAGACCATGATGGGCAGGACATCTTTCGGGGCTTTGGCGATCGCGTGCGCGGCGCTTGCAGGGGACGTGAGGGCCGATGTTTTCGGGACGGGGGGCAACCAGTTCACGATCGATTTCGTGTACGTGGGCAACGTGAGCAACGGCAACGACGGGACCGCGTATGGCGGGGTGGGGTACGAGTATCAGATCGCCGTTCGGGAAGTCAGCCAGGACATGATTGACAAGGCGACGGCGAGCGGCCTGACCAACGTGACGGCGGGTGCGCACACCGGGGCGGAGCCCGCGGCGAGTATTTCTTGGTACGAGGCGGCGGCATTCGTCAACTGGCTCAACGAGAGCAAAGGGTACCAGAAGGCGTACGACCTGGCCTGGACCGGCTCGACCTGGACGCAGCATCTCTGGAGCGCCTCGGAGGCATGGGTCGTGGACGGCACCAACCTGTTTCGGCACCGAGACACGTATTACGTCCTGCCCAGCGAGGACGAGTGGTACAAGGCGGCCTACCACAAGAACGACGGGATCACGGCCAACTACTGGGACTATGCGACGGCGCGGGATAGCGCCCCGACGGGCACCGTCGGGGGCACGCTCCCTTTCACGGCGGTCTATGACGATGCCTACGGCAGTCCTGTCCCCTCCGATCCTGCCGACGTGGACATGGCCGGCGGCCTGAGCGCCTACGGGACGATGGGCCAGAACGGCAATGTCTGGGAGTGGAACGAGAGCGCGCTGGATGGGGCGAATAATTCCTCTGTCGAGAGTCGCGGCTTTCGCGGCGGCGACTGGGCCAGCGCCAGTGGGAACCTCCTGGCAACGTTCCGGACCGGGAGCGCCCCGGGCACCGAGATTACCCAGATCGGATTTCGGGTGGCCATGGTCCCCGAGCCTTCGGGCTGGGTGTGGGTGCTGGTGGCGGCGGGGGGCTTGCTCGCCGCGAGACGCGGGCGCCGCCGGTTTTGAGGCGTGGGCCCTGGGTGTGTCGCATGGCACCGCATCGAGCGTCTTGCGCGGTGGGTCGGGTGATGGGGGTGGCGGCTGTCGGATCTTGGGTGGGTTTCGCGGTGTTGGGGGTGGTGCCCGCGGTCGGGGCGCAGGTGGGCGACGGGGATACGCCCTCGATCCCGGCCCTTGCCTGGGAGGCGCGATCGGACTGGGTGGATGTGCGGTCGATGGGCGCGAAGGCCGATGGCGCGGCCGATGACAGCGATGCGATCCAGAGGGCGCTGGACGGGGCCTCCGATGGGTCGACGGTGTATTTCCCGGCGGGGAGCTACCGGATCACGCGCACCCTGACGCACACCGGTCGCCGCACCGGGCTGCTGCTGGTCGGCCACGGGCGCGACACACGGCTCGTCTGGGACGGCGCGGAAGGCGGGAGAATGATGCAGGTCGATGGGGTGACGGGGTCGCGATTCGTGGGCCTCTTCTTCGACGGGCGCAATCGGGCGGCGGTGGGGTTTTGCCACCACTCGACCACCGCGTTCGAGACCGAGGTGAGGCACCAGCACCTGGGATTCGCGAACCTGACCGACGCGGGGGTCATGACCGCCTCGGACGACAAGTACGCGCTGGCGGAGACGACCTTCGAGAACTGCCTGTTCGAGAACTGCCGCCGCGGGGTCGCGTTCCTCAGTTTCAATGACTTCAACTTCACCTTCGACGGCTGCGAGTTCCGCGACTGCGAGACCGGCATCGAGTGCCGGCACGGGAATTTCTATGCGCGCAACACGCATTTCAGGAACAGCCGGGCGGCCGACATCCTGGCGATGCCGGAGCACGGGTGCTCGGTCAGGCGCTGCACGTCCTCGGGATCGAGGCGATTTGTCGAGCTGAAGAACCAGGTGACGCCGATGACCATCCAGGATTGCCAGGTGGAGGGCTGGACGCACCCGGACGGCGCGGTGTCGCTGGGGGGTGGGCCGGTGATCCTGATGGACTGCGGGTTCGGGGGCGGCCCCAAGCGCAATCCGCCGGTGGAGATCGTCCGGAAAGGCCAGCGAGTGATCGTGTCGGGCAACCAGGCGCGCGGCGCGTCGGACCTGATCCGGGAGGGCCACGCGGGCATGGTCCTGGAGGTTCCGGACGGCAAGCGGAAGGGGTGCCTGGCGTCCGCGGGAAGGCGGTTCCTGAAGGGGGAGGTGCCGGTGCCGGCGAAGGTGTTTGACGCGCGGCGGGATTTTGGCGCGGTGGGTGACGGCAAGGCCGACGATACCGTCGCGTTGCGGAGGTGCATCGACGCGGCGCGGGGCCACGGCGGGGGGGCGTTGGCGTACCTGCCCACGGGGAGGTACGTGATCGCAGAGACCCTCCGTATCGAGGGCGCGGACTATGGTGTGGGCGGGTCGGGCTGGTGCACGCGCCTGATCTGGAGGGGCGCGGAGGGAGGCACGATGATCGAGGTGCGCGACCCGGGGCGCGTGCGGCTCGAACACATCGCCGTCGGCAATCACGACAGCGGCAAGATGAACAACGGCATCGACATCCTCCAGACCGGGACCGGCGCTCCGTCGCACATGATCTACGACGGGGTGTTCGTCTACGGGATGTACCAGATGCAGCCCTTACACAAGGGCCTGCAACTGAGGGGACTGGGGGCCAACGCGGTCGTCCTGATGCCGCACGTGCAGGGCAACCTGCGCTTCACCGATTGTGCGGGCGCGACGATCCTCGCCGGCATGACCATCCAGGGCTCCGTGGTCGTCGATGGCAAGGACCCGCGGCGCGATGGCCTGCTGGGGTTCCAGACGCGGCTGGCCACGGCCGTGACGCACGTGCTCTACCTGCGGGACAACCACAGCATCGTCATGAGCGACATGTATGTCGAGAACGCGAACAACGGATGGGTGTTCGAGGGAGGGCCGGGACTGCCGCCGGGCCGCGCGACGATCCAGGGCGCCAAGGTGCACTTCAAAGGCGAGGCGACCGACCCGGCGTGGGGCACCTCGATGGCCATCGACAACTACGAAGGGCAGATCTTCTTTGGACACGACCAGTTCAGCAGGCAGCCTCCGGATGTCCGGATCGTGCAGGCGGGCGAGCGCCCGCTGGAGCTGTTTCTGGTGGGTAACTGCTTCTACGGGTCGCGCCCGGAGCCCAAGGTCGGACCGATGGCGCGGGTCCACTACTTCGGCAACGAGGGCATCCCGGCGCTCGAGGGCATCGGCCCCAAGGATGCCGATGGCGACCTCTTGCGGAAGGCGCTGACCGGGATCGCCGAGGGGCTGGACGATCTGCGGCGGCTGGGCGAGGCCGACCTCCGGCTGAACCACGGGGCCAGCAGAATCCCTTTTCCCGGTGCGCCACGGGCGCGTCCCCGCTAATAAAAGAAACAACACTCTTTTTTAGCTTGATCGCGGCGGGGCGGGGACCGATAGTGGCGCCGAGGCCGAAATGAGTGCAGGAGCATCGCCCGCGGGAGAGTCGAGTGCAGTCTTGGTTTCGAGGGGGGGGCCGTCGATGGTGGCGTCGGCGTTCCTGCTGCTGGGGGCGGGTTTCTTCCTGGTGTTCTGCGCGGGGTTGGTGTGGGCGCCGGAGGTGGTGATGGCGGTGGGGCGCTCGCCGCGGGCTGGGGCGGCGCTGCACGCGGCGATACTGGGGTGGCTGGTGCCGGTGGGTTTTGCGGTGACGTACCTGTCGCTGCCGCGGCTGGGCGATCCGGAGACGCGGGATGGACTTGGGGCGAAGTCGCATTTTTTCCTGCACGTGGTGGCGCTATTTTGGCTATTAGCGGCGTTTCTGGCGTGGGATCTGGCGGCGGCGGCGCACGCGGGGGTGATGATGCTGGTTGGCCTGGTGGTGGGGCTGGCGCTGGTGGCGTGGAAACTGGACAAGGGGGAGAGGTTGCCGATGGTGCAGATCACGGTGGCGACGAGTTTCCTGTGGTTGCTGCTGACGATGTTCCTCGGGGTCTTGGCGGGGGCGAACCACTACTGGTTTTTCCTGCCTCTGGGGACGCTGAAGGCGGTGCACGCGGGGCTGCACGCGGGTTTTGGGGGTTATCTGGTGCTTTTGCTGATGGGGTTGTCATACGTGATGTTCGACGTGCCGGTGGCGGGCGGGGGGGAGCGGCGGCTCTGGTCGTTTTTGCTCTGCAACGGGGGCCTGTACGCGGTCGTGTTCGGTTTGGCGTTCGGGGCGCCGCTGGTGATCCCCGGGGCGCTTTCGGTGGCGGCGGGGCTGGTGTTCTATGCGGTGGAGGTGGCCTCTGGCGTGGCGGCCCGCGGGGTGCGGCTCGATGCGTGGAACCACGGTTATGCGGCGGGGTTCATCGGGCTGTTTCTGCTGCTGGGGGTGGGGCTGCTCATCGGCGAGGCGCGGGCGTTGCCGGCGGTGGCGTGGGACCCGGCGAGGATACTGTACGGCTATCTTTGGATCGTTCTGGCGACGGGGCTTCCGCTGTGGTGCATCGCGGGTAAGGTTGTGGCGGCGATGGGCGAGGGCGGGATTCGTCCGCCGGGATTTTGGATCGTGCTCTACGTGGTGGCGGCGGGGATCGGCGCGTGGGGGATCGGGCGGGGTGACATGGTGGCCGTGCGGGTGAGCGGGTTGCTGATGATCGCGGGCGGGGGCGGGATACTGGCGCAAATCGTGCCGCCGTGCGCGCGGGCGATCTGGGACTGCGGGTCGGGGGAGCGAGCGACAGGCGATCCGGCGTCGGCGACTGCGGGGGGTGCCCGATGAATCTGGCGACGAGATTTTTGGCGGTGGCGGTGCTGGTGGGCGCCGCGTGGTGGGTGGTGGCGTCGACCACCCGACCGGCCCGGATGCTGGCGCCGCTGCCCGGCAAGGGCGACGTGCATCTGGGTGACGAGGGCCCGGCGTGCCCGATCCGGAAGGCGTTTGGCATGAAGGATCCGCCGGTGGTCCGGGGCAAGTCCCTCTACGCGCTGCACTGCGCGGCGTGCCACGGATCCGAGGGCAACGGGCGCGGCCCGGCGGCGGTGTTCATCCATCCCAAGCCGCGGGACTTCACCTCGGGCCAGTTCAAGGTCCGGTCGACCGCGTCCGGAACCCCGACCGACGAGGACCTGTACGGAGTGATCACGCAGGGCACGCCCGGTTCCTCGATGCCGGGATTCTGGTTCCTGAAGGAGCGCGACCGGAGGGACCTGGTCGCTTACGTGAAGCACCTGAGCGCGAAGGAGGAGGAGGGTCGGCGCGTCAACCATTTTGCGGAGAATCCGGCGGGCTCATCGATCGCGGTGCCGGCCGTGCCGGAGTTCATCCCGGCACTGGCGGCCAAGGGCGCGCAGGTCTATGCGGCTTTGGATTGCGCCAACTGCCACGGTCCGAAAGGGCTTGGCGATGGCCCGCAGTCGGTGGGCATGAAGGACGCCTGGGGCGGGCATCTGAAGCCGCGCGGTTTCGCGCGCGACCGGTTCATCGGCGGGGACGCGCCGGAGGCCATCTACCTGCGCATCGCGGCGGGCATCGGCGGGACACCGATGAACGCCTATCCCGATTCGCGGGTCTCACCCGAGGACCGGTGGGCGCTGGTGGCGCACGTCCTGTCGCTGCGGCAGGCGGCCAAGGGGCCGGGCCTTGGCCAGACCGATGATGGCGTGGGCATCGCGGCGGCGCGATGCGGGGGCGCGTTGCCGGCGTCGCCGGGGGATGCCGCCTGGAAGTCCGTGTCACAGCACGCGGTGATGATCAACCCGATCTGGAGGCGGCGCGAGCCGACGCGGTACGTGGGCGTGCGGGCGCTGCACGATGGCAAGCGCGTCGCCATGTTGCTCGAGTGGGTCAGCGGGGATGCCGCGGACGCGGCGGTGCTGCGCGTGCAGGATTTTGGCGATGCGGCGGCGGTCCAGTTCAGCCTCACCGAAAGGCCCGGATTTATCGGGATGGGCGACCCGTTCCATCCAGTGAACCTGTGGCAGTGGCGCGCGGCGCATCCGTCAGGCGAGGCGAGGGAGCAGATCGCCGGGGTCTATCCCACCAAGAAACCCGACATCTATCCGGATGCGGGGAATCTCTACCTCTCGGCGGCGATGGCGGGCAACCCGCTGGCGATGGACCTGGAGTCGCCGGTGCAGGAGTCCAACGCATACGGTTTTGGCACGCTCGTGATCCAGCGCCCCGGTGAACAGGACGTCGCGGGGGGCGGGGATTGGGCCGGGGGGCATTGGCGGGCGATTTTCATCCGCGACATGGCCCCGCGGTCGCACCGGGATGTGGATCTCGCGCCCGGGCGGCGGGTTCCGGTGGCCTTCGCGGTTTGGGACGGGCGAAACGGCGACCGCAACGGGCAGAAGAACGTCTCGGCGTGGCATGTCCTAGAATTGGAAAAGTGACCTGATGAGCACCGACCCGAAAGCAACCGAGGGCGCGTCGAAGGCCGCGCCGATGAACCGCCGCGCGTTCCTTTACCTGACTGGCGTCGCGGGCGCGGGCGCATTCCTGGCGCAGTATCTGCCGACGCGTTTCCTGCGGCCCGCCCGGGCGATCGAGAACCCGCTGGCGTACTACCCCGACCGCGACTGGGAGTCGGTGTATCGCGACCAGTACGCGCACGACGGGACCTTCTCGTGGGTGTGCGCGCCGAACGACACCCACAATTGCCGGGTGCTGGCCCACACGCGCAACGGCGTCATCACCCGCATGGGGGACCAGTACGACGTCGGCACCTATCGCGACATATATGGGAATAGCGCGTCCCCCTCGTGGGGCATACGCCAGTGCGCCAAGGGCTATACCTTCCATCGCATCGTCTACGGCCCGTTCCGGCTCAAGCATCCGATTGTGCGGCGGGGATGGAAACAATGGGCCGATGCGGGATTCCCGGATCTGACGCCGGAGCTGCGCGCCAAGTTCATGTTCGACGACCGGGGCAACGACGAATTCGAGAAGGTGTCCTGGGACGAGGCGAACCGGATGATCGCCAAGGGGCTCAAGTCCATCGCGGGGCGATACAGCGGGGAACAGGGCGCGGCGCGATTGCGTGCCGAGGGGTATCCGGAGGAGATGATCCAGGACATGGGCGGGGCCGGCACCCGAACGATCAAGATGCGCGGCGGGATGGGGTTGCTCGGCGTGATGGGCAAGTACGGCATGTACCGGCTCTGCAACTCTCTGGCCCTGTTGGACCAGCACATCCGCAAGGTACCCGACGACCAGGCGCGGGCGGGTCGCATCTGGTCGAACTACACGTGGCATGGGGACCAGGCCCCCGGGCACCCCTGGGTGCACGGCCTCCAGAACAGCGAGAGCGACTTCAACGACATGCGATCCTCCAAGCTGATCGTCATGAACGGGAAGAACCTCGTCGAGAACAAGATGACGGAGGCGCACTGGTTCATCGAGTGCATGGAGCGGGGGGCGAAGATCGTGGTGATCGCGCCGGAGTATGGCGCGCCCTCGACCAAGGCGGACTACTGGATCCCGGTGCGGCCCTCCACCGACGCGGCCCTGTGGCTGGGCGTGACGCGCCTCATGATGGACCGCGGGTGGTACGACGAGAAGTTCGTCAAGCGGTTCACGGATTTCCCGTTGCTGGTGCGCGCCGACAACCTCAAGCGCCTGCGGGCGCACGATGTGTTCCCCGGATACAGAGGGGGGCTGGCGAAAGAGGGCAAGAGCTACAAGGTCCAGGGCCTCACCGAGGAGCAGTACGCCAAGCTGGGCGACTTCGTGGTTTGGGACAAGGCGAGCGGGGGCCCGAAGGCCATCACGCGCGACGAGGTCGGTGAGAACATGAGGGGCGGCGACCCCGAGATCGAGGGGCGATGGACCGTGCGCCTGGCCGACGGTTCGGAGGTCGAGGTGTTCACCCTCTGGACGCTCTACCGGACCCACCACCTGAAAGACTACGACCTGGACACCGTGTCCGAGGTGACCAGCGCGCCGAAGGAACTCATCGCGCGGCTCGCGGAGGACATCGCGACGATCTCGCCGGTGTCCATCCACCAGGGCGAGGGGATCAACCACTGGTTCCATGGCACCGAGGGCAACCGGGCGGCGTACCTGCCGATCATGCTCACGGGCAACATCGGCAAGCCGGGGGCCGGCTGCCACGGTTGGGCCGGCAACTACAAGGCGGCGCTCTTCCAGGGATCCAAGGAGACCGGCTACGGATTCAAGGGTTGGGTGGCGGAGGATCCGTTCCACCCGCTGCTGGATCCCGACGCCCCCGGCAAGGAGGTCCACGCCCGGCCCTGCTTCAAGGATGAGGAGCCGGCCTACTGGGACCACGGCGACATCCCGCTCATCGTCGAGACCCCGAAGGAGGGCAGGAAGTGCTTCACGGGACAGAGCCACATGCCCACGCCGACCAAGGCGATCTTCTTCACCAACGTCAACCTGATCAACAACGCCAAGTGGTGCTACGGGGTCATCAAGAACGTCAACCCGAAGGTCGAGCTGATCGTGTCGGTCGACATCCAGATGACCGCATCGGTGCAGTTTGCGGATTTTGCGCTGCCGGCCAACTCGTGGGTCGAGTTCGAGGATCTCGAGATCACGGCGAGCTGCTCCAACCCGTTCCTACAGATCTGGAAGGGGGGCATCAAGCCGCTGTACGACTCACGCGACGACCTGCGGATCCTGGCGGGCATCGCTGCGGCGCTGGGCGAGGAGACCGGCGACCGGCGGTTCCACGACTATTTCAAGTTCGAGCACGAGGGCAAGCGGTCGGTGTACATCCAGCGACTGCTGGACACGTGCACGACGACCAAGGGGTACAAGCTCAAGGACATCATGGCGGGCAAGTATGGCCCGCCGGGCGCGGCGCTGATGCTATTCCGCACCTACCCGCGGATCCCATTCTACGAGCAGATCCACGACAGCGAGCCCTTCCACACCGACACCGGGCGGCTGCACGCCTACAGCGACGACCCGACCGCCATCGACTGCGGGGAGAACTTCATCGTCCACCGCGAGGGCCCCGAGGCCACGCCGTACCTGCCCAACGCCATCCTGTCCACCAACCCGTTCGTGCGGCCGAATGACTACGGCATCCCGCTGGGCGCGGAGGGCTGGGAGGAGCGCACGGTGCGCAATGTCAAGATGTCGTGGCCGGAGATCCGCGGCTCCAAGAACTTCCTCTGGGAGAAGGGCTATCACTTCTATTGCCTGACCCCGAAATCGCGGCACCGCGTGCATTCCACATGGTCCAACGTCGACTGGCACCAGATCTGGGACTCGAACTTCGGCGACCCGTATCGGATCGACCGGCGGCTGGCGGGCGTGGGCGAGCACCAGATCCACATCAACCCGCAGGCCGCCCGCGACATGGGGATCTACGATGGCGACTACGTGTACGTGGACGCCAATCCGGCCGACCGGCCCTACTACGGCGCCACGCCATCGGACCCGTTTTACAAGATCAGCCGGTGCATGCTGCGGGTCACCTACAACGCGGCCTACCCGTACCACGTCGTCATGATGAAGCACGGGACCTACATCGCCACGCCGAAGACCGTGCGGGCCCAGAAGGAGCGCCCCGACGGGATGGCGATGAGCGACGACGGCTACATGGCCAACTTCCGGTTCGGCTCGCAGCAGTCCATCACGCGCAACTGGCACATGCCGATGCACCAGACCGACACCCTGTTCCACAAGAGCAAGGCGTTCATGGGATTCCTCTTCGGCGGCGAGGCGGACAACCACGCGGTCAACACGGTGCCCAAGGAGTGCCTGGTGCGCATCGTCAAGGCCGAGGATGGCGGGCCGGGCGGTCGCGGGCGATGGAAGCCGGGGACCGACGGCATGTCGCCGGGGGCCGAGGACGAGCGGATGAAGCGCTACTTGGGGGGCGGTTACACCGCCTGATCGCCATGCCCAAGGACGAATCCGACATCGAGGACCCGCTGGAACTCAACGGCGCGGTCGTCCCCTGCGAGGAGGACAACGACGAGGCGATGGCCATCGCCTTCATCGAGGAGTTTCTGTTCCTCGACTTCACCGCCAACCGCATCCTGGGGATTTTCAAGGATCCCAATCACGTGGGCCCGAACCGCGTCTATCGCAACAAGGGGGAGGCCTACGTCCGAGAGCTGATCGACCGAACCCTGGAACCCTGGACGGACACCGAATGAGCAACGTATACAACTGGCAACTGGGCCGCGAGATGGCCTATCCCTACGAGGCCGCCTATCCGGGGCGGCAGTTCGCGTTCGTGTTCAACATCAACCGGTGCATCGGGTGCCAGTCCTGCACGATGGCGTGCAAGTCGACGTGGACCTTCTCGGCGGGGCAGGAGTACATGTGGTGGAACAACGTCGAGACAAAGCCGTATGGCGGCTATCCGCGCCACTGGGACGTGAAGCTGCTCGACATGCTGCACGCCACCGGCGGTGGGCCGGGGGCCTGGGCGCGCCCCTCGGACGCGAGCAGGGCGCCCTATGGCGAATACAAGGGCAAGACCATCTTCGAGGCGGCGCCCGAGGCGCCGGCGGAGGATGGCTCGCAGACCGCGCTGGGCTTTCTGCCGACCGACGAGGAGTGGAACACGCCGAACCTGTTCGAGGACAACCCGGCGGGGGCGCAGGCGACGGTGCGGGGACAGTACTTTCGGGGCGGGGGGGAACTGCCGGCGCATGACGCGTGGTTCTTCTATCTGGCGCGGATCTGCAACCATTGCAGCTATCCGGCGTGCCTGGCGGCCTGCCCGCGCAAGGCGATCTACAAGCGGCCGGAGGACGGCATCGTCCTGATCGATCAGAAAGAGTGCCGCGGGTACCGGAAGTGCATGGAGGCGTGCCCCTACAAGAAGACGCACTATCGGCCCACGACGCGGGTGAGCGAGAAATGCATCGCGTGCTATCCGCGCATCGAGGGCAAGGATACGGATGCCGGCGGGCGCCCGTACACGACGCGCTGCATGGCGGCCTGCATCGGGCAGATCCGGCTCCAGGGATTCGTGGGGCTCAATCCCGATGGCACGTGGGTCGAGGAGAGGAACAACCCGATCTATTATCTGGTGCACGTGGCCAAGCTGGCGTTGCCTCTCTACCCGCAATTCGGGACGGAGCCCAACGGGTACTACATCCCCCCGAGGTGGGTGCCGCGGCGGTACCTTCGGCAGATGTTCGGGCCCGGGGTCGATGCGGCGGTCGAGCGGTACATGGCCCCGGACCGGGAGACGCTCGCGGTGTTGCAGCTATTCGGCAAGGACAACCACATCTGCCACCGGTACGAGATCAAGGAGGGGCCGAAGGTGTTCGACAAGGAGATCCGCGGTCGCCGCGTGGAGATCTACAACGATACCGTCATCGGCTACGACCGGGATGGGCGGGAGATCATCCGCTGCACCGTCGAGGAACCGTTGCACGTCAGGAGCGGCAAACATGCCAACAGCATCTGATTCCCGCGCGCTCAACGCGACCGCCGGGGCCGCGGCGGCGCGGTCGTTTGCGTATCGCTTCCTCGCCGAGGCCTTCGCCTTCCCCGAGCCGGATGGCTGGCGCTGGGTGAGCGACGGTGCGACGCGGGAGGCGTTGGCCGAGGCCATCCACGTGGCGTGGGCGGGGGTTCCAGAGCTGGAGGCGATGGCGGGGGCGGCGGCGCGCTCGGTTGCGGGCGTTGGGCTCGATGGGGCACGGGCGGACCATCTGCGAGCATTCGGGTACACGATCCGGGGGGCGTGCCCGCCGCACGAGATCGAGTACGGGGACAACAAGGCGGACGCGCTGTTCCGGCCGCACCGGCTCGCCGATCTCTCGGCGCTCTATCGGGCCTTTGGAACCGAGGTGCACGAGGATCTTCACGAGCGGCAGGACCACCTGGCGATCGAGTGCGAGTTCGCCTCGATCCTAGCCGCGCGATCCGCGCACGCGATCGAGACCGGCAATGCCGATGGGAGCGCCGCGTGCGAGGGGGCGTGGAGGCTCTTTTTGCGGGAACACCTCGGTCGATGGATCCAGGCGTTCGCGTCGCGCCTGGAGGCGTCCGGTTCGGCGGCCTGGATGCGCGATGCGGTGGCGCTGCTGCTCGGGATCGTCCGGGCGGATTGTGCGAAATTGGGCATCGTGCCGGGCTCGGCCGACATCCAACTGGTGTCCTACGACGCGCGCGACGGGGATCTCTGTACCGAGGAGTGTGGCCTGGCTGGCGCAAGGCCGGGCGGGATGCCCCCGGCCTGATCGCCATGAGGCTCTCCTTCGATCACGACCTCGTCGAGGCGGCGTATCTCGCGCTGGGGCCGCGGCGCGATCCGGCGCGGGAGGCGATCTACGAGATCGGGGACCCGTCGGCGCGGGACGCGGCCTTTTGCTACCACGTGTCGGAGTGGTTTCGTGCCGCGGGGCTGGAGAAGCGGGTCCGGGACGCCTTCGCGGAGTGGCCGATGGTCATCGGCGCATGCCAGGAGGCGGTCGTGCGGCGGGTGAAAAATCCCGCCGATGAGATGGCAGAACTATTTCGGGGCGGGGAGGGCGTGGCGCGCGTGGGCGTGGGCATCCGTTCGGCGCGGATCGCGGATGGGACATTCGTGGGGTTCCTGCGGCACGAGCTGTGCCACATCCATGACATGATCGACCCCGCGTTCGGGTACCCTGGGCCGGGCGCGGCGGGCGCGGGCATCGAGGGCTCATTGCATCGGGAGCGGTATGGCCTCCTGTGGGATATCGTCATCGACGGGCGGCTGGGGCGGCGTTTTCCCGAGGATGGGGGATTCGCGGCGGCCCTGGGGCGGCACCAGAAAGCGCTGGAGCGCGGATTCGGCTTCTTGCCCGAGGCCGAGAGGGAGGGGCTATTCGCGGCGCTCGCTGCGGAGGACGCCCCGCACCATGACCGCCTGTGGGAGATCGCGAGCGACCCGAGGCGGCGGGGTGCCGAATCTGGCGCTCGGATGCCGGGAGGCGCATGCCCGGTCTGTGGCTTTACGACCTTCGAATGGGCCGAGAGCGAGGCCGTGGCCGGCGCGGCGAAGGCGATCGCGACGGAGTTTCCCGAGTGGTCCAGCGAGGAGGGCTGCTGCGGCAGGTGCGCGGAGTTATATGCGGCGGTCGCCGGGGCTTCGGTTCCAGCGACGGTGCTGCTGCCGACGCGCGGTGGGCGTGCGACCTGGGGGCGCGTGGCATGACGGCGGATCCCTTTGGGCGGGTCGTCGATTATCTGCGCATATCGGTCACCGACCGGTGTGACGAGCGGTGCCTCTACTGCATGCCGAAGGGTTATCGCGGCTGGGCGCGCCGCGCCGATCACATGACCGCCGACGAGATCGTCCGCGTGGCCGATGCGGCCACCCGAATGGGATTTCGGAAATTTCGCCTGACCGGTGGCGAGCCCCTCGTGCGGGAAGATATCGTCGAGATCGCGCGGCGGATCTGGGATCTTCCCGGCGCGCAGACGCTGGGGATCTCGACTAACGGGACCCGGCTGGCACCGTTGGCCCAGGACCTCAAACGCGCGGGCGTGCGGTCGATCAACGTGAGCCTCGACGCGCTGGATGGCGACGTGTATCGGCGGATCACGGGCGGGTCCGTGGAGCGGGTGCTCGACGGGATCGATGCGGCGCTGGCGGCGGGATTCGAGGTGGTGAAGCTCAACTGTGTCCTGATGCGCGGATTCAACGAGGGGGAGTATCTGCCGCTGATCGAATTCGCGGCGGCGCGGGGGATGCCGATCCGTTTTATCGAGCTGATGCCCGTCTCTCGGGCGGGTGAGGTGCTTGGCCCGGCATTCCTTTCCATCGGCGAGCTGATGGGCCGTCTGGAGGTGCGCGGAACGCTAACGCCGTTGCCAGATTTCCGCCCGGGACACGGGCCGGCCAAGTACTACGCCTTCGGGCCTCTGGGCGCGAGGATCGGGTTCATCGGCGCGATGACCACGCCACATTTCTGCGGGACATGCAACAAGCTCCGGTTGACCGCCGATGGGCGGTTGCGGCCCTGCCTCGGTCGCCACGGCGAGATCGATCTGCTCCGGCCCATGCGCGTCGGGGGGTCGGGACCGGAGGATGCGCTCCGGGATGCCATCGAGAACAAGCCCGAGGACCACGGGTTCTCGCAGTGCTATCAGCCGGATCGACCGATGACGGCGATCGGGGGTTGAGGCTCGAGTCCCGGCGATGGAGTGGTTCCAAATACGGAAAAAAGGGTCCGGGTTTCGCCTTGTGCGCAAGGACGGTGGACGCCATGATCGGCGCGGTTCGATGCCGTTAATGGTGGATATTAGAAAGACGAATCGCCATTCATTTGGCCAAACCGAGGAGGGCACGAGATGAGAGAGCTTAGTTTGATCGCGGTCCTGATTCTCGCCATGGGGCTGCGGGCGCAGGCGGCGTGGATCGCCGGAGAGGACATGGCATTGAACGAGAAGCCGGACGAGCCGGACATGTTCCACGACGACACGCTGAACCCGAACTCGCTGGTGCCGCAGTGGAGCTACGGCTACCGGTTCACGCTGGAATCGACGAACCTGACGCTGTTCGCGACTGGCGACCATACCGACGGGACCACGTATGCCGACCTGGAGGGCTTTATCGGTAACGGAGTCTCGGTGTTGGTCAACGTGGGCAATGCGCCGATCGTAATCAACAACGGGCCTGGGCCGCTGGCGGATTTGAATCCCGGCGAGATGCACCTGCATCCCAGCCCTGACAACGCCTACGCCATCGTCCGCTGGACCTCGCCGCTGGGCGGGGATTTCGACCTGTCGGCGTACTGGTACGACCAGGATCCGTACGGCGGCAATGGGGCGTCGGCCCACATCCTGGTCAACGGCGTGCTGCTGTTCGACGAGGCTTTCAACAACGGTGGTGGGACATCGACGGTGCAGACGGTCTCCCTCAACGTGGGCGACGTGGTCGATTTCGCGCTGGGCTCCCGCGGCGATTTTTCCTACGACGGCACGCGATTCGACGCCTCGGTGGGCGCGGCGGTCCCGGAACCGTCGGCGCTGGGCGCATTTCTCGCGGCGTGTGCGGTGGCGTGGCGGATGCGGCGGCGCGGTGCGTGATCCGCATTGTCGGTGGGCCGGCGGGATTCATCGGTGCGCTCCCCACACCGCATTTCTGCCGGACGCGCAACAAGCTGCGACTGAACGCCGATGGGAAGCTTCGGCCCTGACCCCACGGCGAGCGAGAGGTCTTGCGCTGGGCTCTTCGAGAGACCGACGTGGCGTCGTTGACGGGCGCGGATAAGGCCATGCCCGACGCGAAGAACTGTGATTATGTCGCGGCGGGGGAACCCTTGGCCGAAGCCATCGCCGAGCGGGCCGCGGGGCGGGCGCGCGATGGGGCAGTAGGGCATGCCCGGGCGAATAGGGTCCGCCCGAGGCAGATGACGAGGACAAGGCACGCCGCCGCAGTGAGGGCGGGTGGCTCCGGGATCGCCGCGAGCCGAAAGCCGGTATCGCTGCGTTCTTGGGTCGGGATGTATGCGTCTCGTGCGGTCGAACTGAGGCTGCCCGCACCGTTACCCCAGTAGCCACCCCTCCGGACCCTCATATTCCCGGGGTAGGTCGTTTCGGTCCACTCGGAGACATTGCCGCCTTGGTCGAATGTGCCGTAGTAGCTTTCGGCCAGTTCGTATGAGCCGACCGGGGTCAGATAATTGGTCGTGGTGTAGAACGTCGGGTTCCCCGTGCTCGCGTAGCCGTCGTTGAGGAAGTCATCCGGCGAGCTGTCGTCGCGAAAGAAATTGCCGCTGTTGGCGTCGCCGGCATTGGGCAGGCGACTGTTGGGAGTGAGATCGCTTTGGGTCGGGTATAGCCAGTAGTTGGTGGTGGCGCTCGCGCTGGGATCGTAGTACGCGGCCTTGTACCACTCGTTCTCGGTGGGCAGGAACCAGATGGCGCTGCTTGAACGGGGGCCGATATTGGTCGTTGTACTGCCGCTGGTATAGAGTGTGTATGCGCCGGCCTCGGTCGTGGCGAACGACTGCCCGCCGGTGGGTTGGCCGTTCTCCATCCAGTTGGCGAAGCGGGCCGCATCATAGAATGACACGAACACGACCGGCATGCTCTCGTAGCCAGTCTTGGGGGTATAGCTGTAACTGCCGCTGGAACCGGATCGGGTGATGCCGCCCTTCACGTCGCTGGACATAGATATGTTGTACAGCCCATAGGTGTCGGTGTCGGCCACGGCGTTCAGGAACTCGGCGTACTGGCTATTCTTCACCTCGAATCTTCCGATCGAATAGACCGAGGCCACCGAGCCGATGCCGGCGACCAAGTTCGTGTTGAGCGGGTCGAAACCATTGCCGGGGTCACCGACGTTGACGAGTTCGATCGTCACGGCGCGCGCCCCGGCGGGCACTAGGCCGAGGGCAACCAGAGCAATTGTGGATAGGCGCATGGAACGGTTTGCCTCGGTTCGTGGAATCGAAATCGGTCCTCACGAAGCGGGGCGTCGGTGCCTGCGGAGCGCGAGCAGCGCGAGGGTGACCGCGAGCGGCGGAAGGAGTGCGCCGGGCTCGGGCACCGTGGTCAGGGCGAAGGCCAGGTCGATGCTCTGGCCCTCTTGCGGGTGGCCTTCCGGATAGCGCAACTCGTTCCAGACGCCCTGGTCGACATCGAGGTAGACGGCATCATCGTTCCAGTGGTTGGTGGAAGTCTTCCACCCGAAGAGGAACTGGTTGGTGTCGAACCCGAGCGCGGTGACCGCGAGCCAGTAGACATTGCTCTCCTGCTGGACAAACGCGAAGGTGGGATCGACGTCGAAATTGTACTGCACCAGATTGAATTCGGGTCCCAGGATGTTGGTGCCGACGGGATCGAAGAACTGCTCGTTCACCGTCGGGCCCCAGTTCGAGACGATGTAGGTGCCCGGGAAAAAGTTTGTCTGCCAGAGTAGGTTGCCGGGATGGCTGAAGGGGTTGCTCTGGTTGGTGGGAACGTCCGACCAGAACGAGAGAATGAACCCCGGGGCGGGCCAAATCTGATCCTGTCGCCACGAGCCCCAGATGTGGATGTCGGTAATCGGCCCGCTGGTCGTGCACAGGAAATCGTCGGCGAGGACGATCGGCTGGGTCGCCAGCACGTTGAGCCCGTTGGTGATCTGAGGGTACTGGACCCATTTGGTGGGGTCGTCGTTAGGCCAGTCGGCGCGGGCCGATAAAGGCCATGCGGCCAAAAAACCCAGAAGCGCGTGCAGGCGCGCCGGCCCGGTGAAGCACTTGGCACTCATAGAATCCTCCTTGTCGGGGCTACAGGCGAAACGATCCAACGGATCTCTCTAACAAGAATAGCGCTTGTAATAGGGAATTCAAGACAAATGTTTCATGGTATAGCAAATCGGGCCGGACGGCGCGCGCGAGCCGTGGCATAATATCATATTGGGCAGGCAGTTGTGCCGCGGGCGATTCTCGCCTGAATCCCGGAGTTCCAGATAGGATCGGCCCGTTGCCGGGCACGCGGGCACGGTGGGCGGCAAATCCGCCGCAAGGCAGGAAGGGTAGCACGCCAGGGTCAGGGATTGCGGCGCAGCAGGCGATTGGCGATCAGGAAGAAGCC
>JADLBR010000509.1 GCA_020847615.1 Verrucomicrobiia bacterium
CACAGTTTGTGATTTCGAAAAATGGCGTTTGGGAGCGCGCGTTCCCATCCCAACCTGTTGCTATCGCGCGGTTTTCCCAGAGCCCGGACACTTCACAGCCCGCAAGGCTGTGAAATGTCCGGGCTAGGCGGCCGGTCTTCGCCGGAATATGAGAATCGGAGCCGCGTAAACGCGGGACTACAAACGGTGCTCACGCAACGCGCGCGGTGGTTTCACCATCCCTTGGCGACCGTGGCGTCCTTGGCGCGAGCACCTTCTCAGTGCTTCGGTTTCCAGTGCGACAGGGGCTTCTCCCGAAATCCGGGGGCTTCGACGATGGGCCACGAGGCGCGGAGGGCATCCCGATATGGGCCGATGCGGTCGATGGGGATGGGTTGGAAGCCAATCTTCTCGGCGGGGGAGCCCGGCCTGAGGCGATAGTCGTCACTGGCGGGATCGACGAACATGGGATCGGCTACGATGGAATTCCTGTCGAAGCCCTTCTGTTTCCAGGATTCCCACTCGCCGAGGGCCTCGACCTCGACGAGGGCGACATCGTCGAACCACGCGGTTCCGGGATCGCCGGCGACCTCGAGGCGGACGCGCAGGTTCTTCATCTGGGGCTTGTAATCCCTGTCGCCCTCGGCGGGCATGCGGAAGATCACCTCGGTTCCCGTCCAATCGGTGCCGGCGTGGGGCTGTGAGCCCTTCATCCAAAAATAGACGTTCGCGACATAGGATTGCGCGGCGATCGTCGCGCGCGTGGTGGGCCCAGACGTCTTGACCCGGGCGGTCAGCCGATAGCCCCGGCCGGGCTTCGAGGGTATGTCGTCGCCGACGATGATCGGGGTGATCGTTTTCCCCCTGGCGTCCTTGGATTCGCCGATGTCGATGCGGAGCGCCCGTTTGCCAACGGCGCCCGCCTCTGCCTTGGCGCCCGCGGGCGGCGCGGGATCGGGGTGCTGCTGCCAGCGCCATTTGAGGGGCATCTTGCCATCGGGGCCCTCCTCGAAGCCGGGGTTGGCGGCGAGGTTCGCGGAGAGGACCTTGCCGCAGGCAAACTGGCCCGTCTTGATGGGCATGCCCCCGTGCCAGACCAGGTTGCTGTCAGAGGCATTGTGCGAGAAAGAGAAGTCACGCACCTTGAACAGGGACGCGCCGGGATCGGTGTAGGTGATGATGTTCCGGGCGAAGACGTTGCCGGCCATGATGGTCCCGTCGGGCAGGACGGCGTCTTTGGGGTGGAGATCCATGTGCCGCATCCCCTTCCAGGCCGGTTGATTGGCCACGGACTCGTAGCCCTTGACCATCGTGGGGAAGTGGCTGGCCCAGTATCGGTGGGAGGTATTCCATCCGCTGCACTCGATCTGCTGGAGGGTGCCATCGACGAAGATGTTGTTCTCGACGTGGTTGTCGCGCCCGTTGTGCAGGTGGATGAGGGCGCGGACGCAGCGCGCGACGATGTTGCCGACCACATCGACGCCCCCGGTGTTGTCGTCGTGGTAGACGCCCCAGGCGAAGTGCGGGGATTCGTAGTGGCCATTCTCCTGGCCGAACCCCACGACGTCCGTGATGAAGTTGTGGCGGATGATGGAGCCGCGCGAGGAGATCCAGTCGCGGCCGCCGGTGTAGAAGGCGCCGGTATCGGCGGTCTCGAGGCAGAGGTGGCGGACGCGGTTGTACTCGATGGCGATGTTGTTGCCGGAGTACTGGACCGCGAAACGCGGCAGATCGTGGATGAGGTTGTGGGCGGCGCGCAGGCCGACGCCGGAGAGCGAGACCCCGACGCCCTGTTTGTAAAAGACGCCGACGTGGTGGATGTAGTTATTCTCGGCGCGGTGGTTGGCGGGAGTCAGGGTGATGCGGTCGCCGCCGGATAGGGCGATGCCATTCCGGCCGATGTCATGGATGTCGTTGCCGGCGGCCGCGCAGTCGTTGCCGCCGGAGATCGAGATGCCGCTGCCGCCGTAGTCGCCGGCGTTGCGGATCGTGCACGCCGCCACCAGGCAGTGCGACGAGTCCCTGATGGTCACGACGTTGCCCTCGGCGCACTCCAGCGTCAGCCCGAGGATCGTGACGTGCGAGGCCTTGGGTCCGACGACGATGAGGTCTCGGAGCACGGGGGCGATGACGGGTTCCTTGCCGGGCGGCTTGGGCGGCCACAGGTAGAGGGCGCCCTTGGCCTCGTCGAGGTACCACTCGCCCGGGGCGTCGAGTTCCTCGCGCAGGCCCTGGACGAAATACCTGTCATTGGGGCGGATGGGGTAGGAGCAGTCGGATTTCAGCGTGATGATGCGGACCTCGTCATCGACCGATTCCAGGCGGACGATGTTATTCCACCAGTTGTAGCGGGGGAAGACCATGACCTCGCCATCGGAGGGACGGGACCACTTGCGGGCGTCAGACTTCTTGTAGTGGAGTGTCCTTCGGCTCTCGCCGTCGATGTCCTTGTACATGGGGATGGGTTCACCGTCGGCGTAGGCCCAGCCGCCCGCGATGGGATTCTCGGGATCGAGGTTCGGGTAACGGGCCAGCGGGAGGCGTTTCCCCTCGAAAAAAAGCTGACGGAACCTGGAGCCCTTGAGGCCCTGCGACGCGAGGTCGGCCCGGAGGATCTTGCCCTGATCCGACTTGAACTGGGTGATGGGCAGGCCGCCGCTGAGGATGGGTCGCGCGCCTTCGGTCGCCCGATAGATGATCGGTGCCTCGGCCGTCCCCGAATCCTCCGCCCCGATGGTCAGCGTCCGTTTCAAGTAGTACGTGCCCTCGCCAATCCAGACCGTCACTCCCCCGGCGGGCAGGGGGGCGGAACTCTTGATCTTGCGAATCTCGTCGCGCGCCCTCTCGAGGGTGGCGAAGGGGCCATCTGGCTGGCCGGGCTGGCGCTGGGGTTGGCGTCCGGACCAGGAATCGTCACCGTCGGGCGCGACGTAGAGGGAAATGGCCGGGGTCCCGTCGGGCGCGGCAACGGGGGGGGGTTCGCCAGGGGTTGTCATCGGCGCAACGGCTGTGGCCGCGGGGGCCGGGGCGGGCGGTTCGGCGGGCTTCGGGGTGGGCGCGGGCGAATCGGCTCGCTTGGCGGGTGGGGGGGGTGCGGGCACCTGTGCGGACTCGTCCTTGGGTTTGGGGTGTTCGCGTTGTGGCTGGTGCGCTGGGATCTCCCTGCGCGGGGGAGCGGTCGGGAATTCGGGACCGCAGGCGGCGAGCGCGAAGGACAGCGCGGTGATCGCGGCGACGGAAAAATGGTTGCTCATAGGTGCGCAAGATCGTGGGGTCCCGGGTCTGATTTTTCGAGACAGATTCCTTGCGCCGCGCGCGGGGCACCACCGGGGGTGAAAATTCATGGCCGATCGCCTCGGGCGATTGGCCGCCAAACGCTCACGCGTTCGGCTGCGGGAACTTTCGGGTCAGCTCAGGACCGTCCCGATGGGCAGGTCATAACCGCGCAGGAAATCGGCGGCGTGGATGCGGCGTTTTCCCTCGAGCTGGACTTCGCGGAGCAGGAGACCGCCCTTCCCGCAGGCGACGAGGATGCCGTGCTCGTCGGTGCGGAGGATCTCGCCGGGTTTGCCTTTGGCGCGCGAGGAGAGGATCGTGGCGAAGATCTTGAGCATGCGGGGTCCCTCGGGCGATGGGATGAAGGTGTAGGCGCCCGGCCAGGGGTTCATGGCCCGGATGTGGTGGTCCACGCCGCGCTGCGGCTGGTTCCAGAGGATGCGGCCGTCCTCCTTCTTGAGCTTCTTTGCGTAGGTGGCCCGCGTCGGGTCTTGCGGGAGGCGCGTGGCGCGGCGGCTATCCAGCAGATCGAGCGCGTCGTCCAGGGCATCGGGCGCCATCTGGGCCAGGCGGTCGTGCAGGGTCTGTGCGGTGTCGTCGAGGCGGATGACGGTCTTCTTCTGAAGGAGGATGTCCCCCGTATCGAGGCCCTCATCCATCCATATGATGGTTATGCCGGAATGGCGGTCGCCGGACCGGAGGGCCGCCTGGATCGGCGCGGCGCCCCGGTGCCGGGGCAACAGCGACGCGTGGATGTTGATGCACGCGCGCGAGGGGATCTGGAGGACCTCGCCCGCGAGTATCTGGCCGAACGCGACAACCACGAACACGTCGGCCCGGAGATACCGGAGTTGCGCGATCGCGGTCGGGCAGTTGATGTTTTCCGGCTGAAAGATCTGGACGTGGCGCGCCAGTGCCGAGCGTTTCACGGGTGACGCCTGCGGCCTGAGGCCCCGTCCGGCGGGGCGATCGGGTTGCGTCACCACCCCGGCCAGCTCGTGCTTGCGGCTGGCGGCCAGGTGTTCCAGTGCGGGGACGCCGATGTCCCCGGTGCCAATAAATACGACGCGCATTGTCTCAAAAGTACCCGACGCCCGGTTTCATCGGCCGGACTGTCGGGATAGAGGATAAATGGTTTCTGCAGCCGGGGAAAGCCCATCCAGCGCGTTGTTTCTGGGGCACTTCCTGGTCTGATCGGGGGCCGGGGTTGCCACGGATCGACGCTCTGGTCAATCGGCAGGGGTGACGCTAAGCGTGTGGCCATGCGACGGTTTCTGGCGGTTGCTGTGGCGGGTTTCTCTGTGTGTGGGGTTGCCGTGGCCGAGGATGGCCCACCGAGGGGCGGCTTGGCGCTCTGGTTGGACGCATCGCGGCCCGAGACCCTGAAGCGATCGGATGGGGCGGTCCTGGAATGGGGGGATGTCTCGGGGCGCGGCCACGTGGCGCGCGCCTCAGGAAAGCCGAGCCTCGTGGAGGGCGCCATGAACGGGAGACCGGCCATCCGATTCTCCGGCAAGGACCATTTTGTGGTGGAACCGTATCTGTCGAAGCGCGGCCCGGTGACCGCGTTCGTGGTATCGCGGCGCCTCGAGGGCCAGGCGGGCGGCGGCAAGTGGCAGCGATTGCTGTCCACCTGTGCGCCGGGAAAGCCGGATAACAAGGAGCCGTATTTTTGCCTGACGGGCGACCGGCGTGGCGCGCCGGGGGCTTATGGGCCAGTGATCTATGTGATGATGAAGGACGGGATCGAAGCGGCGCCCCTGGGCATCGGCGCGCGCCCCGACGGATCCGCGGGATTTCGGGGAGACATCGCGGAGGTGCTGGTTTACGAGCGCGGCTTCGTCTCCGAGGACGCGCTATTCGACGTCTTCCGCTACCTGGAAAGGAAGTGGGGCGCGGCGATCGGACGGGAGAACATGGGCTGGACCCTGGCCGGGCCCCTGGAGAACGCGCCGAAGCGAGTCAATGAGAAATGGCCGCTGTCGGATCAGGCGAACGCGGGTGGCTGGGTGCCATTGCCCGAGATGGGTGACGAGTTCGATCGCGGGGCCCTGGACGAGGCGAAGTGGCAATCCCCCGCCAAGTGGAAGGGGAGGCCGCCTGGGCTTTTCATGCGGGACAACGTCGCGGTGGGCGACGGCATGCTGACGCTGGCGATGCGGAAAGAGGATGTCCCGGAGATGGCGAAATTCAAAGGGACTTACCACACCTACACCTCGGCCTACGTCAGCACGCGGAGGCTGGTCCGCTATGGCTATTTCGAGATCCGGGCCAAGCCGATGGACTCCGCGGGATCGAGCGCTTTCTGGTTTGCGGCCGGGGCGAAGGATTGGCGCACCGAGATCGACGTGTTCGAGATCGGGGGCAAGGCGCCGGGAAAGGAGCATTCCTACAACATGAACCTCCACGTGTTCCGGGAGGTAGGAAAAGATGACCACTGGAACACCGGGGGGACGTGGATGGCGCCGTTCCGGCTGGCGGACGATTTTCACGTGTATGGCCTCGAGTGGTCGCCGGAGGTGATCCGCTATTTTGTCGATGGGGTGGTGGTGCGTTCCGTGCCCAATGGCCACTGGCACTACCCGATGCACCTCATCTTCGATTCCGAGACCATGCCCGACTGGTTCGGCCTGCCGGAGGACAAGGACCTGCCGTCGTTCTTCCAGGTGGACTACGTGCGCGCGTGGAAGAAGGCCGACTGGGGCGAGGTCGTCACGGAAGAGGAGGCCGAGGCCCGGCGGTGGGGACGGCCCTAGTCGAAAACTTCAAAGTTCGGGAGATTTCGAGTCACGCCGCAACCAACTCAAGAAGAGGTGGTTATGCGTATACGGCCTGAAGGCGGCACTACGAGCCTCAGGCCGCTGGAATGTTCGTAGTGCTGCCTTTAGGCAGCCCCGACCGACCAGACGTTTTCACAGGAATGATGCGGGGCGATCTCGAATCAGTTCAAGATGGGCGCACCTGCCCCAGTGGCGGCGGGGACCCGCGGGTCCGGTCAGCGTTCGTACACGAGCACGCCCACGGATTCGGGAGGAAGGACGTCGCCGGGACTCAGCGCCCCATGCACCGTCGCGCCTTCGACAAAACGGAGTTCGTCTTTCGGCTTCGGCTGGACGCGCTGCTCGGCCGTGGTGGGATTCCATGCGACGATGGCGGCTCGGTTGCCCCCGGTGTAGCCCCTTGCGACGATGGGCCCATCCATCTCGAAAAAGTCTTGGTCCACGAATCGTCCGGTCATGAGCAACTCCGGCCAGCGGTCGCGCAGGGCGATGAGTTTCGCCATGTAGGCACCGTAGGCGGGCGCCTGCCGGAGGTCGCCGCGGCAGCGCCAGATCTCCACGTCGAAGCGCCAGCCCTGGAGAAACGTCCAATTCATGCGACGCACGTGGTCGATCTCGTCACGGATCTCGCGGCTGCTGCAGACGATTTCCGGGAACGTGCTGCGGAACACCTCCGGAACGGACTCGGGGTGGGGCGAGGTGCCGAATGTCGCCGAATGCACGAAATCGACGTGGCGGCTGAGGCAGTCCGAGACATGTTCCGTGCCGAACGCGCGCCCCGGATGCCCGGCGATGAGCGCCCGCCGCATCGCCGCGAGATTCGCGTTCTTCCCGGGCCCCTGCGCCAGCGCGGGACCCGCGTGCGGGTGTGCCGGGTCGAAGCAGAGATAGGGCATGACGCCGCCCATCTGGTCGAAGAAGAGGCAGTCCGGCCCGAAGGAGGCCATGTACTCGCCGATCGCGATGAGTTGCTCCCGCCACTCGGGCGTTGACTGGCATGCGCCGACGAACTCGCGCGCGCCAAAGTTGCGCAGGTAGGTGCCATCGCCGGCGAATTTGTACGCCTCGCGGTACTCGCTCCCGAGGGAGGTCTTGAGGCAGATGCGTTTTCCGGTCGTCCGGTAGTACTCCGAATCGACGTCGATCAGGTGCCCGTTGGCATAGAGCATGACCTTGCCGCCGCGGCGCTGGATCTCGGCGATGGCTTCGCGCAACGCCGCCTCGCCCCCGAGTTCCTCGTCGGCGGTGTAATCCGGGTAGTTGTTGTCCATCCCGCCGCGGAACCACCCGAAGACCATCAGCGCCGTGATGCCGTAGGGTTTGCCCCCCTCGAAGATGTCCACGAGATCCTTGTAGCGAGAGAAGACCTCGCCGTACTGATGCTTCATGATGATGCGCTGCCAGCCGTGCATCCGGTCCACCCATTCGGGCCGCGGCGACTGGCTCCACCACGAAGCGTCGGCCCAGGCCCGGTAGGCGCGCCCGTCGTCGTGCCAATCCCCCCGGTGCAGCCGCAACAGGGACCGCGGCGCGCGCCAATCGCCCTTCCTCAAGAACGGGTACCGCACAAAACCGGCGGAGAGCAGCCCGGTCGCCGTGTCCCGCGCGAGATTCAGGCCCGTCGTCTGGAACGAATCGTCCAGCGAGAGAAGCCCGAGTCCCTTCCCGCCGCCGTAGATGCCGAACCAGTTCATCGACATCGCGCCGCCGGGGTAGTGCCCGCACGCGAGCACGCGCCGCTGATCGGGCGCCATGTAGGCCGTGTGTTTCTTCAAGACATAGGCCCCGGGATTCTCGACGCGGCGCCCGAAACCATCCGGGAGGATGAGGATGTCCTTCGCGGGATCGGGCCCGAGGCCACGGAATGGACCGACCCACGGGAACCAGAATTCTTCGATCACGAGGTCGGAGCGATTGTCGATGCGCGCCTCGCACGCCACCGCGTCGGCCTCCAGCGAGAAGCGCAGCTCGATCGACACGTCATGGGCAACGCCGGCGTGGTGCAGCTGGGCATACCTTGCCACCAGGGCGTCGCCGTCGCGGGCCACCGCGGCGGACTGCGCCGCGGGATCGATGCCCCACTCGTGGCGGCTCCCGACGGCCACCATCATGTCGAATAGGCCGCGGTCGCCGGACAGGGATGCGGCCTCGCCCGCAAAACCCAGCTCGAAGCGGCGCCCGTCAGGGGAGAGGGAGAAACCGATCCGTTCGTTCGAGATCCGCAGATTGTCCGCAGCCGCCGCGCGGAACGCGTCCGGCAGCATCCACACACAGAAGAGCCCCACGATTGCCATCTTTCTGATTTCCATTCCCTCGCTCATGGGTTCCTTTCCGCCAAACGCTGTGGCCGGGATTCGGGTATCCCGGCCATGCCGAATCGCGCGACGACGATGACGCGCCACCGCCAGGCGGCCAACCGACAAATTGCGGCAGCGCGCTTCGAAATTGCGACAAAGCGATCTGAGGCCGGAGGGCCGGTCCCGCCCCCGGCCCGCGCG
>JADLBR010000510.1 GCA_020847615.1 Verrucomicrobiia bacterium
TCGGCGGAGGCCCGGAGGCGCTCGTAGTTCGCGGCCTCATCGGCGGCAGAGGTCGCGAGCAGAAGCTCGGAGAGTTTGGGGAGCGGCGGCGTGCGGAAATAGATCGTCAGGGACTCGGTGATGATTTCGAGGAGGTCCCCAAGCGCGGCGCGGATTTTTGGGTTGGTCTTCTCCGTCGCCCGCAGGGCGGTTGCGATGATGAGATCCATCGCCTGTTTGGCCTCCCAATTCGTCAGGCGGATGTGCCCGACGTCGGGCGACGCAGTGAGCGCGTCCAGATGCTCCAGGGTCTTGAGGAAGGCCTCCCGCCTCCGCTTGCGCTCGGGCTTCCCCTGGTCGAATGCGCCCCCTTCCGCGTAGCACGAGATCCCGTGAGCGATCACCAGCTGGAACTGGAGCCGGACCGCCTGGTTGATCCAGATGTCGATCCTGTCTTGGAAATCGACTGTGAGGATGATCGGTCCGCGATCCACCGGAGACTTCCGCTTCTTCGACATGGATTTTTGTTTGGAGGGCGACTGCGGTTTCGATTCGTGGTGGCGCTCAAGGGAAGCCGCGCCGCGTGATGGTCGAATCGGCTGGCCCGTCGGGCGAAGCGTCAGGTCTGACCGTCGCCATATTCTTGGTCCGGGTCCTCTCTCGGGAGGTGATCTAGGTGCCAGACCGCGTCCAGCAGGTGCCGGACAACATCCCCCATCTGCCTGGCGAAAGCCCGCAACTCGGGCACTTCGTCCCTCACGCCCCTGAGCCACATGACCAGGCGGGCCAACGCGCCAACGGCGATGGGGCAGATCTGGGCCGGAGGATTCAATCGCAGGCGCTCGTAGCTCTCGGCTTCGTCGGATGGCGCCGTGCCCAGTATCTGTGGGGATAGCAGGGGGAGCGGGTGGGTCTGAAAGCGGACGGCGATCCCCTCCACCATCAGTTGGAGGAACTCGCCGATGGCGTCGCGCACCCGGGGGCGCGTTCTCCGCGTCGACAGCAGGGCGGTGATGACGAGGAAAGTGATGACGGACTTGGCCTCGCGATTCGTGAGGCGGATGTGTCGCGTGCCCTCCTCGAAGGTCAGCTCATCGAGACGGTCGAGTATCCGCAGGAATTCCTGGCGCTCCGTCTCGCGCCTCTCATCGAGGTCCCACGGCCTGGCGTAATACGAGGCCCCGTACGCCACGACGAACTGTATCTGGCTCCGGAAGGCGGAGCCGAACCAGAGATCGATTCGATCTTCGTCCTCGTGCCACGCGATTATGGGACCCCTGTCGAGGGCTGATGTCGCTTTATTGTCCATACCTTTTCTTGTTTTGACGAGCCATCACGGGAGGCGTGACGGTCACCCCTGGCGGCTGCCCCGACCGAAATCCGCGTCGGAGAATGCTGTGCGTTTTCAGCTCTTAGGCTAAGGAGACTGAATGTTCCCCCGGGTGTTGGCCGTTTCGGATCTCCATGCCGACCGGACTTGGTTCGCCTGGACGATCCGGCACGCGACCCGGTTCGATTTGATTTGCATCGGTGGCGATGTCTGCGACGTGTTCGCCCGCGAGGACCCCGACCAGCAGCGCGCCGCCGTCAAACGATGGCTCGTGCGACTGGTTGCAAGCGGCGTCCCCGTGGCACTGGCCGAGGGAAACCACGACGACCGGCCCCACCGGTGGCTCGAGGGTGCCGCGGGTCTGGATTCACTTCTTCTTGCTGGCTTTTCCGGAACGGTGTGTGCCGGGGGCAGTCAGATGCTTCTGACGATCTGCCCGGATACATCCGTCGAAGGAATTGCGGCCGATAGGGTCGTCGAGGGGCTGCTATCGGAAGCGGCGGCCAAGAGGGCTCGGGAACCCATGCCCTGGATGGTGCTGCACCACGAGCCCCCGGATGGCACGCCCATCTGTTGCGGCGCCGAAGGCAACCGTTCGCTGGCCGACGCGGTCACCCGACACCAGCCCGACCTCGTGGTTACTGCACATATCCACGAGTCCCCGTTTCGGAAGGACCGTGGTGGACGCTGGCACGCGTGGATCGGGTCAACTCTACTGGTCAATTCCGGCCAGATGCCGGACCGGCCCTGGCCCTGTCACTTCAGGATCGCCGACAACGACATCACGTGGCGGGCGTTGGGGCAGCCCAGGGAGACTGTCCCAATCCGGTGAGCTGACGCGGGTACCCGGTGGGGCGGGCTAATGGTCGTCGGGCCCGATCATTGTGGAAAGGAACACATCCGGGAGTTACCCGTGCGGCGGCGCGGGGCGTCCGCCACGTCCTTGGGGCCGCGCGCCGGGCGTCACACGAACCGATTCCCTCGGGTGCCCCGGTGCGCGCCACGTGACGGTGTCGCCCGCGATCTGGAGATGGCAGGGCCAGCGGCGCTTTCGCGACTGGCCGGCGTTGACCAGCAGGGTCGGACCGATCCGGCAGTGCCAGTGGCCCCCGAGATGCTCTTCAAAAGGCGCCTCGTGGTTGTGGCCGCAGAGCACCAGATCGGGTTGATGACGGAGGACCAGGTGGTTCAATGCGGAGCTGCCAGTCATGCCCACGCAAATGGGGGTGGCATCCGGAGGCTCGTGGTGGACCACCAGCCAAGGCGACCCTTCCCGGTCGCGGGCCTCGGCACCGATCCGAAAGAGATCGCTCACCACGCGGTCGGTGTCGCTGGAACCAAAATAGGTATCCGGGCAAAGGGTCA
>JADLBR010000511.1 GCA_020847615.1 Verrucomicrobiia bacterium
ACAGTTTGTGATTTCGAAAAATGGCGTTTTGGAGCGCGCGTCTCCATCCCAACCTGTTGCTATCGCGCGGTTTTCCCAGAGCCCGGACACTTCACAGCCCGCAAGGCTGTGAAATGTCCGGGCTAGCTCGAAAATCGCCGCATCGCTTCCCGTAGCCGAACGCGTAAGCGTTTGGGCGCCAATCGCCTGAGGCGATCGGCTACATTTTCACCCCCGGTGGTGCCCCGTCGGCGGCATGATGGGCTGAGAATTCAAACTGCTGGCGATCGGGTCGACACTTGTGGCGCCACGTTTGTTCCGATTGGCCATGAGGAACCCGGTGCCGCGCGCCACAGAAAATCGCCATCGCGGAGGGGCGGTGCCTGCTGCTAGGGTCTTCTGCGATGACCCCGCGGGAGAATCTGCTCCGCGCCGTCCGGTTCGAGGAACCGGACCACATCCCGATGCAGTTTGTGATCAACGCGTCCTGCTGGCATCACTATGACGCGTCCGCGCTGTTCGACCTGATGGGGGCGCACCCGCTGCTGTTTCCAGGGTTCCGTCGACCCGATGGGGAATTCAGGCCGGATCTGTTGCCAAATGCGCGGGCGGGCATCCCATACGTGGACCCATGGGGCTGCGTGTGGACGACCACCGACGATGGCATCGTGGGCACGGTCCACGATTCCCCCATCCGCTCGTGGGAGAATCTCGCCGCATTCCGCCCTCCCGATCCCGCGGTAACGGATGGGCTCGGCCCCATCGATTGGACCCGCGCGGGCGCGGAACTGGCGGCGGCGAAACGCCGGGGTGAACCGGCGATCGCCAGCCTGCCCCACGGGCACACCTTCCTGCGCCTCCAGGACCTCCGGGGGTACGAGGGCCTCCTGTTCGACATGACCGATGGGCATCCCGATCTCGGCCGGCTCATCGACATGGTCGCCGATTTCAATCTCGGATGCGTCCGGCGCTGGCTCGATCTTGGGCCGGACATGCTCCAGTATCCCGAGGACCTGGGCATGCAGGCGGGACCCATGCTGCCCCCGGAACTCTTTCGAGAGTATATCAAACCCGTATATCGGCGGCTGATGGGGCCCGCGAAGGAGCGGGGCGTCCTCGTCCACATGCACTCCGACGGGGATATCCGCACGCTGGCGGACGACATCCTCGAGTGCGGCGTCGACGTCATCAATCCCCAGGATCTCGTCAACGGCATCGACTGGCTCGCGAAGCATCTCGCCGGCAGGGTCTGTATCGATCTCGACATCGATCGTCAGAAGGTCACGCCCTTTGGCACCCCGCGGGACATCGACGACCTCATCCGGGAAGAGGTGCAGAAACTCGGGAGCCGGCGCGGCGGCCTGCTCATGGTGTACGGCCTGTATCCCGGGGTTCCCCTCGCCAATGTGGCCGCGATCATGGACGCGATGGAGAGATATTCGGGTCTGCACAGTTGAAGCGCGCGCGGGCGTCAGGAGGTCGGTCTTTCGATTCGCGGAGGCGTTTGGCGGACGGGGTCCGACAAATGCTCGGGGGGATATTTCTCTGGCCGCGGACCCGCCGACGGGCTAACCTCAATATGATCGTTTCGCACAGGAGGATCGCGTGATGCAATGTGTGCCGCAAAACACCGCCATATCCGTCAGCGTGGCGCGAGGGGCCTGCGTCGCGGCGGCCCTGCTCCTATTCATGTCTGCCGGATCGCCGGCGGCCACGCGGTTTAAGGATAACGACGCCGACAACCTCAATTTGGGTTCGAGTTGGATTGGTGGCGCCGTGCCGGGGAGCGGCGACACGGCCCTCTGGAGCAACAACCTGGCGGGAGCCAACGCGGTCCTGCTGGGGGGTAACCTGAGCTTTCAGGGCATCTGGCTCCTGAGCCCGGGTGGCGCGGTGGCGATCGGGGGCAACAACACGCTCACGCTGGGCCAGAACGGAATCAACATGGGCCTCGCGACGCAAGACCTGACGGTGACCAACGCCACATTGAGCATGGCCATTGGCGATCAGATCTGGAGCGTGACCAACGGGCGGACGCTGACCGTGAGCCCCGGCACATTCACCCGCACCCCCACCGCCACCCTCAACGTCCGGGGCGGGGGAACCGTCGCCACGGCGACCCTCACCAACGATGCCACCGGAATCATCGGCACGTGGGCCAGCCACGGCACGGGGACATCGACGCGGTATGCCACCGTCAGCGGTGGCAACATCATCGGCTACGCGGGCGGGGTGGCCGCGCCCACGGCGGCTGAGGTCGTCGACACGACAGGGACCACGAACTACGACGTGGCCGCCGCCGGCACCCTGGGCGCTGGCGCGTCCTTCAACACGTTGCGATGCACGGGTGCCGCGGGAACCATGGCGGGCGATTTCACGGCCAACGGTCTCATGAATGCGGGCGCGGGGGCGCTGACCAACATCGGCAACGTGACGATCGGCGCCAGTCGGGAATTGGTCGTGACCTCGCCCGACAGCACGCGGAGCCTCGCTTTCACCGGCACCATAGGCGACGGCGGGGGCGGGGCGTCTGGCATCATCAAGGCGGGCGAGGGCACCGTCGTCCTCTCAAGCTCCAACGCCTACACCGGTGTCACGACCGTCAATCGCGGCGTCCTGCAGATCGCGCACCCGGACGCCCTCGGTGCGACCAATGGACGCACGGAGGTATACGCGGGCACGGGAGGCACCGCGCAGGGAGGCCAGCTCCAGATGAGCGGTGGCATCACGGTCGCGGAGCCCCTGTTCCTCCAGGGCGACCAAATCAATTACCAGGGCGCACTGCGCAGCATTGGCGGCAGCAACGTATGGAGCGGGCCCATCACGCTGGGGAGCGGCGGATCGCGCATCACGTCCGCGGCCGGATCGCTCGCGATCATCGGGGGCATGACCGGGGCCAACGTCCAGCTCGTGATCAATGCCCTCCCGGGTGCGCCGATGAC
>JADLBR010000512.1 GCA_020847615.1 Verrucomicrobiia bacterium
CAATTCCAGAAACACTACGTGGGCCCGCGCGTGGGCGAATTGGCCGAGAAGCGACAGGATGGATCGCTGACCGAGGAGTTCCAGTGCGCGCAGTTCTTGGACTCCCTCCCCGAGGTGGCGTTCTGGGTGAGAAACCTGTCGCGCAAGAAAACGTCCTTCCGGCTCCAGACTTCGCGGGACTGGTTCTACCCGGATTTCGTCTGCCAATTGAAAGACGGGCGCGTCATGGTCGTGGAGTACAAGGGTGCCCACCTGATGGCGGGCGCGGAGGAGAAGCGCGCCGTCGGCGCCGTCTGGGCTTCCCGCAGCGGCGGACGGTGCGTGTTCGTCATGCCGACAAAAAGCAATTTCTCTGAGATCACGCATGCGGCACAGAAAGGCTGAGACCTAGAGATATTACCGAGAGCGGAGGGATCGAAATGCCAAAGGGATGCGGATGTTTTACACTCATTCTACTGGGTGCCACCGTGGGAACATGCAGGCACCTCGATAAGCCCCAGTGGTACATGTACACGATGCTGGGATTAATTGCGGGATGTTACCTGACGTACTCTTTCTCCAGCGACGCGGTCACCCATCAAATCAGAAGGCGCCACGGAGTAGGACTCCGTCACGGATTTGGAGACACGCTGCGCGGAGTCAATGATGAGACCGTCAGCTTGATGAACGCGGAGATCCAGATTATAAGCAAGCAGCCCTGGACATTGGGTGACGGAGTAACGCGCTTCTACTTTGTCCTAAATTTAGTGACTTTCCTGGCCCTTATAGTGGTTGGGATCATTGGGTTTTTCCTCTGACGGCTGTTCCCGTACCCCATAGCCCCTCACACCAGCCACTTCACGAGCGCCGCGATCAGCACCGGCTGAAGGATGACTAGCGCGCCGGTGGTCACCCAGATCGAGCGCTGCACCGCCTCGACTTTCTTTCGCAGTTCCTGGATGGCGCCGCGCGCCCCGTTCTGCTCGGTGGGACCGAACGCCCAGACCTCGATGCGGTCCAGGCGCCGCAGCACCTCTTCCCTGCACTCCTCGCAATCCATGGCCATATCACCTTCCTGCGTTTGTCACCGTGACGCTCGGCGTCGCCCTCGTTTTCGGCGCGGTCCTCCCGGCCAGTGCCTCCCACCGCAGCATCTGCCATTCCGGGTAAAACTTGGGGTCGATCAGCCTGTCCGTGTGCCGCAGATCGCCCGCGAAGATGCCGACGTTGCTGTGGGGGCTTGCGTTGAGCGACTCGATCCTGCCCTGCGCCGCCGCCCTTCGCCGCAGTGCCTCGGGCGCGGCCATGCCGCCCGGCAACATTGGCGCGGCGGGGGTGTTGGTGACCAGCGGGTCAACGAACTGGTCAAAACGCACCCGCGCCGGGACCTTGCTGGTGACGACGACGGGAGACAGGGACACCCAATCCATCCGTGTCGTGACGGTCTGGCCCCGGCAAATCTCCGAAGCCATCCATAGCGCCAGCCCAACAATACCGATGGCGAGGATGCGGTGCATCATTGGCCCGCCGCCTCCTTGGCGACGTACAGCCTGTAGCGCAGTTCCTCGACCCACGGTTTCGCGGTGTCGAGGCTCGTGGCCCCGCGCATCAGGCCCGAAATCTCCTGCTGGATGTCGAAGAGTTGCTCGTTCGTTGGCTTCGCCTTGAGTTGCTCGAGGAACCATTTCCGGTAACCCCCCGCCGACACGCCCTTGCCCTTGCACGTCGCGTAGAAATCATCCGCGAGCCTCTTGTCGCTGTGCTTGGTGGCCGCATTGCCCGCCGCCCGCGCCCCGGCATCGGTCGCCCCCAGCTTGGCGAGGCGCTGCGACACCTTCGCCTTGTCCGTCGCAAGGGATGCGATCGTGACGTTTGCGCTCTTGGCGGCATCTTCGCGAACCTTGGTCGAGTCGGCTATCGCCTCCAGTTTCGCGGAGGCGTCCGCGTTCCCGGCCTTCATCGCCTGACCCAGAAGCCAGACGGAGGTGCCTCCCAAGTCCTCCTCCTTGGCCGCGAGGATCGGCGCGAGGACTTCTTGCGGGACGGTCTGGGCCGGGTTCTTGAAGCGAACGCCCTTGCCCCCGTCCGCGAGGACAAACTCTTCGGTGGCGTTGGTGCGCCAGTTGAAGGCCGCGATCTCGGTTGCGCTCTGCGGCACGGCCTGACCGAAAAGCGATAGGCCCGCGAGGGCCGCGACTAGGGTTGCGATGGTCTTTTTCATAGTGTTCCTCATGGCTGTGAGTGCTGCGCCCCGATTGACTGCCATCCCCAATTCGGAGGGTCGTCCAGAAGGATGTTTACGCGGCGCGGGCGCGGGTCGTACTGCACCCATTTCGGGTCGATGCTCTGCCAGCGGGGGCCGACGTTCATGGTCTCGCCGGTGAAGTTGGTGGAGCGTTCCTCGCCCGTCGCGCCTTGCCGCAGGAAGATGGCGCCGACCCTGTTTGTCGGGTGGAACCACGCGGCGGGTTGGCGCACGTAGACGATCATCTTGTCCGTCGCCACCATTGGGCTATCCGTTGGCCCCCACAGGTTCTCGATCCACTCGGTGAACGAGATCGCCGAATTGCGGATGCCGATGGTGAGCCAGCCGTAGCGCGAATCGTGCGGCGCGTTGAACGTCATGATCGCCAGCGGATACCAGTTGGTCTCGAACCGCTCCCAGGATGGGCTGCCGTTGAGCCTGCAGTCGCTTGAAGTCCACCTGAAGACGATGGCATCGGCGCTGTAGTCCGGTGCATCGGTGTTGAGGAACCCGTTGGTGGAGAGCTGGAGGGTCCCGTCTGTCCAGCCCCGCAGGTCGATCTCGAAGACCAGCCACCAGTTGGTGTCGGGCGCCGCTAGCCCGTTGGTGATCGACCCCCTGACGAAGCCATTCGTGTCCGGGGGTTTCAGGACGCCCGTTAGCCCACCCCCGCCGCCGACGAACTGCGCGCCCGTGACGCCCCCGTAGAATGCGATGCCGGTGACGTTGGCGATGCCCGTCGCCGTATTGACGCTCACGCCTCGCCAGTTGACCACCTGCGCCGTCAGCACCAGCGCCGCCACCCCCGCGGCCAGAAATCGGAGTTCCCTGCGCATCCTCACTCCCTCAGCGCCCAGAGCCCGCGATTGGTCTCGGCGTCGTAATCCGCCGGCTTGATCAGGTTCACGCCATCGCAGACCGTCACCCCCGGATCCGGGTCCTCGATGTATTTATAGAGCGAGGGCGGCCCCTCCCCCGCATCGACGATCAAGAGCGGCTTCCCGTAGTCCAGGTGCGCCGTGGGCTGGCCGTCGAGGTCGGTGCTCTCCCCGCCGGTTAGGCCGATGATCCAGAAACCGTGCTGCAGGCCGTTGCCGACGTAGCCGAGCTGCGCCGGGGTCTCGGATTCGCCGCGGGCGTGGTCGTTGTAGACCCGGCACTTGAGATTCATCGACGAGAGCTTCTGCCCGCCCACGGTGACCTCGATGTCCAGCTCGATGTCGATGTAGGGGAGTTCCGCGCCCGTCCCCTTGCCGATGGCCGCGTTGATCCCGACCGTCTCAAAATCTATGACGGCGTCGTAGTGCGGGTCGGTCTCCGCGTCCTCCTGGGCCCAGACCGTCTGCCGGATCATCACCGGCCCGCCGTACTGCGCCACGCCCCCGACGACGAGATGGCCCTCCACCGCGATGGCCCAGCCCTCGGGCAGGGCGATCAGCTCGTCGGCCCCGTCCAGCTCCTCGTTGACGAAGCGGATCTGCACGGGGATCTGGTCCCCGCGCTTCGCCGGCCAGAGCAAGATCGGGGACCGGTCGCCGGAACGGAGATAGACCTCGCCGGTGTCCAGGTTCGCGAAGAGGTTCCGCGCGAATACCTCCAGCACCGAGGAACCGCTTGCGCTTTCAAGGAACAGGGCCGGGATCTGTCCGCCAAATGGCATGCTAGCTCACCTTCTCCGGTTTCGGCCCGGGGATCGACGCGGCTACGGCATCGGGTTGAGGCGGCAGCTCCGACGGGAAGCGCCTGCGGAAAGCCGCGAGGCCCGCGTCGGCGAACATGATCGCCTCGGCCGGGCTCGCCCTGTGCTCGGTCCCTTTCTCGTACAGCCTAAGCCACGCCTC
>JADLBR010000513.1 GCA_020847615.1 Verrucomicrobiia bacterium
TCGGTTTTCGGCACTGGAAACGCGGCCAACAGTTTGTGATTTTGAAAAATGGTGTTTGGGAGCGCGCGTCTCCATCCCAACCTGTTGCTATCGCGCGGTTTTCCCAGAGCCCGGACATTTCACAGCCCGCAAGGCTGTGAAATGTCCGGGTTAGGCACTCCGCAACCCACCAGAAGTTTGCCCCTGAATGATCCGGCGCGTGGAGAACTCTGGCTAGCGCCGCCCCGCGCGCCGGGGGCGGCGCTGACTCGAAAATTGCCCATCTCTTCCCGTGGCCGAACGCGTGAGCGTTTGGCCGCCAATCGCCCGAGGCGATCGGCTATATTTTCCCAAGCCTGTGGTCCGGCGGCTGCCGGATGATCAGGTCGGCCCTGGGGCGCGCACTTGTCACCCCGTGGCGCTGCGGTAGGCTGTCCAACGCGATGAGGGCTCGTGTCGCAAGGCTTGTTCCGGGGAGGGATTCGCGACATGCTTAGGAGCCGATACCACGCCCCCGGGGCCCCGCCGGGCACCCTGGCGTCGCCGCCCCAGGCCAGCAAGCCGGTCTTGACGCTTATCGAGTACGACCGCGAGACCTTCGAGGAGCGGGCGCTCGACACGATCGATGATGCGCTCCCTTCGCGCGACGGCGCGAGGGTCCGCTGGATCAACGTCGCGGGCCTGGGCGATGCCGACCTGTTGCGCCGGCTCGGGGAGCGATTCGGCCTCCATCCCCTGGCGCTGGAGGACGTCCTGCACGTCGGCCAGCGGCCCAAGCTCGAGGCCTACAGCGATCACCTGTTCATGGTCACGTGGATGATGTATTTCGACGACGACCGGCAGCTGGTCTTCGAGCAGGTGTCCATGTTCCTCGGGAAGGGCTTCCTCATTACGGTCCTGGAGGATCCCGGGGACGTGTTCGAGCCGGTCCGCGAGCGGCTGCGCCACGGGCGCGGTTTTGCCCGGAGCCGCGGTCACGACTACCTCGCGTACGCGCTGCTCGACGCCGTCGTGGACCAGGTCTTTCCCGTGCTCGAGTCGCTCGGCGAGTCCCTCGAGCAGCTCGAGGACGAATTGCTCGAGCGGCCCACGCGCGGATGCCTGCTGGAGCTGCACGACCTGAAGCGCACATTGCTGCAATTGCGCCGCACCGCGTGGCCCCAGCGCGACCTGCTCAACGCCCTCTCCCGCGATGACACCGGCCTGATAGACCGCGGGACGCATGTCTTCCTCCGCGACTGCTACGACCACGCGATCCGCAGCCTCGAGATGATCGAGGGCTATCGCGAGCTGACCGCCGGGCTCAACGACCTCTACCTCTCCAGCGTCAGCCACCGCACCAACGAGATCATCCGGGTGCTCACCGTCGTCACCACGATCTTCATCCCGCTGACGTTCATCGCCGGGGTCTACGGGATGAACTTCGACATCATGCCCGAGCTGCGGCAACCGTGGGGCTACTTCGCCTGCGTCGGCCTCATGGCGACGATCGCCGGCGGCCTCCTGGTGGTATTCCGCAAGAAAGGCTGGATCTGATCGCGGCACGCGTCGGGTTGGATGAATGGGATCGGCCAATGGACAAGGGCTTTGTCGTCTGGGACGGTATCGCGCTGCTGGCGATGGTCGCGATCGTGGCGGCCACCATCACGTGGATGACCGGCCCCGTCGGGATCATCCACGGGCAGTCGTCGCCGCGGCGCACGGCAGAGTATTCCATCGAGGTGAAACAGCACGGGCGCAGCCTCTATCTCACCCCGCGGCAGAAGGAGCGCCTCGACGGCCTGCGCAGGCGTGTGCCCATTTTCTGGTTCGGGAGCTTCGCCTATCTCTTTTTCTACTTTGGCTCGGGCCGTTTCGAGGCGCTCCGCAGGCAGCGGTAGCCCGGATCGATCACCGCGGCGCCATGCACAGGACGCGACCGTCGGCGAGGGCGACGAAGAGCATGCCATTCGCCGCGGCGAGCCCGTCCCACGCGGGCGCGGCATCGAGGGGATATTCGGCGAGTTTTTCGCCGGTGGACGCGGACGCCGCCCACAGCGTGCCGCCCATCCGGCCCTCGTAGGCCTTGGCCAGATCGCCCTCCGGGAAAGCGACCGGCGTCCCCGCGACGAACAATACATCGCCCGCGAGCGCGAGCGCCTTGCCGGTGAGCGGGATCGAAGTGCTCCAGAGCTGTTTCGATGAGGTGAAGGCCTTGGCCTGCGCTTTCGCCCTCTTGGCCTTGCCCTTCTTGTTGCGCTTGGCGGTCGCCGCGCCGTCCTCGGCGGCCGCGGGCCGGCCCCCGTACGTGCCCGCGTAGAGCGTGTAGCCGCCGGGCCGGGGATCGAACCATGAGGTGCGACCCGGAGTGTAGCCGCGCACCTCGTAGAAGCGCTCGCCGTCCATGACGAGGATGTCCCCGTGGACGCCCCCGGCGCCCGTCGAGATGTCGTAGCGCAGGGCGGTGTCGATGGTCCAAAACGAGCGGTGCTGCGGGATCGCCTCGAGGAACCCGTGCGACGGGATCAGGTGCGGTTCCTTGACATCGGCGAGTTTGCCCGGCGTCAGGTCGGCGTTGAACGGCTGATGCCTGAGGTACAGCCGGTCGCCGGCGGCGAGGAAGATGTCCGACTTGAAGCCCTCGATGCTCATGCCCCCGACGACCTCGTTGTTCAACACCGGGAATCCATCCTCGCCATAGGGACCCTCGATGCGCCTCTGGTGGACGACCTTGCCGGTGCGCGCTTCGAGCGCGTACAGGGAAATTCCCCCGTCGATGAAGGAATTCCTCCCCGCGGAGAAGTACGCGAGCCCGCCCCGCACGAGGACGCTGCCGCAGACCGGCCACGCCGACTCGGGCTGGCCATAGGCGCAGATCACCCGCCGCTCCAGCGGCGCGAAGCGCCAGACCAGCGCGCCGTCGGATGCCCGCAGGCAGTAGACCGTCCCATCCCGCGAGCCGAAGAGCAGCAGTCCCTCATGGAAAGTCGGTGGCGAATCGACGCGCCCCTCGGCGAAAAATCGCCATGCGACCTCGCCATCCGCCGCCCTCATGGCGCAGACGGCGTGGCCATCGACATCGGCCGCGAACACCATGCCGCACGCCACCACCGGGGCGCTGACGCGCGCGCCCAGCCTTGTCTCCCAGCGTTTCGCGAGCGCGGCGGGGACCCTGTCGCTCGTAACCCCGGTCCTTTCGCCGTCATGGCGGTACGTGGGCCAGTCCTCCCCGCCATCGGCGGCGACCGGCCGATCGCCGGCCTGATCGAAGGCGGGGCCCTTCTCAAGCGACGCGTCGGCCCGCACCGGGATGGGCTGGTCGGACCTGGCGAAGTCCGGCGGCGTCGACAGCGCGTTGAGCGCGTTGAGCATCACGCTGTTGCAGCACGAGCACGAGGGCGGCCCGGCGTAGTAGAGGCCGTTGCACGGCAGCGGGCCGATGCCGCAGGTGCTGCGAATCCAGGGATTGGGATGCTCCACGGCGTTGTCCAACCCGAGGAAATCGCTGCCGCCGGTGACGCTGTTGATGTAATACCGCGTCGTGATGCGGTTGCGGTAGCAGCGGTCATGGCCCATCGGACCGGTCATTCTCTGGTCAATCTGCTTGACCAGTTTCCCGGTCTCGGGATCGAAGCCGTTGACCCCGACGCGGTCCAGGGCCGGTTCCGTCGGCGACGGTTTCCCGATCGAGGCGTCGTACGCGGCGGCCCAGACCAGGCCGTTGGCCACATACACATCGGGCCCCTTGTGATGATTGACCGTGGCGGGCCTGGACCACAGCGCCTTGCCATCGGCGAGCCGGAAGGCCCGCAGCGATTGAGAATCCGCGAGGTACGCGGCCCGCTCCGCAAGCACCAGGGAAACCGCGATGCCGGCCGGGCCCTTGAGGACCACCGGCGCCGCGGCGCGCCAGAGCGGCTTGCCCGTCGCGCGCTCGAGGCAGACCAGCTCCCTCGCGGTGGCAAACACCACGCGGTCGCCGATCACCCCGAGGGACGCCCCCTCATAGCCCGCCGTGTCCTCGTGCGCCTTCCTCCAAAGCGCCTTCCCGGATCCCGCGTCGACCGCGAGGATCTCGTTCTTCGGATTGTCCGCCCTCTTGATCGAGGGTCCGTAGGCCCCGAGCGGGAAAATGCTCGTCTGCAGCGCCGAGCGCGCAGGGTTCTCGAGGGCTTCCGAGATGTCGGATGGATCCCCCGTGACGACGAACAGGACGCCCTTCTCATACACGAACTCCTTCGTCCCCGCCGTCCCATCGTAGCGCCCCTTCACCGCGCCGCTGGCCGCATCGAACGCGGTGATCGGCGCCGTATACCCGGGCGTGCAGTACACCGTGTCCCCGACGACCGCGAGGCGCCGCTGGAGCTGCACAGGCGTCTCCTTGTCGCGGATGTAGATCGGGTGCCAGTCCGGGAACATGACTCGCCAGAGCACGATGCCGTTGTACGCATCCCGGGCCACGAGCGCCTGTCTCCCGGGCAGCGCCGGGTGCTCCGCCGAAGCGAGGTCCTCCACGGTGAACAGCCGCCCTCTCGCCGAGACCATGCTGTTGATCGAAGGCATCGCCAGATGGGAGCGCTGCCACTCGGGTTCGCCGATCCACTGATACCGCCGGGGCGGTCCCACCACCATGTCCCGCGCGACGGCATTGTTGTCCGCACCACGAAAATGCTGCTCCCATTCGTCGGTGCCTTCCGGCCGCGGCTTGATCGCCACCGCCCACTTCCCCTCCCGCTTGATCACCGCCGCGCCGTGCGGCCTCAGCACCCGCAAGATCTCTTCTTCCGCCACCGCGCCCGCATCCCCGCAAACGACCAGCGTCGCCAGGTTGTCCACGTAGGGGAGCGCCCTTCCCTCCCAACGCACGACCGAGACCGGGCCGTACAGCCCGCGCGCGCGGATGCCCGCCCGCGCCGCCTCCACGCCCTTGGCGTCGCCATCCAACCCCTGCACCACGCAGTTGTCCGCGACGCGCAGCGCCGCCGTCAGCCGGCCATCCCCGCACCCGACGTGGATCGCCAGACCGCCGCAAAACCCCGCCATGGCGGCGATCTCCTTCGCCTCGTCCTCCGGCCCCCCCATCGCCCCCGTCGCAGCGCCCAGCACACAAGTGACGATCCCGATCCGCAGGGAAGTACCGACGCGTCCGCCCGAGGGCATGTTCCCGTCCATGGAACGTTGATACTCCGCGGCCAGCGGGAGTTTTCAACAGGAATCCTCGCGCGTGGGAGGCTCGATGCGATCGGTCGGTGTGGCTCGCGGTCGGCGCTTGTCTCGGCGCGGGCGCGGGATAGGGTCGGGCACCCACATCGCCGGAAATGCCCCCGAGAGACTCTCGACCCTTGTATCGTGTCCTGATCATCACGCAGTAGCCCGTATGAAGGAAAGATGCCCATGGTGCGGCGGCGATCCCCTCTACGTGGCGTACCACGATGCCGAATGGGGCGTGCCGGTCCACGATGACCGCCGCCTCTTCGAATTTCTCATCCTGGAGGGGGCGCAGGCCGGCCTGAGCTGGCTCACGATTCTCAGGAAGCGGGAGAATTATCGAAAGGCGTTCGATGCCTTTGACGCCGTGCGCGTCGCCGCCTACGGACGGCAAGACATCCGCCGCCTGCTCCATGATCCCGGGATCGTCCGGAATCGCCTCAAGATCGAGGCCGCCATCAGGAATGCGCGGGGCGCCCTGGCCATACGCGAGGAATTCGGGAGCCTCGACGCGTTCCTGTGGCGGTATGTCGATGGCACCCCCGTGCAGAACGCATGGAGACGCATGTCAGAAGTCCCCACAAAGACAAAGGCATCGGACCAGATGAGCCAAGACCTTCGGAAACGGGGTTTCAATTTCGTGGGGTCGACCATCTGCTACGCGTTCATGCAGGCGGTCGGCATGGTGAACGACCACCTCACGGCCTGCTTCCGCCACAAGGAAATCGCCCCAAGACGGCGCGGCCGCATCCGCCAACAGGCTCCTGGACGGAAGAGCGCCATAACGCCTATTGGCTCAGATCAAGAGGCCCCGGACGTTCAGAGGCACCCATCGGCGAGAGGTTCGGGATTCTCGAGGTAGCCTCCAGAGGGCCCGCGGCCATCAGTTCAAGGATGGCGGCGGCCATGGCGGTGATGCCCGTCTTGATCGTGGGTTCGGGGACGGGCGCGAATTGAGGGGAGTGCAGCGAGGACGGAGGCGCGGGCCCTTCGGCGCGGAACGCCTCGGGTGCGAGCGCCCCGATCCAGAACATGCAGATGGGGATCTTGTGCTCGGTGCGGCCGTATTCGCCGAAGTCCTCGGCGCCCATCACCGGCTTGCCGGCGACGACCCTATCGTTGCCGAGCCACGAGGCCCATGCGGCCGCCAATCTGCGGGTGAGTTCCGGATCGTTGTACGTCGGCCCCGTGCTTTGGGGGCCCAGTTGCACGACGGGCATCCGGTCTTCGGGCACGCCGGCCGCCGCCGCGAGCCCGCGGGTGATGCGGCCGATGGCGTCCAGGATCTTTCGGCGCACCTCGTCGGTGTAAGAGCGGAGCGTCAGCTGGAGTTTCACTTCATCGGGGATGATATTGGCCTTCGTCCCGCCATGGATCGATCCGACGGTGACCACCGCGGCATCACCGGGGGGGATCTCGCGGCTGACGATCGTCTGGAGTGAGAGGATCATCTGCGCGGCCAGGACGATCGGGTCGCGGGCCTTGTGGGGGAAGGCGCCGTGTCCGCCGACGCCGCGGATGGTGATCTCGACGGCGTCGCTGCCGGCCATCGCGAATCCCGCGGTGGCGACGACCGATCCGGCCGGCGCCTCGGTGCCCACGTGCAGCGCCAGGCAGTACTCGGGCCGAGGGAAGCGCGTGAACAGCCCATCGGCCAGCATCGCGCGAGCCCCTGCCACGCGCTCCTCGGCCGGTTGCCCGATGAAGACCAGCGTGCCGCGCCAGCGCTCCCGCAACTGCTTGAAGAGACGCGCCGTGCCGACCAGCGCGGTCATGTGGACATCGTGCCCGCAGGCGTGCATGACCGGCACCTCGCGACCCGAATCGTCTCGGGTCACCACCGTGCTCGCGTAGGGCAGGCCTGTCTGTTCCTTCACGGGCAGCGCGTCCATATCCGCGCGCACCAGCACCGTGGGACCCTCCCCATTGCGGAGCAGTGCCACGACGCCGTGCCCGCCGACGCCCGTCGTCACCTCGCAGCCCGCCTCCCGCAACTCGTCGGCCAGGCGCCCTGAGGATTTCTCCTCGCACAGCGAGAGCTCGGGGTGGGCGTGGAAGTGCCGGTACAGATCGAAGAGACTGGGAAATTCCCGATCGATGATCGCGCGGACAGCATCCGCTGCGCCGGTCTTGGGTCCGGGCGCGGCAGATGCCGGCACCGCGATGCAGGCGGCCAGAAGGCAGGCGGCGTGGGCTTGTAAAGCGATCATGGTCCCATCATGCCCGCGGAAATACGCGGTGTAAACGGCCACCCTCCGCCCGCTTCGGACGCGGCGGCAGCCCCGACTGCTCCGGGCTTGGATCGGAATACCGCGCATCTGGCAAGCACGAGATGATGCGCCGCCGCGGGGAAAGTCTGGACCACGCGCTTGGCCCCTCGCCGCAGCGCCTCCGCCAGCTATAACGTGCGTTTCTGATGTCAATCGGGCCGATAACGGCCCTCTCATCACGGAGGCCCCGTCGGCAGTTGCGGGGTCGCCCTTCGGATTTCGACGAGATGCAAGGCGGGCTGGCCTTTCAGGGGTTCGATTCTCAGGACCGCGTCTTGAGCGAGGGTTCCCGACGGAATCTCTAGCCTGATCTCACGCCAGCGGCCCGAGCCATCGGACTGCACCGGGGGCAGGTTTCGGGTGCCCGCCGTTGCCCTCCACGCGGTTTCGGGTTCGTTGAGCCAGGTAAGGCTCACGGAGCAAGCCTGCTTCACTGAGGTCGCGAATTTCGGATTCAGGGCCAGTCTCATGGGCCCGGTCAAACGCCGGGCCCAGGCACCGTGGATGGACGCTTCCTCTCCGGCGAGGTAGACGGGTGAGGAGGTCTTCTCCAAGTCCTCTTGCTCGATAAAGTATCCCCAGTTGTTCTCTTTCCGGGCCCTCGGCCCGAAACCATGGAACTGGCCAAGGGCGATCCATGCCCCGGGGGACTTTGCCGGTTCGCGACTCCACCCCGCGTATCGATTCACCAATTCCATGACCCGCACCAGGGAGGGATGTTCGTGGGCCCACCGGTGATCCTGCTCGAACACGGCAATGTGGGAGAAGCCCCAATCCAGGAGCATGAGCATGGTCCAGTAATACGCCTGCTCGGCGGTCAACCGGTGCGTCTTCAGCGTGCCGCCGTCCCCGGGAATTCGGATGTCCCTCATGACGCTCTGGCCATCGCTCCACGGGCCATTTTCTTTAAACGGAGTGTATTGCTCGCCATATCCGGGAGTGCCCCTCTCCCGACACCGGCGCCGGAATGCCCCCACCTCATAGTCGGCGATCTTCCGGATGCCGTAATGGGTGGTCACGATCCACGCCAGCGGATCATCCGTCCAGCGATCGTAGAGCCCCGTCATCCGGGGGCTGTTGTCCGCATCCATCCGGAGGGTCACCGGGATCCCGTGGGCGAAGAAGTGCCTGAGATAGGCCTCGCTGACACGGACGACGTAATCCTCCTCGATCCGGGGTGTCAGATCGGGACCGTACGCATGGCCGTTTGCCGGGAGAGTCCACTTCGAACGGTCGCGTGAGACCTCACCCTGCAAGTGCTGGGAATCGAACGAAGTGATTTCCGTGTTGAGGGCGTTGAATTGCAGGCGCACGCAGAGAATTGTGTCCCGGAAAGAGGACTTCCCATAATGGTCGGCGAATGCCTTGATCAAGCGATCGTAGAGCCGGAAGTATTCCGGATCCCAATACTGCGGCGCTCTCCCGCCGCGCGAGGTCCCCACGCAAGCGACATGAAGGAACACCCAGTCGGGAACCGGAGTGTTGATCTGGATCCCTGCTTTCTTGCCTTCCTTCTTGTAAATCTCGAGGAGCCTGTCGATGCCCGACCAGTCATAGCGGCCCTCCTCGGGTTCGATGGTTTTCCAACTGAACGTGATTCGCCCGACAAAACGGACCTCGGGATGTTTGACGAACGCCTGTTGGTGGTTGCCGTGGGAGGAACCGATGACCCCGTAACCCGCGCCGGGAGGCGGGGCGGCGAGGATGGGGCAGGCAAGGACGGCCGACAGGAGCCATCCGGCGATTTCCGGAATTGAGAGAAAGTCCTTTCGGCTCATGGGACTTCCCTCCGTTGGCTCAATGGCGCCGGTCGGGCGATCCCACGCGCTCACTCGCCCGGACCCCCGGCCGTGCCGGGACCCCGCGCCGGGACAGGACAGATGCCCCCACCGGGCATGGGCACGGGCGCAGCCAACGGTTCGATTCTCTCGATCCCAAGCCTGAGCGCCTGGGCAAAGGCCAGCACCACGGGCCCAAAGGCGTGCGGATCGTTGAACACCCAATTGTAGTTCTTGTAGGCCTCCTTTGTTCCATTGCCTGGGCAGAGACAGGCCTTGCAGGTATGACTCACCGAGCCATCCGCGTCGATATAGCCCAAATAGCCGCTCACGCCGCGCTTGATGTCGTGCGTGTGCCGAGGATCGAGCAAGCCACTCTCAATCATGATCCCCAACCCGTAGAGCAACAGGCCAGTGCCCGATGTTTCGACATAGGAAGTCTCGTCCGTCATCTCCTGATGCCACATGCCATTCGCGTCCTGGTATCTAAGGACGGCGGCAAAGAAGGTCTGCGCCAACCCCACAACCTGTGGCCGCCTCGGATGCTGCGCGGGAAGATCCCGGACCAGGAGCGCAAGCGCAAACGCCCCCCATCCGTTTCCTTCAGACCAGTTGTCATCGGAGATGACGTTGTCCCCGTTGAACCCACGGCCCTGATGCACCAGGCCAGTCTCTTTGTCCTCGAGGATCCGGAAGAGCTCCAGGGTCTCGTCCACGCCCAGGTTGACATGGTCAGGACGATCAAAGGCCAGCCCCGCATACAGGAGAAAGGGCGTGACGGGAAATGCCATATCGATGAAGACCTGGCTTTCGTTCGCCCAATGTGGGATCAGCAACCCCTCGGTCGAGCGTTTCTGATGCTGCACCATCCGGAGCGCGGCGGCGTCCACCTGCCCGGCGAGCGCGTCAGCCAACTTCCAGTAGTGCAGCATGGCCGCCCCCGTTCCACCCGCCTCGTAGCAGATGAAGCTCCCCCGGCCCTTGATTTCCCCGGTGGGGTACCGCTGGAACAGTTCGACCGTTCGCCGGAGCCATTCGCCCTTCTTCTCCGGATGCACCCGGGCCATCTCGCCCATTCCGTGCAACAGCAGCATCCCGGGATATTTCCCCAAGTCGACGATGGTGAGTCCCTTTTCGGTGACCCTTTCGGCGACCCGGAGGGTGCTTGTCCCCGCATCGGCGGCACCGGCCGCGAGCACTCCCATGCCCCATGCCAGCACCATTCGCAGAAGCTTCGCTCGTCTAAACATGTGCCTATCAGTCCAGCGCGCCCTCCGTCTCCTTCTTGCGCGGGGCCTCACGCGCGGGAGTGCGGCGACGCGCATCTTGCTGCATACGTTGAATACATGGTATACACTACTGTCAATCAAAAAAGGTCCCGCGGGACCACGTCTCTTGATTTGAGCAAATGGTGCTTCGCGGACTTCGCGCGTTCTGGGAGTGTGTGGGACGGCGAGGCGGTTGGGGGTGGGTGTGGCGTCACGGGCATTGCGCGCAACGGCGACAGGCCCCATTTTCGCCGCGCCCTTGGATGCATGACATAAAACGGGGGTTTTGGCTATCCCGTCGTTATTCTTGCCGTCGGGTGTTCCCGTTGGACGCGCAAGA
>JADLBR010000514.1 GCA_020847615.1 Verrucomicrobiia bacterium
AGCCTGGGCAAGGGGATGGCCGGGCGCGAGGTGCTGCCGAGCAGCATCGCGGCGGCGGTGTTCGAGTCCATCATCGCGGCGATCTACCTCGACGGGGAAGGGCTCGACCTTAATGCCGTGAAAGACCGTCAGGCCGTAGCCGCGCATGCCGACGCGGACGTCGTGCAGGGCGATGGTGGGCGTCGAGAGGGTGGGCTTGGCGTCGGTGACGGGGGGCGAGGCGGCGGGCTGAGCGTGCGAGATCGAGGCCCAGAAGAGCGGGCAGATCAACGCGGCCACGAGGGACCGGACAAGCGGCCAGCGTGGCGGCGCCGAGGGGAGTTTACGGCTCATTCGCCAAGCGTAATCAAAGGGCTGAACATTGACAAGGATCGGAGGGTGTTCGATACTCCGGCGGGTCTTTCGGCACGCCCGCGGTGATGCGCCGCGGGCAGGTGCTCGACGGGGCCGGGAGACCCCAACGCGGCGGAGCGATCGATGCACGAACGCGTGCAGCAGATACTTGGGTACGAATTTCAGAACGTGTCGCTCCTGAACGAGGCGCTCACGCACGCGTCGATCGCCGGGCACCGGCTCGAGAGCAACGAGCGGATGGAGTTTCTCGGCGACGCGATCCTGGGCGTGGTGGTGTCGGACTATCTCTTCAGGAACTATCCGACGTACCTCGAGGGGGACCTGACGAAGATCAAGAGCGCGGTGGTCAGCCGCAAGAGCGGCGCGCGGGTGAGCCAGGCGCTCGAATTGCAGACGATGCTTAGCCTGGGCAAGGGGATGGCCGGGCGCGAGGTGCTGCCGAGCAGCATCGCGGCGGCGGTGTTCGAGTCCATCATCGCGGCGATCTACCTCGACGGGGGGATGGAGCCGGCCAGGGCGTTCATCCTGCGGCACATGACGCCGATCATCCAGGAGACGGCGGCGTCGGCGCACCAGCAGAACTTCAAGAGCATGCTCCAGCACCACGCGCAGAAGTCACTGCCGTGCAACCCCATCTACGTCGTGCTCGACGAGAAGGGGCCGGACCATTCCAAGTGTTTCGAGGTCTGCGTGGAGGTCGACGGCCGGCGGTTCGAGTCGGCGTGGGCGGCGTCGAAGAAGGAGGCGGAGCAGAAGGCGGCGCAGCTGGCGTTGCGCGACCTGGGGGTGCTTTGGGATCAGGAGTCGGACGAACCGAGCGACGAGGCCGCGGCCGAGGAGTCCGCGACCGAGGAAGGCGCCTAGGCGCCGTCGCAGGACCGTCGGACCGTCTGAGCTTGTCGTGACGATCGGCGCGCAACAACGTGGTGTCCGGCCATCAGGGATGACCGACCCTCGCGCTGCTGGCTTCATGTCTGTGGCTGTGCGATGCGGTGGGGCCGTTACCTGACGCCGGCGGTCGAGAGCTGGCTGATGGCGTCGAGCCAGTTCTCGCGGTCCTTGCCCTCGGGCTTGCCCTTGGCCAGCCAGATCATGTAGGCCTGCTTGGCGATCTGGTCATGGGTGAGCTTGATGGTGACCTCGGGCTTGGCCGTGGCGGCCTTGGGTGCGACAGCGGGCGTGGCTGGTGCAGGCTTGGGGGCCGGCGCAGCGATCGTGGGGGCAGGAATAGAAGGCTTGGAACGAGCACTGGCACGCTTGGCCATGAGGAGACTCCTTTCTCAAGAGGCAGGGCATCTCCTGGTCCCGGATCACCCCGCCGGAACATAGGGCTCAGGTTACACTTATCGGACGGTCTTGGCAAGCCAGGGAGGATGCGCAACCTCGGGAAACTTGCCGGAACGTCGATCAAGTGGACCAAATCAACGTCGGGATTTAATGCAAGCGGCGCGCCAATGACCTCAAAGCGTGATCCTGCGTCGTCTTGCGGGTATTGGCCATGGCGCGATGCTCAGAGAGGCAGCAGCCGTGCCCATGGTTTGGGCGACTGGGGGGCGACGGCTTCGAGACAGCGGGGGTAGGTCAGTCTCGCATCTCGCGGAGCTTGGCCAGGACCTCGGCCTCGTGATCCTGGGACTTGACGCGGTCCCAGCGGTGGGCGACGCGGCCTTGCGGGTCGATCAGGAACGTGGTGCGGACGATGCCGACGAAGGCCTTGCCGTAGAGCTTCTTCTGCTGCCAGACGCCGTAGGCCATCGCGGCCTGGGCATCGACGTCGGCCAGCAGGGTGAAGGGCAGCGCAAGCTTGTGGGCGAACTTGGCATGGGAGGCTTCGCCGTCGGTGCTCAGGCCGACGACCACGGCGCCCTGACGCTTGAAGTCGCTGTGGCGGTCGCGGAAACCGCAGGCTTCGGTGGTGCAGCCGGGGGTGTTGTCGCGGGGGTAGAAGTAGAGCACGACCCATCGGCGAGCGGAACCAGCCCGTGACGGCGCGAGCAGGTCACGCAGTCTCACCCACCGGCCGGTCTGGTCGGGCAGGTGGAAGTCGGGGGCGGGTTGTCCAGGTTCGATCGGGGGCTTGAACGATTGATCGTCGTCGGGAACGGAACCACTAGGCATGAGGCACTCCTGTGAACTCAAGGAGCCCGGAAGGGCACATGTTACGAAGAACGCGTGAAAAATCATCTGCTGAAATATGCCGTAGGGACAAGGGCGGAGGCCCGCTGGCGGCGCGGCAGGTCGATGACGATGGCCCGGTGGGAGGCTGAGCGGGCTTTTGGGGGGCGCGGCGGTGGAGTATGCTTGGGCCATGCCGAACGGTTGGGTGATTGCCATCGGGAATTTTGACGGGGTGCACGTCGGGCACCAGGCGATCCTCCGCCGGGCCTGCGCCGAGGCGCGGCGGCGTGGGGTCAGGGCGATGGCCATGACGTTCGAACCGCACCCGGTCAGCGTGCTGCGGCCGGGCGAGGCGCCGCCGCGGATCACGGGGGCGGACGAGAAGCTGGCGCTGCTGCGCGAGGTGGGGGTGGATCACGTGGAGGTGCTCGAGCCTCGGCGGGACCTCTTGGGGCTGAGCGCGGGGGCGTTCGTGGAGTGGCTGGTCGAGAAGCACGGGATGGAGGCGATCGTCGAGGGGGCGGACTTCCGCTTCGGCGCGGGCCGGAGCGGAGACGTCGGCACGTTGCGCGAGCTGGGCGCGAAGATGGGGTTTGAGACGGTGGTGGTCGAGCCGGTGACGGTGGTGACGGACAATCTGATGCAGACGCCGGTGGGCAGCTCGCTGGTTCGCCGGCTGGTGCTGGCTGGGAGGGTGCGTGACGCGGCGATCCTGCTGGGCAGGACGTTCAGCCTGGCGGCGACGGTGGTCGAGGGGGAGAAGCGCGGGCGGCAGCTGGGGTTCGCGACGGTGAACCTCGATGCCGAGACGCTGCACGGGCGGCTGATCCCGGGGCATGGGGTGTACGCGGGGTCGGCGCTCTTGGCCAACGGGTGGACGCTGCCGGCGGCGATCAGCGTCGGGGCGAAACCCACGTTCGGGCGGCACACGACGGTGGTGGAGGGGCACCTGGTGGGATATGAGGGGGATCTGTACGGGCAGCGCGTCGAACTGCGCTTCGAGCGGTGGCTGCGCGATCAGTCGCGCTTCCCGAACGTCGAACTGCTTCGCAGACAGCTTGAGCGCGACGTGGCTGAGACGCGCCGGCTGGCGGGACTCGGTGTGATTGCCCGGCAGCCGACGGAGGTGACCGCATGAGCGATCGTGACCCGCACGCGCAGGCGAAGGAACTGGCCGGGGTGCTCCGCGGGGCGCGATCGGTGCTGATCACCACGCACGCCAAGCCGGACGGGGACGCCTTCGGGTGCGTGCTGGCGCTGGCGTGGACGCTGCGGGGCATGGGCAAGAAGGTGCGGGCGATCGTTGTGCCGCCGGTGCCCGAGCCGTTCGGGCAGATCGCGGGGGCGTCGCTCGTCGAGCGGTTCGTGGCGGGGATGACCATCGAACCCGTGGATGTCGCGGTGGTGCTGGACACGGCGGCGTGGACCCAGGTCGAACCGATGCGGCCGGTGCTCGAGGGGATGGGCGACCGACTGATGGTGGTGGATCATCATTTGAGCGGGGACATGCCGGCCAAGTGGCGGTGGGTGGACGCTGAGGCGGGGGCGTGCGCGGAATTGGTGGCGGAGATCGTCGCGGCGCTGGCGGGCGAAAAAGTGGGGATCGAGACGGCGGAGGGGCTGTACGTGGGGATC
>JADLBR010000515.1 GCA_020847615.1 Verrucomicrobiia bacterium
GAAAACGCGTACAGCAGGATGCTGAACGTCAGCACCCGTCGACGGCCAAGCCGGTCGGTCAGCCAACCCCCAAAAAGGCCAAACACTCCCCCCGCGATCGCGGGGATGAAAAAGAGCGTCCTCGCCCCGTGCACATACTCGCGCCCGCCGGGCGCATACAGCGCCGCCGCCTGCGCGGGATCCATCCCGCCGCCCACGAGCGCCTGCACCAGCGGCCCACTCAGGGAGGCGATCGCCGGCTTCACGATCAGCGGAAGCATCAGCAGCTCGTAGATGTCAAAAGCAAACCCGATCGCCGCGATCACGCAGATCAGCCACTGCACCCTCGTCAGCCGCGTGCCACCAGAATCTAATGCGCTCATTCCCGCCACTTATGCCCCAAAACCGGCCCCCGTCCAACGCATTGTGGCCCCTGACCGATTGCCCCCACCGCCAGCCGGGGCCGCCCTCCCCCCCCCATGACAGCGCCCCCGGCGACTGTCTCCGGGCTTGAATGCCCCACCCCGCGGCGCCACCATCCCCGGGCATAGGACGCCATCCATGAAGATCCGAGCCATACTCCTCGCCCTCGCCGCCGCCGTCAACCTGGCAGGGGCCGCCGAACCCAACAGCCTCTCCAGCGAGGAGAAGGCCGCCGGCTGGTCCCTCCTCTTCGATGGGACAACGCTCAAGGGCTGGCGCGGCTACGGGCTCAGTGGCCTGCCGGAGGCCGGCTGGATGATCGAGGGCGGGCTCCTCAAGACCGTCCCGAAGGTCAAAGGGAACGAACTGATCACCGAACGGAAATTTCGCGATTTCGAACTGTCATGGGAATGGCGCGTGGCGCCTGGCGGCAACAACGGCATCAAGTATTTCGTCACCGAAGACCGCCCCAAGGCCCCGGGCCACGAATACCAGATGCTTGACGACGAGAGACACCCGGACGCGATCCGCGGCGACACGCGCAAGACCGCCGCCTTCTACGATGTCTTGGCCCCCGCCCCAGATAAACCCGTCAAACCGGCGGGCGAATGGAACGCCTCGCGCATCCTCGTCCGCGGCAACCTCGTCGAGCACTGGCTCAATGGCCGGCGCGTGCTGACGTACGAGCTCGGCAGCGACTCCCTCAAGGCCGCCCTCGCCAAGAGCAAGTTCAAGTCGTTCGGTGATTTCGGCACCAAGATCCCGGGACACATCATGCTCACCTACCACAGTGACGAGTGCTGGTTCCGCAGCATCAAGGTCCGCGCGATCGAGTGAATCTACTCCTTCACCTTTGACAGGTACGCCTTCGGGTCCTTCGCGAACGCGGCCTTGCATCCCTCGCAGCAGAAACCAATCAGCCTGCCCTCGTGCTCGACCGTGATGGCCGGATCCACGGGCTTCCCTTCCTTCACCGGACAGACCTTGTTGACCGGCGACCGCCCTGGGGCCGCGGCGGCCGCCGGCTTAGCCCCGATCTCTGGTGCCCCCGTATTCACCTCGACGCTCGCAGCCCGGATCTTGGCCTGCAGCTCTTCAATCTGCCGCCTGTACCCCGCGACGGACGACGCGGCAGGCAGCCTCTCGCCAAGCCGCCGGGCCGCTTCGCTGCCCACTTTCGTCTGCCACAGATAAACCCGCTTGAGACCCGGCAACGACGAGATCGCCTCGAGCCCCACATCGGTGACAGCTGTCCCATAGAGATTGAGCGACTCCAGGCGAGCCAGTGCGCCGATGTGCTTGAGGCCCTCGTCGGTCACGCGCGTCCTCGGGACATGCAGCGACTCGAGGTTCGGGAACGCGGTGGCGCCCGCGAGGCCCGCGTCCGTGATCGCGGTCCCGGCGAGATCCAGCCTCTTGAGATTCGGCCCGATCAGCGCCAGCCTCCCCAACTGCGCATCGCCAAAATTCGTGCCGGCCAGTGACGCACTGGCCTCGAGCCAAGGCTCGCCGCGGGCAAGTGGGAGCACGATGATCCCGAGTTCCTCGGACAGCCTCTTCGCCGCGGCCTCCGCCTCGACGGCGGACATCGGGGGCCTCGCCGTCGCCGTTGTCGGGGCCGCCTTCGGTGCCCCGGCGCGCGCGGCGATCGCCCTCGCCACTTCCGCCGGCGGGTTCAGTTCCGAGATCGGCTGATTGGTCGGCGCCCCGGCATCGATCCACCAGCGCAATACGGCAATCTCGGCAGCCGTTGGACCCTCCCGGCCCTCGGGCGGCATCCGACCCTCCTCACCCTCCGGCATCGTGATCCTCTGGATGATCAGGCTATCCGCCGAATTGCCGGGCGCGATCGCCGGACCCTCCGACCCCCCGGCGAACAGCCCCCCGACAGTGTCCATCCGCAGTTTGCCCTTGCTCTTGCCCTCCCTGTGGCAATCCACGCACCGTGCGCCGAGGATCGGGGCCACCGCCGACGCATAGGCATCCCCGGGCGATGCCGCCACGGAACCGGAACCCAGCAGCCCTTTGAGAGCCGGCGGCAGATGCTCCGTGAGATAGTCCTCCCCGTGCGTCAGCGAACCGCCCAGATGGCTTGCAAAGGCCATCACGGCGCACGCGAGCGCCAACCCCACCCGATACGGCACCGCC
>JADLBR010000516.1 GCA_020847615.1 Verrucomicrobiia bacterium
AGTTTGCGCGGAGGTTGGCGGGGCTGGGGTGCCGGGTGCTGGTGCCATTGCTGATGGACCGGAGGCACGCCCATTCCGGGAATCCGGCCATCCGGATGACCAACCAGCCGCACCGCGAGTTCATCTATCGCGCCGCCTATGAGATGGGGCGGCACATCATTGGCGCCGAGGTCCAGAAGGTCCTAGCGGCGGTGGATTGGCTGGGCGGGCAGGACGCGGGGGAGGGGCGGAGGCCGCCCATGGGTGTCGTGGGCTATGGGGAGGGGGGCCTGATCGCGCTCTATGCGGCGGCGGCCGAGACGCGCATCGGCGCCGCCGCGGTCAGCGGCTACTTTGGGCCGCGGGAGAGGGTTTGGGAGGAGCCGATATACCGGAACGTGTGGGGGCTGTTGGAGAGGTTTGGGGATGCGGAGATCGCGTCGATGGTGGCGCCGCGCGCCCTGGTGATCGAGGCGGCCCCGCAACCGGACGTCCGTGGGCCGCCGCCGCCATCGGATGGCCGCGCTGGCGCGGCGCCGGGCGTGATCCGGACGCCGGAGGTCCCCGCGGTGGAAGGTGAGTATCGGCGGGCCCTGGGGATGTTACATGGCCTGGGTCCCGCGCCGGCATTCAGCTTCTTTGCGTCAGGGGAACCCATCGGGGAAGGGATGCTGCGGGCTTTTCTGTTGGGCTTGGGTGTGCGTCCGTCGGCCGTCGCCGGCGGCGCATCGGGGGCGCGCGCCGGAGCGGGGCTGGCCGCGCACACGTCCGGTGGGGAGGCGCGCTTTGGTCGTCAGTTCGATCAGCTGGTGGAGTACACGCAGCGGCTGATGCGGGATGGAGAGTTTCGGCGTGCGGAGTTTTGGTCGAAGGCGGCGGGCGGGAACGAGGCGTCGTGGGTCACTTCCTGCCAGTGGCATCGGGACTATTTTCGCGACGAAGTGATCGGGCGGTTGCCGAAACCGACGGCGCCGATGGCGGCGAAGAGCCGGCGCGTTTTCGACGAACCGAAGTATGTGGGCTACGAGTACACGCTGGGCATCCATCCCGATGTCTTTGCGTCGGGGATCCTGCTGGTTCCCAAGGGCGTCTCGGGTGGGGAGCGCCGTCCGGTTGTCGTGTGCCAGCATGGGCTGGAGGGGCGCCCGCGGGATTGCGCCGATCCGGGGGTGGACCACAGGGCGTACCATCGATTCGCGTGCGCGCTGGCGGAGCGGGGGTTCGTGGCGTGCGCGCCACAGAATCCGTATATCGGCGGCGACGCGTTCCGCGTGCTGCAGCGAAAATCCAACCCGCTCGGGAAATCACTGTTCTCGTTCATCGTGCAGCAGCACGAGCGCTTGCTGGAATGGCTAGGGGGGCTGCCCTTCGTGGATCCCGGGCGGATCGGTTTCTACGGCCTGAGCTACGGGGGGAAGACGGCGATGCGCGTGCCCGCGCTGGTGGAGGGCTATTGCCTGTCGATCTGCTCGGGCGACTTTAACGAGTGGATCTGGAAGAACTGCTCCTCGAGCCATCGATACAGCTACCTGTTCACGGGGGAGTACGAGATGCCGGAGTTCGACCTGGGCAATACGTTCAACTACGCGGAGATGTCGTGGCTGATCTGCCCGAGGCCCTTCATGGTGGAGCGCGGGCATCGGGATGGAGTCGCGCCAGATGAGTGGGTCGCGTACGAATTCGCGAGGACCGCACGGCGCTACGCGCTGCTCGGCATCGGCGACCGCGCGCGCATCGAGTATTTCGACGGCCCGCACACCATCCACGGGAAGGGGACGTTCGAGTTCCTGCACAGGCACCTGGATTGGCCGGAGCCGTGAGGCTTTGGCGGCCAAACGCTGACGCGTTCGGCTACGTGAAGCGATGCGGCAATCTTCGACCTAGTCTTGGGCCACCCGCAGCATGAGCGCCGCCCGGGGCGGGACGGATGCCTCGAACTTGCCCGTGAAGTCGCCCAGGTCCTCGTGTCGCCACAGATCGCGAATCTTGGCGGGGACGCCCGCGGGCAGGCCGATCTCCTCCCAGCGGAACGCGATGGGGGCATCCGATGCGCCGCGGTTGAATAGGGCGACGGCGCGCGCGCCGCCGTGGAGTTCGCGGGCCCAGATTTCGGAATCGCCATCGTCGCGGACTTTTCGGCCCTGCTTGCCGAGGGGGTCCTGATCCACGGCGATCGCCTCGCGATTGGTGAGGAGGGCGAGGGTATCGGCATCGATGCGGCGGACGTCGCAGCCGGCGATGAGGGGCGCCGCGAGGATGCACCAGAGCGAGAACTGGGCGCGGTACTGCCCGATGGTGAGGGCGGCGTTGCCGGCCATGAGCATGTCGGGGTCGTTCCATTGGCCGGGGCCCGCGGCCTTTTCGAGGCCCACCTGGCGGTCGAGGATCTGGACGATGCCGAGGCCCTGCTCTGGCGAGGGAACCTCCCATGCGTCGAGGACGTCGGGGGCCGTGCGCCAGAGGTGGCCGACGACGCGGCCCCAGCGCCAGGGCTCGCTCTTCCCCCACTCGCAGATATGGAAGAGGACGGGTCGGCCGGTGGCCCGGAGCGCGTCGCGCATCGTCGTGTAGGCGGCGCGCGGGTTCTGTCCCCCGTCGTCGCACCAGTCGTACTTCAGGTAGTCGACGCCCCAGCGCGCGTATTGCCGCGCGTCCTGGAACTGGTGGCCGCGGCTGCCGGGCCGGCCCTGGCAGGTGGTGTACCCGGCGCACGAATAGAGCCCGAACTTCAGGCCCCGCGCGTGGACGTGGTCGGCGAGCGCGCTCATGCCAGAGGGAAACTTTTCGGGGTCTGGGAGGATATTGCCGTCGGCGTCGCGGGCGATCTGCCAGCAATCATCGACGATGACAAATTCGTAACCGGCCTCGCGCATGCCGTTGGTGGCCATGGCGTCTGCGGTCTCGCGCACGATCTGTTCGTTGATGTCACACCGGAAGTGGCCCCATGAGTTCCAGCCCATGGGGGGCGTGCGCGCGAGGCCGTCGTCCAGGGCGCGCGCGTGTGGGACAATCAGGAAAAGCGCAGCCGCCGCGAGGACGTCGAAGGCGATTGATGTGGCACTTTTCGGCCCGTTGGCCATTGGCTTCGCCATGGCGCGATTGTCCCCCTGGCGGGTGGATCGCGCAAGGCCGCGGATATCCGCCTTGAATCCGGGGCCGGCGTTGCCTGTACTGGTGGCCGAACATCAACACGGAGGCACAGGAGATGGAAACGAGCGTGACGGATCGCAGGAGATTTTTGGCGGCGGCCGGGGGTTCTGCGGTGGCGGCGATCGGCGGGAGGCTGCGGGCCGAGGATGCGAAACCGAAGCCGGCGCCGGCGGGGCCGAAGGTGAAATTCGGGTTGATCGGCTGCGGGGGACGCGGGCGGATGATCGCGAAGCTGTTCGCGGAGCACGGGGGCTTTGAGGTGGTGGCGGGAGCCGACTATTTCCAGGACCGCGTCGATGAGCTGGGCAAGGAACTCAACGTGCCCGCGGATCGGCTGTACACGGGATTGAACGGCTACAAGAAACTGTTGGAGAGCGACGTTCAGGCCGTGGCGATCGAGACCCCGCCGTATTTTCACCCGCAGCAGGCGGCGGATGCGGTCGAGGCGGGCAAGCACGTGTATCTCGCCAAGCCGATCGCGGTCGATGTGCCCGGGTGCCAGTCGGTTTCCGAGAGCGGGAAGAAGGCGGCGGGCAAGAAGCTGGTGTTCATGGTGGACTTCCAGACGCGGGCGGACGAGTTTTTCATCGAGGCGATCAAGCGGGTGCACGCCGGCGCGATCGGCGAGATGGCGTTCGGGGAGGCGGTGTACCACGCGGAGTGCCCATTCAAGCGGATGTACGAGAGCCTGCAGAAACCGAATCCCACGGCGGAGGAGCGGTTGCGGGCCTGGGGCTTGGACCGCGCGCTGTCGGGCGACATCATCACCGAGCAGAACATCCACACCCTGGACGTGATGAACTGGATCATGGATAACAGGGCGCCGCTGTGGGCGGACGGGACGGGCGGCAGGACGCAGCGTCCCGTGGGTGACTGCTGGGACCACTTCGTGTGCATGTTCCAGTACCCGAACAACGTGGGCATCACGTTCAGCTCGCGGCAGATGGTGGGCCACGGGACCAAGCCCGACGGCATCCGCAACCGCATGTTTGGCAGCAAGGGCGTGCTGGAGACGCAGTATGCCGGCGCGGTGCTGATACGCGGCGAGAATTTCTACCGCGGGGGCGAGAACCCACAATTGTACAAGACCGGCATCGTCGTGAACATCGCGGCGTTCCACAAGTCGATCGCCGGCGGCGACTTCTCCAACCCGACCGTGGAGCCCAGCGTGCAAAGCAATCTCGTCACAATCCTCGGGAGAAAAGCGGCGTACACGGGCGGACGGGTCACCTGGGATGCGTTGCTCAAGGATGACGAGCGGCTGGCCTTCGACACGAAGGGGATGAAGGGCTAGCCCGGACATTTCACAGCCTTGCGGGCTGTGAAGTGTCCGGGCTCTGGGAAAACCGCGCGATAGCAACAGGTTGGGATGGAGACGCGCGCTCCCAAACACCATTTGTCGAAATCACAAACTGTTGGCCGCGTTTCCAGTGCCGAAAACCGATCGGGGACACGTATTTCAGAGCGCGGTTTTCCTTTGAGCCTGCATATTTCGCGCATGCGCGTGAAATATGCAGGCTAGAGCGGTTTAAATAAAACTGTAGCCGCAGTGGGCAAACCAGTGGGCCGCGTCTTTGGCGGTGACTCGGGAGAGGGCGTTGCCCACCGCGGCGAAGAGTGCGTCCGGGGTTCGGGCTTCGGCGCC
>JADLBR010000517.1 GCA_020847615.1 Verrucomicrobiia bacterium
AGGAACCGAAGATGACGCGGCCGCCGGTGGTCTCCTCGATGATGTCGAGGATCTTCTCGCGGATGCGCCAGGAGTGCATGAAGAGGCTCTCGAAACCGAAGGCGTCGGCGACGAGCCCGAGCCACAGGAGGTGGCTGTGGACCCTGGAGATCTCGGCCCAGAAGGTGCGGAGGTAGAGGGCGCGCGGCGGGACATCGATGCCCATGATCGCCTCGATGGCCTGGCAGTAGCCCATCCCGTGTATGAAGGAGCAGATGCCGCAGACGCGCTCGGCCACGTGGACCATCTTGTGGAAGTCGTGCTGCTCGCAGAGCCGCTCCAGGCCCCGGTGGACGAATCCGATCGTGGGGATGGCATCGACGACGGTCTCATCCTCGAGCACGAGGTCGAGGTGGATGGGTTCGGGCAGGACGGGATGCTGCGGACCGAAGGGAACGATCGTGCGGGGTTTGGTCGGGGGCGCGGCGCTCATGGCGTTGGGGTCTCCTTGGCGGGCGCGGGCGGCCGGGGCCCGCAATTCCCGGGCGGGATCTGCTCGGGATCGTCGGGCAGGGGCCGTGCGGCGAAGGGATTCTTCATGCGGGCCTTGAGGAAATTGCCCTGGAAGTCGATCGCGAGCCCGTCGAACTTGACGCCGAAGAGGTCGTGGATCTCATTCTCGTACAGGAAGGCGCAGAGGTAGGTCCCGGTGATGCTGGGGACCCTGGCGCCCTCGCGTGGCACGATGGCCCGGATGCCGCGGAGGTCAGAGTCCTTGGCGAAGCTATAGAGCAGTTCGAAGTCGGGGCCCGCGGTGGTGCAGCAGACCTGCATGAGTCGCCACCCGTCGGCGCGCATGGCGGATGCGCGGGCGGGCAGCGCGGAGGGATCGACGGGGTCGATGGCCTGGGGCTCGGTCATGCGGCCTCCTCGGCGAGCGCCGCGGGGCGACGTCGCCCGCGCATGGCGTCGGCCTTCTGCTGGAGGATGTCGAGCGCCTGGATGACGCCGTCGATGATGGACTCGGGGCGGGCCGCGCAACCGGGGACATAGATGTCCACGGGGACCGCGGTCGCGGCGCCGCCGTGGATGTTGTAGCAGGGTGCGAATATGCCGCCGCTCAGCGCGCAGATGCCGATGCCGACGACGACCTTCGGGTCGGGCATTTGCGCGTAGAGGCTGCGGACGACGTCCATGTTCTGCGCGTTCACGCCGCCGGTGAGGAGGAGGACGTCGGCGTGCTTGGGGTTGCCGGTGTTGATGATCCCGAAGCGCTCGAGGTCGTACATGGGCGTGAGCGCGGCGAGCACCTCGATGTCGCAGCCATTGCAGCTGGAGCAATTGTAGTGCAGGACCCAGGGTGATTTCTTGAACAGGGACATGTCAGTTCCGGCAGGGGTTCATCGCAAGAGATCGAGTATGGCGAGGTTGGCGAGGCCCAGCGTGGCGCCGGTCCACCAGGAGAGCTTGACGGTGTGCTGCCAGCGGAGGCGGGCGTGGGTGTTGTCGACGAACACCTCGAGCAGGTATGTGGCGCCGGCGAGGGCGATGCCGAGCGCGGGGTGCAGCGGGACAAAAAACAGGTAGGTGAAGCCGAGGAGCAGGATGTTCTCGTACCAGTGCGCGATCTCGATGAGGGCGAGGTCGGGGCCGGCGAAATCGGTCGTGACGCCCTTGACGACCTCCTGGTGGCCGTGGTGCGAGGAGGAGAGATCGAAAGGGGACTTGCGCAGCTTGATCGTCAGGATGAAGAGAAATCCGAGGAAGACCCCGGGCAACTCGGCCAAGATGGGCCGTCCGGATGCCACGATGTCGCGGACCAGGAAGCTCCCCGTGGACTGATAGAGCCCGAGGACAGCGATGATCAGCATGGGCTCGTACGCCATCATCTGGAGCAACTCGCGCTCGGCGCCGATGTGGCTGTAGGGGGTGTTCACGGAAAACGCGCCGAGGGCCAAAAACACCCCGGCCACCGCGAGCGCGAAGATGGACAGCAGCAGGTCGCCGCCGGAAAAGAAAAGCGCGCCCGCGATCAGGAGGAAGACGAGGAACCCCCAGATGTAGAGTCCCTGGTGGGGGTGGACGACGAGGCGAGACTTCTGCAGGAGTTTTCCGACGTCGTAGAAGGGCTGGAGGAGCGGGGGACCCTTGCGGCCCTGCATGCGGGCGGTGACGATGCGGTCGATGCCGGCGAGCAACCCGCCGGCGACGGGCGCGCCGATGAGGAAGGCCGCCGCGCCCGCGATCCCGGTCATATCCATGCGATCACCACCATGGTCACGGCCAGTGCCGCCGAGGCGAGTATGCCCCAGCGCATCAGGGCGCTCTCATCGAAAAAGGAAGAAAGGTAGTAATTCCGCATGTCCACGGGGTGGACCTGGCCCATCGCGCCGCGGAACGCACCGCCGCCCCCCGTCCCGACGCCGGCGAGATAGCCCTCGCTGCGCGCGGAAGATCTCGGCAGCGCGGCGTACAGCAGGGGCAGGGCGAACAGGGCCATCAGCATGCCGACCATGGCCGCGGCGCCCCCCGGGCCGAGGCCCGAGGCGGTGCCGTAGACCTCGCGCACGTAGGGCTCGACGAACCACCGCGCGACCCAAGGGAAGAACACGCACGCGCCGAGGGTGCCCAGGGTCAGTGTCCCGAGGGCGATCCACTTGTCGATGCTGATCGGTCCCACGACGTCCTGGTGACGGTGGGGGATCGAGACGATCTTGCCCATCCATTTGGCCCAGAAGAAGAGCGTCGGCCCGCTGCCGAAGGCCAGCAGGCCGGCGAGCAGGACGTGGCTATCCATGAGGGCCTTGAGCGCGGCGTACTTGCTGATCAGCATGCCGAAGGGGGCGAGGAACATGCCGCAGATGCCCACGATCATGATCGCGCCCAGGGCGGGGCGCGTCGCGATCAGGCCCTCCATCAGCTCGATGTCGCGGCTGCCGATGCGGTGCTCGATGGGGCCCACGCCGAGAAAGAGCAGTGCCTTGGCGACCGCATGGAAGATGATCAGCAGCAGGGCGGCCCAGAGGGTCTCGGGCGTGCCGACGCCCGCGCACATGGCGACGAGCCCCAGGTTGGCGACGGTCGAGCAACCGAGCACCCGCTTGGCGTTGTTCTGGCTGACGGCGACCAGGGAGGTGACGAGAAATGTCAGGCCGCCGACCAGCGCGAGCAGCATGCCTTCGGTCGTGCCCCTGAAAACGGGCGCGAACTTCACCAGCACGAACACGCCCGCCTTGACCATCGTGCTGGAGTGCAGGAGCGCGGAGACGGGCGTCGGGGCCACCATCGCGCTCAACAGCCAGCGCGAGAATGGCAGCTGGGCGGCCTTGGCCAATCCGGCGAACGCGATCCCCGCCGCCGGCACCATCGCCAGCGCGGGGCCCGCGGCGATCAGCCGGTCGGCATCCAGCGTCGGATCACCCGCGAAATAGGCCTCGTAGCCGATCGCCATGAGGAATCCGAGGCCGCCCACGAGATTGAGCCCGAGGGCGTGGAAGGAGCTGAACTTCGCCTCGTCCGTCCGGGCGTAGCCGATGAGGACGAAGGAGCAGACCGTCGTCACCTCCCAGAAGAAGAACAGCCACGCGAGGCTATTCGAGAAGACGATGCCGAACATCGCCGAGAGGAATACGAAGACCGTAAAAAAGAAGCGCCGCCGCCGCACCGGGATCTCGGGGTGGTGGCTGTGGTACTCGGTCATGTAGCCGATCGAGTAGACGGCCGTGAGGCCGCCGATGACGCCGATGATCACGGCCATGATCACCGAGAAGTGGTCCGCGTACAGGGGACGGTGCGCGTGGGGGAGGCGACCGCCGAACTCCAGCAGCGCCATCCCCGCCGCCTGGAGCACGACAAGGGCCGGGATCCAGAGCCGCCGCCGCGGCAAT
>JADLBR010000518.1 GCA_020847615.1 Verrucomicrobiia bacterium
CCCGCCCGACCAAGTGCCTGTGGAGGTGGCGCCGCACCTCCCGCCCGAGCATCTTGACCCGGGCGGCCATCACGCACAGCCCGGCATCACCCGAGTCCACCGCCAGGCGGACGAGCCGCACGACCTCCCTTGCGGGGACCGCCCCGTCCGCATCCACAAACGCCAGCCACTCCGCCTCCCGCTCCTCCCGCCAGGCCGCGTACACCGCGGCCCCCTTGCCACGGTTCGCGACCAGCCGCTTCATCGGCCTCAGGAAACCGTGCCGCGCGCGCAGGCCATCGACGACCGCCCCCATCGCTTCCGACTCCGCGGGAAGGCTGCCGTCGTCCACCACCACCACGTCGATCCCCAGCCCGGCCGCCCCCAGCGACTGCAGTAGTTCCTCAAGAAATGGGCCGAGCCTCGCCCCCTCATTATACGACGGGATCGCCAGGAGAAATCGCGGCCCGCCCATCCGCCGCCCCTACGAAAGCAGCGGCCGCGCCGGATCCAGCTCGATCGGGGGCAGTTGCCCGAATGCGATCGCCCCCGCGCGGGCGATCTCCTCGACCATGCCGGTCACCTCATTGGCCAACTTGGCCGAATAATAGCGCACCAGCCCGATCGACGTCGAATGCTGGAACACCACGACCAGCAGGGTCTCGGTGTCCAGGGAATGCAGCAGTATCCGCAGCCCCTCGCCCTCGTGAACCTGCTCGGCAAACTCGTTGGTCCCGAGCCGCCGCGCCAGCTCGCGGGAGGCCGCGAACGAGCCAGCCGCCAGGGCACAGAGGATCGCCACGTCGCTGCCGGGGTCCTTGCCCTCGTGGAACAGCAGGTTCCCCGCGCGGTCGCACAGGGCAACCCAATGCGCGCTGGTCGCCTCGAGGAAACCCTGAAGGGCGCTCTGAAGCGCCTTGACCTCCGCCGCGCCGACGGAGGACGGGACATTGGCGAATGGATCCATGGCGGCCCTCACTGTGCCCGCGCGGGCACCATGCCCGCCTGGGAGGTTTTCGAATACTTGACCATCAGGAGCTTGGCGATCGCGTTCAGCGTCTCGATCACGCCGTCGCCGCGCGAGGCCACCGCCTCGAAGGAGGGCGCCCGGATCGCGCGATTATTGAAAGCGTATTCGAGATATTCGATGTTCGCCGCCTCGGGCAGATCGCGCTTGTTGTACTGGATGACGTAGGGGATCTGTGCCAGGGACAGGTTGTTGGCCAGGAGGTTCTCCTGAAGATCCTGGAACGATTCCACGTTCTCCGGCATCCGGTCCCAGCCCGAGTCCACCACGAATACGATCCCGTCCGCCCCGCGGAGCACCAGTTGCCGCGTGCTGGTGTAGATCTGCTGGCCGGGGACGGTATACAGCTGAAAGCGGACCGTGAAGTTGTTCAGGGTCGGGGTTTTCAGCGACATGAAATCGAAGAACAGGGTCCGGTCACCGCTCGTCGCGAGCGACACCAGATCGCTCTTCTGCTGCGGGTCGAGGGCATGGTGAATCGCCTGAAGATTCGTCGTCTTGCCGCAGAAACCACAGCCGTAATAGACGACCTTCAGTTGTATCTCGCGCTGCGCGTAATTTATGTAGGCCATATGCGCCGTCCGACGACACCTCACGCGTGCCGGCCCGGAACCAATCTGCACAAAAACGCCAAGGAATCCAGCAGTTTTCTAAAGGGCTTTAGCTGCCGAATTCTTGGCGCACGAGGGCCCCGGCGATCTTCCGCATGCGACGCGCCACGGCGGGCGGGAAGTGCGGGCTGTCGTGGAGCGTGACGAGATAGAAGGGTTTCTCAAAAGTGATCTGCACGGTCCATCGCCCGAGCGTCATGATCGCCTGATTGGCGAACTGGGAACCGACTTCGCCGGCGGCGGTCTTGAGTTGGTTGAACAATCTGGAGGACAGCGCCCCCACGGCCTGCTCCGAGACGCCCTCCGGCAAATGGCTGGTGAGCGCCATGCCCTCCTCGTCCACGATCGCCGCGCCCTTGACATGGGGGCTGTTGACCAAGAGGGCGGGCACCTGCTGGATCGGCACCTCACGTTCCACCTCAAGGCCAAGCCATCGCGACAGGATTCTCCTCGGGTTGATCGGTCGCGCGGCCACGGTGATTGCCGCGCGCGGTGTCCAGCTCGACGCGGCGCGCAACAGGCCCGACATCCGATCGGCGCGCTGCTTGGGCACCGGTATGGGCGAACGCTGGCGCGGCCCGGCCATGATCTCGGTCTCGCGGGCGGGCTGTGGCGCCGGCGCGGCGCCTTTGGGCCGGCCCTGTGTCCCGAGCCGACCCGCCGAAACCAACGTGACGGGCTTGCGCGGTGCCGGCGCGGGCTGTGGCGGCGCCGAGGGTCTCGCGGGCGTCGGGGCAGTCCTGGCCGGGATCGATGGGCGGGCGGGCGCCGGAGTCGCCTCAAAGGCAAAGGGCGGTGCCTCTGGCTCTGATTCGGGTTCGGGCTCTGGCTCGGGCGCGAATTCTGGCTCGCGTTGCGGGGGACGACGCACCAGGGGTGGCCTGGGCGGCTGCGAGGGGCGGGCGGGCACCTTGGGCGTCAGCGGCAATATCGGCGCGCCCCCGGGCGGGGCAATCCCACCCCCTGAGGCGGCTTCCGCAAACGGCGGCTTCTGCACCGCGGGCGGTCCCGCTGGAGCCGCCATGGGTTTCGGCGGCGGCACCGGCCGGCGCCGCAAGTCGGGGACGGCCGCACTGGCCGGCGGCACGAAACCGGGCGCCGCCTCGGGCCGCATCACCGCGTGGGCGGCGAAAATGGACGGCGGCTCTGCCGCAGGGATCGGCCCAGGAGGCTCGATGGGCGCTGGTCGCGGTTCGGTCTTCGCCACGAAAATCGCCGGGAAATCAGCCGGCAATGCCGGCGCCTCAGGCGCCTCCTCCTTCACCTCCAGATGGGCGGGGGGTTCGGACGGGAACGCCGGGCTTTCGGCGGATTCGGGCTCTCCCAGAGGTGTCTCCCACCAATTCTTGGCGGCGGCGGGCGTCGCGGGTTGCGCGACAGTCGGCTGGGTGGGTGGCCCCGGGGCTTCGGCCGGGCTTGCCTTGGA
>JADLBR010000589.1 GCA_020847615.1 Verrucomicrobiia bacterium
CTAGAGCACTTTAAATAATTCTGTAGCCGTCCGGAATGTTTGTGGTAGGTTGGTGGATGCCGACCCTATCGATCGATCTACGGGAACGGATCCTCGCCACGTACGACCGGGGCGAGCAAACCCGGGAGCAGGTCGCGCGGCGCTTTTGCGTGTCGCTGGGCATGGTCAAGAAGTTGCTGCAGCAACGGCGCCACACCGGCGACATCGGCCCGCGCCATCATCGCAGCGGCCGCAAGCCGCGTATCCTGGCCTCTCATCGCCAGGGCATGGGGCGGCTCTTGCGCGACAAGCCGGACATGACCCTCATGGAGTTGCGCGCGGCCCTGGAGTTGGACTGCAGCCTGCCGGCCATCCACTACGCGCTCGATAAGCTCGGGCTCACATATAAAAAAAGACACTCCGCGCCAGCGAGCAGGACCGCGAGGATGTCCGCCGCGCCCGGCGGGCCTGGAGGCGCAAGCAAGGGGGGCTCGACCCGGCGCGGCTGGTCTTCCTCGACGAGTCCGGGGCGAAAACCAACATGACGCGCCTGCGCGGCCGTGCGCCTCGGGGCCAGCGACTTCACTGCGCCGCACCCTGCGGGCACTGGTGCACCACCACGATGATCTCCTCGATCCGGCTGGATGGCACCACGGCCTGCATGACCATCGACGGGGCCACGAACACCGAGGTCTTTCGCGCCTACGTCAACGGCGTGCTGCTGCCGACCCTCCGATCCGGTGACGTGGTGGTCATGGACAATCTGGGCGCCCACAAGAACCCGCAGACCATCGGTCTCATCAGCGCCGCGGGAGCACGGGTCCTATTTCTCCCGCCCTACTCTCCGGACCTCAATCCCATCGAACTGATGTGGAGCAAGGTGAAGAATCTGCTGCGCGGCGCCGAAGCCCGAACCCCGGACGCACTCTTCGCCGCGGTGGGCAACGCCCTCTCCCGAGTCACCGCCAAAGACGCGGCCCACTGGTTTGCCCACTGCGGCTACAGTTTTATTTAAACCGCTCTAG
>JADLBR010000590.1 GCA_020847615.1 Verrucomicrobiia bacterium
AACACTCACGCGCGGACTCTACGCCTACGACTTCGGCGACACCGCGCACCTCACGCCCTTGCTCAAGCAATACACACTCGGCAGCAACTTCATGCCCCCAGGCATCCACGCCGGCGGCCTACGCTACCACGGCGTCGCACAACAAGTCGCACACCTCGCGCACCAAGACATTATCCGCGCCGTAGCGGTGAAGCAAAACCCGGTCTTCGAAGCCAGCCTCATGTTCGCCAAAGCCGAAGGTATCGTCCCAGCACCCGAATCCGGCCACGCCATCCGCGCCGCGGTCGATGAAGCGCTAAAGTGCAAAGAAACGGGCGAGAAGAAGACCATCCTCTTCAACCTAAGCGGTCACGGCCATTTCGATATGTCGTCCTACGAGTCCTACCTCGCAGGCAAACTCCAAGACTACGAACTCGACAACGAAGTCATCCAAGCCGCGGAAGCGGGGATCCCGAAAGTTGAAGCGATGGCATGACCTACGTTTCGTAGAGGACTCTTCAAGGTTATCCCGAAACGGTCCTGGAAGTTAATGCAATTGCTTTAGCTTTTTTGAGATTATGTGCCGCAATCCTAATTGCATTTAGCAGGGAAGGATGCGGTTCATGGAGTTGCTTACTCCGCCACATATCGAGATTCGGTCGCCACAGCGCTTCAATTTTCCCTTTGTGGTTCTAGTCAATGTCTTCTCAGGTGTCTTCGGCGTGGCAGTATTGTTTGTTTGTTGCCTTCCCCTGATATTTTTGGTTCTTGCCGCAAGTATCATGGATTTTGCACATCAGGGTGCGGAAGTTGTCTCGCTGGTAAGCACAACTCTACTAATAACAATGTGGATCAGTCTGGCAATTGCCTTTTTGATGATGGGATTGTTTCTTCCCGTCGGAATGTCAAACCCTCTGGTGAAGACTCTATGTGCTCCTTTACGCATTGAGGATTCGACACTTCCCCAATATTGTGTACAGATCAAATTTGAACCTAGAGAGCACAGAGGTATCCGCGCATTTCTTGAGGACGCCGACGACGTCGGCATTCTCCGTTTTGAAAGGGATAGCCTCGCTTTTCAAGGCGATGCAGTCTCGTTCGCTGTCCCATATTCCACAATCACTGATCTTCGCCGCGTGAGTACGGGGTTACGGGGCTATTATCTATTGGGCAAATACATTCAATTCGATGCAACCACCATCGGCCCATACAAATGGATTGCAATTGGTGAACGCGAATCAAATCTCCTGACGACCTCACATAAATTAAGTCGGGCAATCTTCCATACACTCTCAGAACGAGTAAATTCCGCTCTGAACGATGTGCCCCAGAATCCTAGGTCGCCCTAACCAATCGCATCCCATACTTCTCATACTTTCCATCCCCACTTGTCATCCATTTCCCCCTTGTTTCCCAAACTTCTATCCGTGCGATTCGCAGTGCACCACCGAGTCAAAAGTGCAACGCGCTGGGCTACGTATTGAGAGACATCTGAAAGAATGGAATGAGTAAATCGGCGCGGCACCTGCCCGTCTCGTACCTGTAATCCGACTTGGACGGGTATAGGCCGATTTGGCATTCCGTCCATTTTGTCCATTCTGTCCATCTCGTCCATAACCCGTTTCGATCATCTCGTTCGCGGCCCCTCTCCACGACGACTCGTATGCCCAGCTATTTTTCAAATACTCACTGATAGGCGCACCCACATCCCATTTTCCCCATACTTCCCGTACCTCTCATACTTCCCATCCCGATTTGTCATCTATTTCCCCCTTGTCTCCCAAATTTTTCTGCGCGGTCCGCGGCGCATCACCGCAGCGAAAGTGCAACGCGCTGGGCTATATAACGAGAGACATCTAAATGAAAGGAACCCAATACCTCCGGCCATTCACAAATAAATAGACCTTGCCTTTATCAGGGCAGCCCCCCCTAATCGAACTGTGCCCATTGCAAACGATTAG
>JADLBR010000519.1 GCA_020847615.1 Verrucomicrobiia bacterium
CCAACTTTGGGAACAGCTCCGGCAACAGCTGGAAGATCTATGGCGACAAGGGCCTGCTCGACATGACGCTCGGCAACTCCCCCGTCCTTTCGGCCGACGGCGGCGCCAACCGCGACGGCTCGATCCGCGGCAAGAATCCCGTAGAGCCCATCGAGCGCCCCGACCATTTCCTCGATTGGCTCCAGTGCCTGCGCGAGGGCCGCGCGCCACATGCGCCCATCGACGCCGGCTACCAGCACGCCGTCGCCTGCATCATGGCCGTCCAGTCCCGCGACACCGGGCGCCGGATGCTCTACGACCACGCCAAGCGCCAGGTCGCGCCCGGGTAGGGAAGGATGACTTGCCCTCTATGATGGGCTATCAATCCTCTGGCTCGATGTCCGTATCGAAACTCAAACATTGACTGTTTTTGTGCGGTTTTTCGATTGATCTCTCGCGCAAGTTGCGTATTTTGCCAGCAATTGGCAGTGAGATGCCGCGACGCTCGGCTAAGGAATCAGGCACGCGGAAGGAGCGAAACACAATGAAGATGCCCACATGCATCAAGGTTTCCTTGGCGGCATTTGCTTTGGGGTGGATGGGTTTCGGAAAGGTCCACATGTGTTTTGCAGAACCACCCGGACGACCATCGAGCGACGAGTACACGAAAGGCCTAGCCAATCAAAGTGCCGAGGAGATCGGCAAGACGGGCGGCCCAGCGATCGTGGAAGCCGTGAAGAATTCCTCCCAGTTGGACGTGAGCGGCATGAGCGCGAAGGAATCTGCCGCCGCCTTTGCGAAGCAAGAGAGTCTTTTTTCCAAGTTGGGCACCGTCCTGAAGAATATCGATCTCGTCGGTCCCATCGCAAAAATCGCCGGGGAGTGGTCGGTTAACAGCACGGGCGCGAAGTTTACCCTCTTGGATGAAGGGGGCAAGAAATTGGCGGGCGCGGCTGGAGGGGCCATGGGCGCCGTCGTAGGCGGGGCAATGGCTGGCGGACACCCGGCGGGAGCCATCGCGGGAGGTGTGATTGCGGGCAGCGCCGTCCAGACCAAGTACGAGCAGACCGTCTCGCCAGGCTTGATGGACGCCGCCCTCGCTGCTCAGACAAGAGAGCAGCAGCTGCGAGATTATCGCGCCGGCGGTCACTACTGGCGGTACGAGTTGCTTCAAGAATATAAGACAAAATACGGGCCCGAAGAAGGCAGGGTGAGATGGCAACAAGACTACGGCCTGTCCGGGGCACCACCCGCTAAACCGCCCGCGAAATCCGAAGGAACAGCTTCCGGCCAAGGCGACTCGAAACACGAGCACGACTCGGCCGCACACAGCCCTGTTCGCGACAACGTAAGGGACACAGCACAAGAAATTGTCAGGGATGCGGTGACGACCACGGTCAAGGATGGCGTCCACGATAATGTCAAGGACACGGTCACGACGACAGTCAAGGACACATGCGCCGACAACTGCAAGGATGGCGTGCGGGGCAATGCCCGTGACAACGTCCGGAGCAGCACGAGCGGCAATGCTCGCGATAATTGTCGTGGCGGTGCCAACTGCCGCTGAAGTGACCCCGTCCCCGAATCCAACATTCGCCTCGATGGCGGGAAGGATCCAGTGAACCGGCGCAGGCTGACGACTGTTGCCCCACAAACGTGCCTTGATCGCGCGCGCTCCTTGGGTGTTCCGCTGCTGGTTGCCCTCAGCGTGGGCGAAGGGGCGACGACACGGGCCCCGGACGCTCTGTTCGACAGGGCCGCCCTCGCCCGTTCTTTGTCCTCTGGCATTCCCGGGCTGGTCGCCATGGCGTTCGGGGGGTTGACCGTGCCCAAGAGTGCTGCCATGCCATTTGACGAGGCATGCGCGGCAGCAATCACGGGATTCAAGGCCACGGCGACAAAGAACGTGACAAAGGCCGTCAACGACTTCGCCCGGGACACCGCGTCCGAGGTTTTTGCCTGTGGCGAAACCTCGGTGTGGCCCTCCAATGATCCCGCCCTGGGGTGGAGCTATTTCTTTGGGACATCGATCCACATGTCACGGGCGATTGGGCCGCGCAAGGCCCTCGCCCTGTTCTATCACACATGGAGCGACGTGGTGCTGTTGACCGAATGGGCGCAGGAGACCGAGGGGGGACCGGCGCAGATGACCGAAGCTATCATGCTGATGGGCGACTTCTTCCGCCACCGCGGCAAACCTCCCTTCGACACGATTCCGAGATTCGCGCGCTCGAACGTCCCGGCCGTGCTCGGAGCCGGCATGAGCGGGGCTCTCACCGCCAAGGTTTTCCAAGAGGTCTGCCTGGACATCGAACACAATCCCGACCGCAGAGCTCAATGGAGATCGGCATTTCTGGAGGGCGATAATACGGAAATGCTGGCAATCAACAGGGTCGGCGTCGCGGTCCTGCTGAAGCGCTGCCTTGCGTCGCTTGAGCGGTATTTTCGGGCCCCCGAGCTCCAATGCTTCCGAAGCAAGGCCGCTGCGACGCTGATGTACCTGCAAAGCGGGGCATCAGAACTCGTCATGCAAGAGGCGTCGGTAACGCCCGAGCTCATGGAGTTTCTTGGCAGTATTGGCAAGGGTGTGTGGGGAGAAATGAGCGTCGTTTGCTATGTCGATTCCGGGAAAACGGGCACGGTTTTTCTGGCGCCCCAGAGCGATCCAAGTTTCTACACTGGCCTGCTCCTCGCGCATGGCGAGGCGCCAGACCGGATGGAGAAGCACAAAGGGCTTCTCGCCGGCGAGGGGGCGGTGCCCGAATCTAGGCTCGTGCGGGTCGATGCCTTTTCCGTCTCCGTCCTTTACGACAGGTACGACGAATTCGCGAAGATGCTGCAGGATGACGCGGGGGGTCAAGGTCCCAAGGCCCGCTGAGTCTCGTCCCGCTGACCGGACCAGGCGCTGTCCCCGAACCACCAAGCGCCGTTTCCCATCGGCCCTGTATCCTTCGCCCTGTCGCCCCAGTTTGTTCCTATCCATGGCCACACGCTCAATCTCCCATTGGCAAACGAAAATCCTCCCTCATCTGCGCCCAAGCACACACCGCCTACCGTCTTGAAAGTTTGTTCCTCCGACAGTAAAAGGAGCGGTTGGCTTGGGCGTTTCCAAGCAGGAGAACCGAGTTGGAGCTTCCGGAAAAACTCAACGCGGCGGAGATTCTTGTCGACTCGCACCTCGATGCGGGGCGCGGCGACAAGGCGGCCATCCTGTGCGGTGACGAGACGGTCACATATCGCCAGCTTCACGAGCGTGTAAATCGGTTCGGCAACGCCCTAAAGGCGCTGGACGTCCGGATGGAGGAGCGCGTTGCGATCCTGATGCCAGACTCCCCGGAACTGGTCTATGCTTTCTTCGGCGCCATGAAGATCGGGGCGGTCGCGATCCCGATCAACACGATGCTGTTGCCCAAGGATTACCTCTACGTCCTCAACGACTGCCGGGCCCGGGTGCTCGTGTTGCACGAATGGTTCGCGACCACCTTCGCGGAGATCCGCGAGGCGCTCAAGTATCTGAAGCACGTCATCGTCGCCCACAACGGGCCGCAGGGATGCCTGCGGTTTGAGGACGTCATGCGCGAGGCCTCGCCGGAACTGGCGGCCGCCGAGACGTGCAAGGACGACTCCGCGTTCTGGCTCTACAGCTCTGGCACGACGGGATTCCCCAAGGGGACGATTCACCTGCACCACGACATGCTGATCGAGGCGGAGTACTACGGCCGCCAGACGATCGGGATACGGGAGGACGATGTCTCCTTCTCGATCGCCAAACTGTTCTTCGCCTACGGCCTTGGCAACGGCCTGTATTTTCCCCTCTACGTCGGCGGCACGACCATCCTGCTGCCCGAACGGCCGACCCCGCCGCGCGCCTTTGAGGTGGTCGACCGGCACCAGCCGACGGTGTTCTACGGCGTGCCCACCAGCTACGCCGGCATGCTCCACGCCGCCGAGACGGTGAACCGCACCCGCCTCGGCCGGGTGCGCCTGTGCGTCTCGGCCGGCGAGCCGCTCCCCAAGGCCATCTTCGAGAGGTGGCTCCATCGGTTCGGTGTCGAGATCATCGATGGCATCGGCTCCACAGAGATCCTGCACATCTTCATATCCAATCGTCCGGGCCAGGTCCGCCCGGGAAGCACCGGCCAGATCGTGCCCGGCTACGAGGCCAAGATCATCGACGACCGCGGCAACGAGCTGCCGCCGGGCCAGGTCGGCACGCTGTTGATAAAGGGCGACAGCATCGCCGCCGGCTACTGGAACAAGCACGAGCAGACCAAGGAGACATTCCGCGGCGAATGGATCAACACCCACGACAAGTTCATGAAGGACCAGGATGGCTTCTTCTGGTACGCCGGCCGCACCGATGACATGATCAAGGTGAGCGGGCAGGCCGTCTGGCCCGCCGACGTCGAGGCCGTCCTCCAGAAGCACCCGCTCGTTCTCGATAGCGGCGTCATCGGTGCCCCCGACAGGGACGGCCTCGTCAAGGTCCGGGCCTACGTCGTCCTCAAGGACAGGGGCAAGGCCTCGCCCGAACTGGCCGCCGAACTCCAGGAGTTCGTCAAGAACAACACCGCCAAGCACAAGTATCCCCGGATTGTGACCTTCGTCGACGAGTTGCCCAAGACCGCCACCGGCAAGACTAAGCGATACCTCCTCCGGAAGCTCGCGGCAGAGGATTCCTGACTTGAAAATGGCCGCAGCGCCTCCCGTAGCCGAACGCGCCAGCGTTTGGCCGCCGATCGCCTGAGGCGTAGGGCCGCGTTTTCGACGCCGGGAGCCGGGCGTCCGGGGCACGGGATCGAGCTGGTGATGCGGATGCCGCCTGAAGGCGGCACTACGAGCCCAATGACGCGGCAGCGTTCGTAGTGCTGCCTTCAGGCAGCCCCGGTCCACCCGAAGTGCTACGGGCAGGGCTGGCTTGAAAATACCCGCAGCG
>JADLBR010000591.1 GCA_020847615.1 Verrucomicrobiia bacterium
GGCGCGTCCGGGGATGTGCGGTTTATCGAGGAGGGGCCTTGAGTCCGAAGGAATCGGCGCCGACGTGGGTGGCGCTCGCGGTGCTCGCCGCGATCGGGGCGGGCCTGTGGGCGCGATCCAGGGGGGGCGGCGACCGTGGCCCCGAGGCCACCGTGTATGCGATGTTCGAGGCCGTGGGCAAGGGCGATGTCGCGAAGTACCTCGACTGCTATGGCGGAGAGCTGCTGGATCGACTCAAGGCCGCGGCGCGCGAATCCGGCGACGCCCGCTTTGCCGAGGATCTGCGCCGCCGGGGCGAGGGCATGACCGGCATCGCCATCAGCCGGCCGCCGGGCGACGCGGCGTCCTCGGCCGAGTCGGCGATCCTGAGGGTCGAGCAGGTGTTCCGGGATCGCAACGAGGCGCAGGATTACTCGCTGAGGCGCCGGCGCGGACGCTGGCGCATCGAAGGCATCGGCCCCGCCAACACGGTCAAGATGCCGATACCGTATGGCACGCCCGTCTACGCGCCCGAATCGGCGACCAATGTGATGTCGGCCGGGGGGACCGGGCAGAGGGTGCCCTAGGAGGTTGTCGGACTTTGTCCGGCAACCTCCTCAGGCAAAACCGCCTTCTATTTGCGAACAAAGGAGTTATGCAACGAGAGCACGATTCGTTGCAGTCGCTCAGGCACGGTGCCACATCTGGGTCTTGCCCATCATAACTGCCTTGGAATATGGCGGTTTTGCTTTCTAGCAGCCTTGTCGGACTTGGCTAAGTCCGACAGGCTGCTAGGAGGTTGTAGAAGAACGCCATGGGACGCCGAGGCCGGCGTCCCTCCCCGGTTGCGTCGGGAGGGCCCGCGGGGGCAGGGGGCCGAGGATTTCCCGACTGGTCTCCGCGCCGACGTTGGCACAGGATACGCACCATGACCGCGAGAGGCGATCGGGCAGGCATCGGCAGGCGGAGTTTTCTCAAGGGGGGTGCCGCGGCGCTCGCGGGGGTGAGCCTATGGCCGAGGTCGCTTTTCGGCGCGAACGAGAAGATCGGCGTGGCGTTCATCGGTGCGGGTGGCAAGGGTTCGAGCGCGGTCAAGGGGCTGGCGGGTAACCCCGCGGTCAATATCGTGGCTTTTGCTGACGTGGACGAGAAGCGGGCGGGGGCCACGTACAGCGGATGTCCGGGGGTGCCGACGTTCGTGGATTTCCGGAAGATGATGGACAAGCTGGGCAAGGGGATCGATGCGGTGGTGGTCTCGACGCCGGATCACACGCACCATTATTGCGGGAAGTGGTGCATGCGCATGGGGAAGCACGTCTATATCGAGAAGCCCCTGGCCCACAACATCGCGCAGTGCCGCGACCTGATCGATGCGGAGAAGAAGTACCGGGTCGTATGCCAGATGGGCAATCAGGGGCACTCGGGAATGGGGATACCGATCCTGGATGCGTGGGCGAAGGCGGGCGTGTTTGGCGAGATCCAGGAACTGCGGGCGTGGTGCAAGGCGAACTGGAGTTTTGAGGACAAGGAGCGACCGGCGGCCGAGCCGGTGCCCGCCGGGTTCGATTGGAACATGTGGCTGGGGCCCGCGCAGGAGGTGTCCCACAGCACGAAGTATTATCCCTCGAGGTGGCGGGGGTGGTTCGATTTTGGGAATGGGGCGCTGGGCGATTGGGCGTGCCACAACATGGACGCGCCCTGGACGGTGTTCGACCTGGGTTATCCGAGCAGGGTGCAGGTGGAGAGCACCGGCCCGCTGCCGCTGTCGTTCCCGAAGAGCGCGAGACTGACATACACGTTTCCGGCCAAGCCCGGGCGCAAGGAGATGGTGCTGAAGTGGTGCCAGGGACCGGAGTTCCCGCCCGAGAGGCCGGCGGAGTTGGAGCCCGATCGGCAGATGGGCAGCGAGGGGGGCGGCTGCATGATCGTGGGGAGCAAGGCCACGGCGATGATGCCATCGCACGCGGGCACGCCGCGGATCATCCCCGAGGCGAAGTCCAAGGAGATGGCGCCGGCCCTGCCCAGGGTGACCGAGAAGAGGGGCGGGCATTTCGACAACTGGGTGAAGGCGATCCGGGGCGAGGAGAAGGCCAGGTCCCATTTCGCCTATGCCGGGCTGCTGACCGAGGTGATGCATCTCGGGAATATCGCGCTGCACCTGAACTGCGACCTGAGACTCGATCCGGTCAGGAAGGAGATCCTGGGCAACGCGGAGGCCAAGAAGCTGACCTCTTGGCCGCCGTCGCGCAAGGGTTGGGAGATCTGAGGCGTCCGGCTGCGGGA
>JADLBR010000520.1 GCA_020847615.1 Verrucomicrobiia bacterium
CGTGGTGCATCATCGCCTCGGCCAGCATGAAGCTCCCCATGAAAAGAAAGAGGATCGGGTTCCCAAAGCCCCGAAAGGCCTCCCTCTCCGTGCATACACCGAACACGACGCACAGCGCCGGCCCCAGTAGGGCGGTCAGGGCCAATGGGATCGCCTCGGTCAACCACAGCCAGATGACCAGGCCGAAAACCGCCAGCAGCCGATGCGCCTCGGATGACATCGCCCCCGCCGGCCACAGCCACAGCGCCAAGAAAACCGCCGGCGCCAAGAGCAGCCCCAGCCGCCCCCGCCACCAGTCAAACCGATCCTCCGCCGCAGATATCGCCCCAGCCTGTTCCTCCATCGCCAATATCCATTAACGGCCAGACGCGAAAATCGCGAGGCAAACCCACCGGCGTGCCACGCGACACGTCGCCCGCCGCGCCCAGGGACCGGCACTTGCGAGTTGATCCGAGTCCGGCGCCGCCAGATAATGCGTCAATGAAGCGCCCCCTCCTCCCGCTCCTCGCCATCGCCGTCGCCCACGCCAGTTTCGCCGCCCCAGCCCCACAGATCGTCTCCGTGAAAAAGATCTGGGACGCCGGCAACCACAACGCCTTCACCGACCTTATCCTCTTTAAAGATAAATGGTATTGTACTTTCCGAGAGTCGGACGCCCACGTCGGGGGCGACGGCCAATCCCGGGTGCTGGAATCTTCCGACGGGGAGAATTGGGCGCCGGTCGGGCTGGTGACGGAGAGGGGCATCGACCTGCGCGACCCGAAGCTCTCGGTCACGCCCGACGGTCGCCTGATGATGGTCATGGGCGGCTCCGTGTACCAGGGCGGCAAGACGCTGCTGGGCCGCCAGCCTCGGGTGGCCTTCTCAAACGATGGGCATGCGTGGACCCCGCCGCGGCGCGTGCTGGAGGAGGACGAGTGGCTCTGGCGGGTGACCTGGCACAACGGCAAGGCGTACGGGGTGTCCTACGACCCTTCGGCGCGAACGAGCCCGGAGGCCAAGGCCGCCGCCGAAGGCAAACCCGTCCCGCCCGGCCCCGCCGATTGGAAACTGAAACTCGTCTCCAGCGCCGATGGCCTCACCTACGACATCGTCACGCACCTCGAGGTCCCCGGCCACCCGAATGAGACCACCCTGCGTTTTCAGGCCGACGGCACACTGATCGCGATGGTCCGGCGCGAGGGCGGCTCGAAAAATGGCTGGATCGGGACGAGCAAGCCCCCCCACACGCAATGGCAATGGCACGAGACATCCCACCGATTCGGCGGTCCCAACTTCATCATCCTTCCCGACGGCTCCATGTGGGCCGGCAGCCGTCTCCACATCCCCGGTGGCGCCAAGACCACCATCGCCCGCTTCGGCCCCGAGACCTACGAGCCCCTCCTCGAGCTCCCCAGCGGCGGCGACACCAGCTACCCCGGCCTCGCCTGGCACGACAGCCTCCTCTGGGTCAGCTATTACGCCTCCCACGAGGGCAAGAGCGCCATCTACCTCGCCAAGGTCCAGTTGCCCTGACTCGAAAATTGCCAAAGGCTGTAGCGAGCCGGCGCACCGATCGCTCACGCGCGCGGCTGCACTTTTCCGCCCCGGCCCTGCCCCGCCATCCCGCTCATTCCGCCACCGCCTCGATGCCCTCCCCCGCATCGACCTTCGTCCGCCACCCGGCCGGCGCGACGAGCCGATACCGCACCTTCGCCCCGTCCTTCCTCCAGGACAGACCGATCGCGCCGCCGCTCACCGGCACCGAGCCCGAGCACGATTCCAGCCCGCAATCGGCCAGCCTCACAGACACGCACTTGCCCGCGCCATCGACGGCGCGCACGCCCAACACATCCCTCAGGAGCACGTGGCCGAGGTGCGACGCGAATCCGTGGTTGCAGCTGGCGCGCTCGTCCACGTGCTCCCACAGGGTCCCGGTCCGCTCGGCCATGCCCAAGTGGTAATCGACCGACTCGTCCAGGATCTGCCTGACCAGGCCCGCCCCCGACAGCAATTCCAGCCTCACGACATTCCCGATGAAGGCATTCGCCGGGTGCACCTCCGGATGCAGCCCCCTCTCTTTGCGCCTCGGGCCGAAATCCTCCCGCAGCTTCCGCCACAGCTCCGGGTCCGACCCCGGATTCGCCAGGCCAAAGTAGAACGCAAAATATTGGCAGACCTCCGTCCGGTTCCGCGTCACCTGCAGCGTCCCCCCTTTTCGCAGCGCGTTATCCACGAAGAACTCTCCGTCGAAGGACTGCTCGCGCACGACTCCCCGGATCTTATCGGCCTTGGCGACCAGATCCGGCATCCCATAAAGGCGCCCGGCGGCCGACAGCGCTCCCGCGTACAGCATGTTGCTGGGATAGTTCACATCCTGCACCAGCTTGTTGGCCTCCGACCATTCGACGAACACCCAGCTTTCCAGCTTTTCCAACAGCCCATCGGCATTCTCGAACCGCCTGAAGTAATCGAACAGCGCAAGGATTCGGCCCTTGAGCGCATCGACCATAGCCCGGTCGCCGCCCCGCCCCGCGAATTCCTCCAGCTCCACGACAAACCACAGCGCCCAATTCGGAATAAACCTCCCGTTGTAGTGATCCGCCGGATAGCACATCGGCAGCATCCCCTCGGGCAAACGCTCGAAGGCCCGGGGCAACATGAAATTCTCCAGGAAATTGCGCTCGACGCGCGAGGTCCCGGTGAAGCTGCGCTCCGCCCTCGCGGTGAAATAGCTGTCGCACAGCCAGCCCGCGCGCTCGCGGGAAGGACAGTCCATGAAGATATCCAGGGAGTTCTGTCGGAAAGTCTGGACCGCGGCCCCGAAGAGCTTATCGAGCCTCGCGTCGGAACACGCGAAGCGCGCGGAAACGGGCGGGTGCGCGTATTCCCGCAGCGACACGCGACGGATCTCACAGGCGCCGTCCACTGCGATCGCCTTGAGGTAGCGAAGGGTGTAGGGCTCGATCGTCTCCACCGAATACTCGCCCGGCTCAAGCCGGTACTCCACGAGGTTGGCGCAGTGCAACCGCAGCGGATCCACATCCCCCTCGCGAAGTATCTCGTCAAATGCCAGCCATAGCCGCACCGGTTCCCGGCACGCCACCTCCGCGCGAATGAACCCGCTCAGGTTCACGCCGAGGTCCCAGATCGCGAACTCGCCCCGCGACAGAGACCGCCCCTGCGGCGACCCGCCCCCGCCCGCGGCCACCAGCCCCACGCTGCGCATCGACTGAATCTCGGTCGTGGGCACGGCGACCAGGCCCGCCTCGGGATATCCCTTGAGCTCCGGACCTACTCCCGCCAAGGACCGGTCCTTCCATACCTTTCCGGGTGCCTCGCGTGGCTCCATTCTCCCCACCGCGACCAGGGCCACGGGCTCCGCCACCCTGAAATCAGGATAGGCCACGCCCCGGGGCAGCAGACGCTTCTCTCCTTGATCCGCCAGACCCACACCCTCCAGTCGCGCGCGCGGGTCCCGCAACGCGGCATCCCATCCCGGCGCCAGCCGATAGAGCTCCGTGAAGGGTCGCTGAAAACTGTACCGCTGCACCTTCTGCTCCCGCCATCCGGGCATGCCGCACTCGAATCGGCGCTCCCCGCCGGTCGCCGCAAGGACCCTCTCCCCGGCGACAATCTCCGCCTCCAGGAACGACGGCTGATCCAGCAGGTAGTAGCTATTCGCATTGTAGCCGGCCACCTCGATGCCGACGACGTTCTCACCCGCGCCCAGCGAGGCTCCCAGGTCCCACTCATCCACACGATAAAACCCATGCGGCCCACGCGCCGGCCCGTGCCCCACGAACCTCCCATTTACCGTGACCCGGTAGATCGATGAGGCGGCGACCCGAAGCACCACCCTTTCACCCCCCACCGGCGCCACCACCGCGCGGAAGACAGCGGTCACGTTCATCTCGCGCTCTCGGCCCGCGGGCCACACGGGACGCGCCTCTCTAAAGTGCTCCCCCGCGACGCAGGAGGACAGGATCGCAAGCCATGCCCCGAAAGCAGCCGCCGTTCGCCATGAGCTCATACCGGGACTCTTAGGGACACCGGCCTCGGCGATCGAGCTTGAAACCGATGGGCGCCGCGCCGCTCCCGGGCACCCGATCTCGCGCGGGGATAGGATCCCACGCCCTCCGCGGGCGTGGCCACGCATCCCACGTAGCCCACCTCGCGCAGCGATGGGGTCCCCACCTAAAACCCCATGCGATACAGCATCAGGTAGACCGCGACCCCCGTCACCGAGACATACATCCACACGGGCCACGCCCAGCGCGCCAAACGCCTGTGCGCGTCCAGGCGCCCCCGGGCGGCCAGCCACAGGGCGGCCACGATCAATGGGAGGTTCACCACCGCCAGCAACGTGTGCGTCAGGAGTATCGTGAAATATAGGGGACGGATCCACCCCTGCCCCCCGAACCTCCTCGGCCCCACCAAGAGCTTGTGCGCCAGATAGCACCCCAGGAAAGCGACCGATAGCGCAAACGCCGCGATCATAAGCCGCATGTGCAGGCGCGCGTCGCCACGGCGAATCGCCATATAGCCACCCGCCAGGAGCACGGTCGTGGCGGCATTCAGCGAGGCGTTGACATCCGGAAGGTCGTGCGCCGTCATCGCCCACCCTTCTCGCGACGCAGGGCGCGGATGGCGCCCATGACCTTCTCCACCGCCGCCGGATCGACGCCATCGAAATATCCCCTCACGAATCCGTCGCCATCCACGAGCACGAGCTTGGTACTGTGCAGGTATCGCCCGTCGGGACCCGACGCACCGTCACCCATGTCGGTCGTAGTCACCTTGAACCCTTTCTCGGCCAGATCGTAGATCGCAGCGCGCGCCCCGGTCAGGAAAAGCCAGCGCCCCGCCAGCGCCCCGTGCCTTTCCGCATAGGCGCGGAGGACCTCGGGGCTGTCATGTTCGGGATCGACTGTGAACGACACCAGCCGCACGTCCTCCGATGCGCCCAGCCTGCGCTGCAGTTCCGCCATCCTCTGGGTCATCATCAGGCACGGCCCCGGGCACGTCGTGAAGACAAAATCCGCGATCCAGATCTTGCCTCTCAGGGCATCGGGCCCCAAGCCCTCCCCGCTCCGTTCGACCAGAGAGAATGCCGGAATGCCGTACAGTTTCGGCAGCGGCGACGATTTCGGCCAGAGCACCGCCAGCGCCAGGACCCCGACCACCGGCAGGCCGATCAGCGAGATGACGCTCCACGGAATCGCCGTGGGACAGACATTCCTGTCTGCCACCGGGGTTCCCTGGCGCCCCGGGCGGCAGGCTGGGTTGCCCGCCTCGCTCCCATTTTCTGCATCGCCCGTTTTCGGCATCACGACTCCAGCGGACGGCGATCGCGCGTGGCCAGGATGGCGAGGCCCAGCATCAGTGCCGCGAACGCGAACACCACCGCGACGGACAGGGGCCCACACGCCACCTTCACGTGATCCATCCCGGGATACAGGGCGTGGACCAATACCGCGTGCCCATAGTGCACGGGATTGAGCACCATCACCCATTTCACCCAACCCGCCGCCCCATCCGCCGGAAACAGCGCCCCCGACAACAACCACAGCGGCATCAGAAGGACGTTCATGATCGCGTGGTATCCCTGCACCGAATCCGAGCGCCACGCCAGGGCATGCCCGAGCGCGGTCAGGCCCAGCGCCACGATCGCCACGGCGCCCAGCACGAGCACCGACCCCTGCACGCCCATCCGGATCCCGATCAGCGGCGCAAGGCACAGCAGCAGGCCCGCCTGGAGCACAGAAAGCACCGTTCCCCCAAACACCTTGCCCATCACGATCGCCCATTCCGGTGCCGGCGACGCCAGCACCCCCTGCATGAACCCCTCCCTCCTGTCCTCGATGATCGATATGGTCGAGAAAATCGATGTGAACAGCACCACCAGCAGGATCATCCCAGGAAAAAAATACTCCAGATAATCCCCGCCCCCCTGCCCCTCGGCCCGGAATGACGACCCCATGCCGTGACCCAGCATCAGCCAGAAGATCACCGGCGTCGCCAGCGCGCCAATCACCCGGTTCCTCTGCCGCAAGAACCGGACCACCTCCCGCTCCAGCAACGTCCAGGCGGCGAGCACCCCCGATCGCAGATAACTCTCTTTCATTCGTTCAACCCGTGCCCCGTCTTGGCGAAAAACACATCCTCCAGCGTCGGTTTCGCCAACGTGACGCTCTCGATGATGTCCGGATACCTGCCGCTCAATTCCTTCACCAGCGCGGGGCCGTCTCCCCCGTCGAAGCGCACGCCGCCGCCGCAGCGATGCCCCTCCGCGCCCAGATCCTCCCGGGCCGCCTGGATCAACCGGCCCGGCTCGCGCGTCCCCACCGTCACCACATTGCCCCCCACCCCGGCAACCAGCTCCGCCGGAGCTCCCGTGGCAACGACCTTGCCGCGGTCCAGGATCACCACCTGATCACAGCGCGCCGCCTCTTCCATCAGATGCGTCGTCACGAGGATCGTGCAGCCCTCTTGCGCGCGGATCGATTCGAGATGCTTCCAAAAATCCCGTCGGCCCGCCGGGTCCAGTCCTGTCGTGGGCTCGTCCAAGAGCAACACCCTGGGGCGCGGCACAAGGGCCTTGGCAATTTCCGCCCGGCGCTGCCAGCCGCCCGAGAGCCGCTCCACGGTCGCGCCCCGCCGCTCCGCCAACCCGAGGGGCTCGCAGACTTCGCCGATGCGCTGGCCCAAGGACGCGCCGCTCTGCCCGTACAGCCTGCCATGGTGCCGCAGGTTCTCCTCGACGGTCAGCTTGCGATCGAGGCTCGGATGCTGAAACAGCACGCCCAGGATGGACCGGGCCGCCCTCGCTTCCGACCGGACATCGAAACCGCCGATCACCGCGCGACCCTCCTGCAATGGAAGGACCGTCGCCAGAAGCCGGAAGATCGTGGACTTGCCCCCGCCATTCGGGCCGAGCAACGCGAACATCTGCCGCGCCCCGACAGAGAAACCCACGCCATCTAGGGCCACCACCGCGCCAAACCGGTGGGCCACGCCCTCCACATCAACCGAGATTTCCGACATACCTCAAAGCCTATCGGCTACCGCCAAACCTAGCAGCACAAATGGCAGATAGCACAAAGAATACAGGAACAGCGCCCGGGCCTCGCCGTCGCCCCGCCGGCAGGCAAACCTCCACGCCAGATGCACGAAGACCCAACCCGCCACTCCGGCGGCCACGGCGAACCCCGCGCCCGCCATGCCCATCCACATCGCCAGCACGCCGGCGGGCACCAGTCCCGCGGAGCAGATCACACACCATCCCCCCGTGCCCCACCCGAGGGGATCTACCACCGGCAGCATCCAGAAACCCGCCCTCGCGTAATCCTCGCGGCATATCCACGCGATCGCGAAGAAGTGCGGCACCTGCCACAGAAGCATGATCCAGAAAGGCAACCACGCCATGGGCGTGAGCTCGCCCGCCGCGGCCGCCCATCCCAGCACCGGCGGCAGCGCGCCGGGCACCGCGCCCACCAGCGTATTGAGTGTGCTCCACCGCTTCATCGGCGTGTAGCACAGCAGGTAAATGCCCAGCGACGCCGCGGCCAGAAACGCCGCCAAAGGCCGCGTCCTCGCCGCGAGGATGCCCAGGCCCAGCGCCGCGATCACGAGCCCTCCGATCATCGCGCTCTTCGGCGATGTCCGGCCCGCCGGCAAGGGCCGATACCGGGTCCGCTCCATCAGCGCGTCCAGTTCCCGCTCCATGCATTGATTCAGGACGGCCGCGCCCGCCGCCACGCAACCGATGCCCCCGAGCGCCCAGGCGAGTCCCACCCACGAGACCCCGGCACCCGAACCCAGGATGAAGCCCACACCGGCCGTCATCACGACCATGCACGTCAAACGGACCTTGGTCAGTTCCAGCCAATCCGAGATCGCGCGAGCCGGCGACGCCCCACCCGATCCCGTCGCCACGGATACGGCGCTCATCGCTCGCCCCCTTCCAACGCGTTTCCTTCCATCCCCAGTCGGGCCACCACGATCAGCATCAGCGACACCGCCGCCAACAGAATCGCGCCCGTCGCCATGTGCGCCGTCGCAATGTCCGCCGCCTTGTTGCTCCAGACCGTCCATGCGCCCAGCACAAACTGGACCGCCATCAATCCCAGAATCCAGCCGGCCCAACCGGCGACCCCGACCCCATCCCGTAGGCGTCGCGCGCGCGCGAACAGCCCGCACGCCGCCACCACCGCGGCCACCGCCACCAGCCGATGCGCCAGTTGAAGCAGGATCAGTCCCGCCGTCGTCTCTGGCAACCCCAGCGCCTCGCCTCTCAACCGGTTGATCGAGGCCAGCGCGGCCTCATCCAGTGACGGCCAGATCTGGCCATACGCCAGCGGAAAATCCGGTATCGAGAGCCCCCGGTGCGCGTGTCGCATCGTCGCCGCCAGCACCAGCTGCATCACCACCAGCACCAGCACAGCCAAACCCGCCCGGCCCACGGGCCCCGTCCCCCCGCATTCCACGCGACGGGCCGCCGAAACCACCCGCTCCCAGTAGCCACTGCTCCAGAGCGCGATCGCCCCCACCAGCACAAAGAATGCCTGCCCCAACACCGCATGGATGATGCCGATCTGGTCCTTTGCCCAAACGACCCGCATCCCCCCCAGCAACCCTTGAATGACCACCATGATCACCGCGCCGGCCGCTGCGCCCCGAAGCCAGCGCCTCGGCTCCGCCCACCAGATCCACACCATCAGGCCCGTCGTCAGGACGCCCACCAGAGAGCCCATCAGGCGATGGGAATGCTCGTAGAGCACCCCGCCCACCATCATCGACCATGGGAAAAAGAACATGTTGTACCCGAAACTGGTCGGCCAATCGGGCACGGCCATCCCCGCACCCTTGCTCGTCACCAGGCCCCCTAGGCACAGCAACACCAGCGTGGCGACCGCCGCCAACACCGCGAAGGCAAACCGCGCCACATCGCAACGCCCGCGTTTGCCCTCCGCGCTTTCACCCATAAAATTCTAGAATTAGGCCAAAATCGCCTATTCGCCAATCCGAATGCGCCCAACCCGCCACGGTGGGGACGGTCCACGCCGCATCCCAACGTAGCCCATCCCGCACCCAACGTAGCCCATCTCGCGCAGAGATGGGGTCCTCCACGCCCTGCGCGGGCGTGGCTACGCGCGCCTTTCCGGCGCAGCGCGTATTCCCGGCGTAGCCCATCTCGCGCAGAGATGGGATCCTGCGCGCGCTTGGCTGCCCGATATCACGGGCTACGTTTAAACATGGCGATAAAGAAGGGCGTGTCCCAAAAACCCCGCAAGAGCCCCACCGGCAACCGAAAACGCCTCACGCCCGCCAAGGCGAGCCGCGGGCCAGCGGCTCCCGAGATCCCGGTTCCCATCGATTCGGCGGAGATCTCCCCCTTGGCCGAACTCATTCGCGCACGCGGGGGCGCTCCCATCGGCGCTTACCGCGAACCGCTCTCTGGCAAGCCCATCCTGCTAGCAACGCTGCCCCTGAATGCCCTGGAACCCACCCCCTTCCAGCGAGACCTCTCCCCGACGCACACGAAACGTCTGGCCGACAGGATTCGCCAGAGCGGCTGCTTTCTCGATCCACTGATCGTCGTGCCATCCGCCGATGGCGGATGGTGGACGCCGAATGGACGACACCGCCTCGCGGCGGCCAAGATCCTTGGCCTCCGCCAGGTCACCGTCCTGGTTTCACCCGACGAGTCGCTCTCCTTCCGCATCCTCGCGCTCAATACCGAGAAGGCCCACAACTTGCGCGACCGCAGCCTCGAGGTCATCCGCATGGCTCGAGAACTTGCCGCCCGACAGCCTCGCGCCCACGAGTGCGATTTCGCCGACCAGTTCGAGGCACCGGAACTCATCACCCTCGGCATCATCTACGCCGAGGACAAGCGATTCAGCGGCGGCGCCTACCAGCCCTTCCTCCGCAAAGTGGACCGCTTCTCCGAACGCGGACTCGCCGCCAGTCTCTCCCAGCGCGAGAATTGGGCCGCCCGCCTCTCCGGTATCGATGCGATCGTCAAGAACATCATCGCCGAGCTTCAGCGACGCGGCTTTCAGTCCCCCTATCTCCGCCATTACGTCGTCGCCCGCATCAATCCCGTGCGCTTCCACCGCGCCAAAAAGGGCGACGACAAACCCCCCATGCCCCTCCCCGCCGCGCTCATCCGCATGGCCGCCGCCGCCAAACAGTTCGATACCGCCCGCGTCAACCCGGCCGAAATCGCGCTGGTCGCAGCGGTCGCGGAATGACCCCCCCGTGAGGCAGACATTCTTGTCTGCCCCCGCGTTCACGATTCCCCGCGGCAGGCAGGAATGCCTGCCTCACGGCTCTCTTGCCGCCTCCCAGGGTTCCTGCCCCTTCTCGTGGATAATCCACTTCCCCTCGCGACCGCAGGCCCCGCCCTGCCAATTGGCAAAAATACCGGCCACCAGATCCGGCGCCCGCGCCATGAACCCCTCGGGCGCGATCTCGATCTTGTCATCCATCCTCCATGGCTCCGCCGAGAGATTCGCCACGATCTCCAGATCGCCCCACCGGCTGCGGATGACGCGCGGCGCCAGATAGGAGAACTCGTCCAGAGGACGCCCGGCGCAGCGGGGCCCGATGGCGGCCTGCAAGCGGCAGAGCCGACCGAGCCAATCCCGCTCCCTTTCGTCAGGTTCCGCCGAGCGCGTATTCCAGCTCAGGCCGTAACCCATGGCGAGCGTGGTCGAGAGATCGAGGCGGTTGCGAACGAACCCACCGAGGTCGTGATGGTAGAAAAGTACCTTATCGTGCGCCAGGAACAGCGCCATCGGCTCATGCCGCCAGGCCCCCTCGGGCCAGAGGTCCTCATACAGGACGTGGGTGTTCCCGGGGCGATTCGGCAACCACGGGGCGCTCAGGCCACAGAACATCAGTTCCCAGTTGATCAGCCTGTCGTCGCCGTCCTCCGTGCCGAGCGGCACGTGCTTCGAATCCGCGTGTGCGATGCGATGCATCCCCTCGATGTAGGCCCCGGCATGCGGCGCGGCGGGATTGGTGTCCCACTTGTGCCCGCGCGCCCCGACCTGATCCTGGAAGAGCACATCCACGGGATATTGTTTCGTGAACTGTTCGCGGGTGACGTCGTTCGCCGCCCGCACGGCCGGATGCCAACCGCAAACGCTATATCCCTGTATGGTCGTCAGCCCATAGCTTTCGGGATAGGTCTGCCCATCGAGATCTCGGGACAGCGGCGCATCCCCGACCCGCTCAAACGTGGGACCCTTCGGGGTGACGCACCACCACGTCGGGTTTGTGTACGGCATGAAAAGATGCCCCTTCTCGCGGCACACCTGAAGGACCCGCGCCAGATCCTCCGCCGTGCCCACGTCGGGATGCGGCGGCAGGTGATCCGGGTACTGTTTATCAAATCCCCCACGCAAGTAGTCCGAGCTGTGCAGGAGCACCGGGGCCGGCAACCCTTCGGCAACGCGCGCGGTTTCCGCGAGATTTCGCGTGCTGACCTTCAGGAGGATGCAGCGCTTCAATCTGTCGACCACCTCGGGTTTCGCCTTCTCCGCCAGGCCGCGCTCAAATCCGCTCCGTCGGCCGTACTCGCGCAGGACATCGCGGTGCGGACTCCCGACCACCATCTGCTGGGCCGGCAATGTGATTGCCTGGCCCGCCTTGGCAAAGGCATCGAACTGGTGCGCGTAATAGCCGACGCGCTTCCCAGCGGGGCCCGTCGCCCCGACCTCGGCGCCGCGCGGCACGAAGATGTCCTCGGGTCGCTGAACCCCAAACATCGCCCATCGCCCAGCGGTGGAACGCAGCGCCGCGAAGTCGCAGAAATCCCGATTCGCCGTGGTGAATTTCATGTCCCTGTTGGGAGCGAGCGCCCGATAGAAAGAGTACCCGCCGCCCGCCTCCCACCAGATGCCGCCGCCCCGCACGTACTCCCGGATGGCATCCAGCATCGCGTCGGCCCGGTCGGGCGACTCCACCGGAAATCCCTCGCCGAGCGCGCTGATGAACGCGAACCAGCGCCGCGGTTCGGCCAGGGCCGCCCGCAACGCCCCCGCATCCCGGAGGACGGCAATCTCGATGCCGCTCTCCCTAACCCATCTCTGTCGTCCTAGTTCCGATATCCAGTGCGTAGGGCTGGGCTCCACGCGTACCCCCGGTCGCGCCGATGGCCGTGACAGGACCACACCGACGCGCTTCGGTGGCTCTGGCCACGCTCCCGGCGGCTTGCCCACGAATGCCGCCGGGATCGTCACCCCCTCGGCGGCCACGGGTGGCGTCTGGTAGAGCTTCGTCAGAATCGCGATCAGGCTCGCCACCTGTGGTCGCGCCTCCCGATCCTCCAGCCTCCCCCCGAATCGAAACAGCCAGCCCCAACCGCCGAGCCGATAGCCCGATAACCACGGCCCATGCTCGGTCTCGACCAACGACAGGTCGTGCTTGCCACCCGCCGGACAACGATTTGCCACGACGCGCCAGCGCGGCATCTCCCTCCGATACCACTCCGGCAGCCATCCCACCGCATCTTTGCCGGGCCTCACGGGCACGGGCCCATCGTCCATCGGGCGCATGTTGCACCGGTCGCCCGTAACCCGCAGCAGGCCCTTCGGCCCCAAAGGGTGCCCCTCGACCCCGGCCCCCCCCGGCTCGAAGAATGGCCGCGCAAACGCTAGGCCCAGATTCTCAGGAAAAACAAACTCCTCCAGATCCGCCGCGTCGAACTCGAGCTGGGCAGGGAATCGCCATCCCAGCATCATCCCGCCCTTCATCCGGACCTCAGCGCGCCATAGCGGCCCCTCCTCGGCCGCCGCGCATGTCACTATCACCGCGGCATCGGGGCCATCGAACTCCAGAGTCAGTTCGCCCTTGCCCGCATCCCACGCGTGGCGCATCGCACAACCCGTGGCCACCACCTCTGTTTCCTTGTGCCGCTCGATCTCCCACAGTTCGGGACCCCCGCGCAGCAGGGTGCCCTTGCAGGATCGATCCTCGATCCTCCGGATTGCCCCGGTCTTCGCATCCAGCGCCATCGCCCAACGCGGCGTCTCCAGGGAAATCTCTCCGCCGACCTCCCCGAACTTGACCCCGCCCTCGGCCAACCCGATCCGACCCCCGAGGAACACGGAAAGCCACACCGCCAAAACGTGTCCCCCGCGCAACTTTCCAAGAATCATCCGCGGATCATAATCAGGCCACCCCCTGCTTGGAAAGCCCCGCGCCGTCGCAAAGCGAAGCCCGTCTCCCACAGTCCGCAGCCCATCTCGCGCAGAGATGAGACCCCACGCCACGCATCCCTCGTAGCCCATCTCGCGCAGAGATGGGACCCCACGCCCTCCGCGGGCGTGGCTACGTGCGAGCAGGCGCGGCTACTATGGACGAACAAAACGAAAAGCCCCGCCCAAGGGCGGGGCATTTTCAATTTGATCGCGCTGACAGCCGTTCAGCCCTTGCGCCGGCGCCGCAGGTAGCCGATGAGACCGAGGCCCACCACCATCAGCGCCCACGTGCCGGGCTCGGGTATCGCGTAGTTCAGGTACAGATCACCATTCCCGTCGAACGACGTGTAGAAGCCCCAGCCCGGGCGAGCCGTGGCGAGGTCGTTCCCCAGCGAATCGAGGAAGCTCGAATCGAGGGCGAAATTCGCCGTGCCGCCATTGGTCGCACCGGAGCCGATCATGTCGAACACCAGCCAGCTCTGGTTCGTGTCCCAGAACGTGTCGCTCCAGTTCACCGAGCTGTCAGGCCTATTGAACACCAGCGACATCGTCGCCCCGGAGGCGATCTCCAGCAGGTTGCTGCTCATGTCCACCCCATCGAAGAACGACCCGCGCAACGCGAGCGCGCTGGCGTTGGTCGTCAGCTCCCACTGGAACACCGCCGCATTCGAGAACACCATCCCGTTCGCGAATGTCTGGACACCAGGGCCGAACAAGCCCGGCGCATTGGTCGAACCCGCCTCGAAGATCGCCTGGCCGCCGATGGTCCCGTTGCCCCCCAGGGTACCGCCACCCAGCACCGTCACAAGGCCCTGCGCCAGAGAGTTGTCACCGTTGACGAGCAGGGTGCCGGCCCCGACCGTCGTCGGCCCGTCGTAGGAATTGGTGCCGCCCAGCAGCAGCGTGCCGACCCCTGACTTCAGGAGGCCCGCCACCGAGTTGGACAGGTTGACGATGTTGGCCGTCACGCTCATGTCCACCGCCGACGCGCCATTCCCGATGTCGAAGGTGCGCGTGCCGCCGTTTAGGTCCACGAACCCGCGGACCAGGCCCGTCTGATCGCCATCGACGCTATAGTTCTCGCCATCGTACAGCAGCGCTGGCCCGCTGGCGATCGAGGCGGTGCCCGAGCTGCCGACGAAGCTCACGTCGCCGCCGAGAATCAGGCTGCCGGCCGCGTTGTGGTCCGCGCTCAGGATCAGGCTCGGGCTGGTGCTATTGCTGAACACCAGGCCGCCGGTCCCCACCGTCAGGCTCGCCGGGGTACCGAAATCCTCCGCGCCGTGCACGCGGTTGAACCCGCCCGCGATCACCAGATTGCCGTAGGAGTCCGTCGTGCCCGCCTCGAGCAGGTTCGTCGAACCCTCACCCCACGTCGGGTCGATGACGGTCAGCCCGCCGCCGCGCCCGCTCTTGAACGTGCCGCCGAGGTTGTGGAATTCGTAGAGCGTCTCCTTCTTGCCGTTCAGGTTCATCGTGCCGCTCGTCATCGTGATGGTCGCGGTGTTGTCCACCTGATTGCTCGCGAGCCACAGCAGCGTGCCGCCGTTGATCAGGATGTCATTGCTCGTCTTGCTGCCCACACCATCGCCCACGATCGCGTTCACGCCCGGCGTCTTGTTCAGGGCCAGCGTGCCGCCGCTGACCGTCGTCAGGCCGGTGAACGTGTTCGCCGAACCACCGACCAGAGTCACCGTGCCCGTGCCGGTCTTCGTCAGGCCCGCGTCACCGGCCAGGATCGCCTCGATGATGCCCGCCTGCGCATCAAACGCCGCGCCGGTCTTGGTAATCGTGCCGTTGGTCGTCAGGCCGCCCTGGAAGGAGACCGCCGCCGAGTTGTCCTGGTTGTTGCCATCCAGATCCAGCGTGCCGCCCTCGATCGTGAGGTTGCCGCCGCTCGCCAGGCGATCATTCCCGCCCGCCAGCAGCATCGTGCCATCCCTCAGGGTCGTGCCGCCCAGGTAGGTGTTGGCGTTGGACAGGACCAACGTGCCCGTGCCGATCTTCGTCAACCCTCCGTTGCCGTCCATGGCGTCGTCCATCACCAGCGTCGCGCCCGGATCCACCGTGATCGTCCCGCCACCGTTGGTGAACGTCACACCCGTAAACGCGTTGAGGTATCGGTCATTGATCGCGCGAAGGGTACCGCCGTCGAACGTCGCCTGGCCCAGCGAGACGCCCGCCGTGGCCACGATGCTCGTGCCGCCGCTCATGTACAGGTTCGTGACGTACGACTCGCCCCCATCGAGGTACGCGAAGCCACCGGAAACCACCACGTTGCTGAAGCTCACCTGGTCGCCGCGGTTGGAGAAGGCCCCATCCTGCACCAGCACCTGCCGCACGTAACCGGTCGTCCCCTGGAGGATCTCGAAGGACGAGACGCCGCTGGAGACCTTCGCGGTCCCGTAGATCGCCGCGCCATTGGTCATCGTCAGCTTGCCGCGGTACACGTCGAAGGTCACATCCTCGCTCCCGGTCCCAAACAGCACGCTCCGGAACGGTTGATCGGACACGCCGTTGATCGTGCCAATCTGAAGGGTCCTGGCCGAACCCGGGCTGCTGGACACGACGTTCAGGAGATCGAAGTCCTCGTTCTCCGCCGAGGTGCTCTTGCTCAGGTAGCCGGTGCCCTCCAGGGAGAGGCCCATACGGACTTCGCTATTGACCTCGTTGACCCGCAAGTACGAACCGTCGCGCATCACGACGTTGGTCACATCGAACCGCATCGTGCCGGTGTTGAACGTGCCCACGTTCTCTGCGCGGAAGTCGAGATTCCGCTGGTCACCGCTATAGTTCGGGCCGGTGGTCGCAATCGTGATCTTCTGGCCGATCGTGACCAGCGCATTGGTCCGTGGCACCCCGATCTCGAACCGGGCATAGTCCCCAACCACCACACCATTCGCGCCCTGGGCCAGCGTGCCGTTCACCAGCCTCTCCAGCAGACCCATCCCATCGCCAAGGGTTCCGAAGTCGTTGGTCGTCGCCTCGATCTTGAACTGCGCGTTCGCGGTCGTCTGCGGTTTCGCACCGCCCACGTTAATCAAGATGTCGTTCGTCACGCTGAAATCGCCCCGGTTCACGCGGCTGTAGGTCGTGTTGGGCGAGTTCGTCACCTCGCTAAACACCAGGCTCCCGTTGATCAGAGTCTGGTCGGTGTCTGCATCGTGGAACGTCAGGCCACCATTGGTGACGACCACGTTCCCAAGGACGTTGCTGGTGCCGTTGATGGCCAGCACGCCGTTGCCGTACTTCGTGATCAGGTTGGCGGTGATGAGGTTGCTGGCCAGGGTGAGCGTCGCGCCGCTGTCCGCCTCAAACCCGCCGCCGCCGGTTCCTACCTCAACACCGCGCCACGGATCGTCGATCGTGAACGAACCTAGCGCCCTGAGGATCCCCCCGTTGCTGATCGTCAGCGCGTTTGCCACGAACGGCACGGCGTCATTGGTCAGCACGCCCAACTTCAACTCGTTGTTGATGGCGAGCGTGCCCCCGGCGATCGTCGTGATGCCGGTGCTCCTGCCCAGGACGCCCGAGTAGGTGTTCGTGGTCGCCGCCAAGATCAGGGTGCCGTTGCCGACCTTCGTCAGCGTGCCGATGCCGGCCACGACGTTGCTGATGGTCAGGGTCTCGTCGGCATCGACGCTGATGAAACCGCCGCCATTGCCGAGGGTGACGCCGCGCCGCGAGTCATCGATCGCGAAAGTGTCCAGCGCCCGGAACGTTGCGGCGTTGCTGATCGTTAGCTGGCCGGCCTGAAAGGTGGCGGGATTCCCGCCAAGACTGGCCTCTTCGCCGACCGCCAGGACGCCCGCGCGCACGACCGTGGCGCCCAGATAGGTGTTCGTCCCGCCCAGGATCAGCAGGCCGGCGCCCACCTTCTGGAGGTCCTGCCCCGCCGCGCCGGCGATCTCGTTGCTGACGATCATGGTCTTGCTGGCCGCGTTGACGTCAAACGCGGAGTCGCCCGTGAGCAGGATGCCCCTCGTCGGGTCATCCAGCAGGAGGGTAGAGTTGTTCGGTCCCAGCGTGCGCAGCGTGCCGCCATTCAGTTGCAGTTGGTTGGTCACGAACGAGCCCGGGGCGATGCCCAGGTCCGCCTCGCTGTCGATCGAAAGGGCGCCGCCCGTAAGAATGGTGCGGCCCGTGAATCGGTTCGAGAGCATGCGGAATTCCAGCGCGCCGCTTCCCGCCTTTGTCAGATCGCCGGACCCCGCGATGAAGGTGTTCGTCATCGTGATCGTCCTGCCCGAGGCGACGTCCAGGGTTCCGTTGCTGGCACCGATCATGAAACCGCGGTTGGCGTCATCGAGCGTGAAGTTGGCGCCACCCGAGAACAGCAGCGTGCCGCCGTCTAGAAGCACCGCATCCTCACGATAGCTCCCGGCAATGTCGTTCAGGGCAAGCTCGTTCGTGATATTCACGACCCCCTGCTCGATGATCAGCCTGCCGGCGAACGTGTTGTTCCTGGTCAGCAGCACGCGCCCCGCGCCCGTCTTTCGGAAGTCGTTGCTCGCGGTGCCGCTGATGACCCCCACCAGGGAAGCATCATCCCCAACCGATCCGGCGTTGTTGACACGGAACTCGCGCTGGGTGGCCACCGAACCCGCTCCCAGGTTGATGCCGTTGGCGAGGATGAGGGTATTGGTGGAATCCGTCGTCGCGAGGATGAGCGCGTTGCCGTCGGGAACAAACCCACCGCTGCCCCACGTCAACGTCGCGCCCGCGCCACCGATGTTCACCGTGCGGTTTGCGGTCGCGTTGTAGGCGGCAAAGCCACCGTCGCCCGTGAACTGGATCTGGCCCGCCCCGGTGCCCAGGCCGAGCGTCAGGTTAGTGGCACCAAGCCCAATGATGCCGCCGTTGGTTAGCATCAGGTTGCCGGGCCCACCGGCGCCCAGTGTCCCCCCGGGCAAGGCATTGGTCTGGTCAAGGCGCAGCACGCCCCCGGCCACGACCGTATTTCCGGAGTACTCGCTGTCCTTGGTCAGTATCAGGACGCCATTTCCTGACTTGGTGAGGCCACCGGAACCAAAGATCCCACCGAGGTTGGTCACAAAGCGGCTTCCGTCGACCTCGATCGTGCCGCCGGAGGCACCGAGCGTGGTGCCGCGGTTGGCGAGCATGGCGAAGGTGTTCGTCGCGCGCAACGTTCCCCCATTGAGCGTCAACTGGTTGGTGATGAGGGAGAGCGGGTCGCCGCCGAGGGCCGCGTCGCGCCCGACGGCCAGGGTGCCGCCTGTGACGAGTGTCATGCCCGTGTAGGAATTGATGCCCGAAAGGATCAGGAGGCCGTCGCCGGACTTGGTGAGGGCGAGGTTCTCGGCATTGGGGATGCCGACGGCGCCCAGGACGCCGCGATAGTCATTGGTGACCCCGCCGGCGAGGTCCAGCGTCAGGGTCGAGATGTCCGAGGCGCCGCCGATGATCGCATTGCTGATCCCCGTGCCCGCGGTGGCGATGCCCGAAAAGGTCTGGTCGGACTTCGTGCCGCCGGAGCCCAGGACGAGCGCGCCGCTGAAGTTGCTGGCGCTGCTGCCGAGCGTGAGCGCGTTGGCGCCGTCGAGGCGATTGTCGCCGCCCGCCAGATAGACCACACCGTCCTCGATCGCAAACCCACCGGTGAAGAGGTTGGTGTTGTTTATCAGCAGGTTTCCGGGGCCGGTCTTCGTCAGGCCGCCGGAACCGGTGAGCACGCCGCTGAGGATGCCGTCGACGGCGGCGTCGCCATCGCCCGCGCGCACGGTGCGGTTGGACGCACCCAGATCGATGTCGTTCTGGAAATCCACGGTGTGGGTCGTGCCCGTGCGTCCGAGCACCAGGACGCTGCCGTCCACGACCTCAGGCACGAAGAAGCCCGAGCCCCAGACGACCTGCTGCGTGTTGCCACCCAAGTTGACGGCGCGATCCGCGCCGAGTGCGGCGAAGCCGCCGCTGCCGGTCCAGACCACCTCGCCGCCATTGGTGCCGAGGTTCCGCGTAAAGTCCGTTGCCCCGAGGGTAATCACGCCGAAGTTCGAGATCGTCAGCAGGCTGTTTGCGGAGAGGGAGTTGGACCCGCTCAGGAGCAACTGGCCACCCAAGACCTCGGTGCCACCGCTGTAGGTGTTGCTGCCGGTCAGCTCGAGTACCCCATCGCCGGTCTTCCAGAAGCTACCGGTTCCGTCGATATCACCGATGATGCGGCCATCGACCGCGGCGAACCCGTTGTTCGCGCGGAAGCGGTTGGTGCCCACCAGCGTGAAGGGATTTTCGAAGACCAGCGTGTGGGTCGAGTCATCGGCGCCGAAGACCAGTTCGCCATCGAGGCCGACGAAATTGGCCTGGCCGAAGCTGAGGGTCTGGGTGTTGCCGCCGATGTTGACGTGGCGATCCGCGCCGTAGGCCGCGAACCCGCCGCCGTCGGACCATCGGACGTCCTCGATGCCCGTGCCGAGGTCGCGCGTGAAGGTCTGCGCGATGTTGATGCCCAGCACGCCGCCGTTGGTCAGGTTGAGCGTGCTGGTGCCGCCCGTCGTGCCGATGCCGCCCGGCAGCGCGTTGGCCGAATCGATGCGCAGCGAGCCGCCCGCGATCAGGGTCTCGCCCGAATAGCTGTTGCTGCCGGACAGGATCAGGGTGCCCGCGGTGGTCTTGGTCAGGCCCGCGGGGCCCTCGAGGTTCGCCGCCACGGTGCCCGCGCGGCCGTCGTAGCTACTGCCAAGCTTCGTGATCGTGCCGTTCGTGGTCAGGCCACCCTGGAAGATCATCTCCGCGGCGTTGTCCTGATTGTTGCCGCCCAGGTCCAGGACGCCGCCGACGACGGTGATGTTGCCGTTGGTCGCGAGGCGGTTGTTGCCCGCGAGGAACAGCGTGCCCTCGTTGACCGTCGC
>JADLBR010000521.1 GCA_020847615.1 Verrucomicrobiia bacterium
GCGAAGGAGGCGATGTTGCGGCACATGCGGGAGCGGGCGACGCCGAAGTGGTGGTTCGACTGGCGGGACCGGCCCGCGGCGGTGAAGCCCGCCGTTGGCGGCAGCGAGGGATGGGACTATTTTGGATCGGGATTCACGGTGGATTTCGAGGGCTGGAAGCGGTTCACGATCCCGCTGGCGAAGTTCAAGACGGCCCGGAAGCCGATCGGCTGGCACCACATTAACAGGGTCTCCTTCTCAGCGACGTACGGGGGCAGGAAGCCAAAGGCCGAGACACGACTTGCGTTTGACGGGATCCGGCTGGATGGCGCGGAGCCGAGGGTGCTGGCCGATTTCGAGGGCGCCGAGGGCGCCGATGTGTGGCGCGGGTTGAGCCCGAGTGATGAGGTGGCCCAATCGGGGAAGCGGTCTGGGCTGTGGGTCGACCTGCGGGATGGCGTCGCGTGCGAGTCCATCCCCACGGACTGGACCCCGTGGGCGGCGCTGGATTTCTGGGTGTGGTCGGATAGGCCGACCGGCGACCGGATCACGATCGTCTGCGAGTCCGAGACCCCGGATGTCAGCGCGGCGGATGCGGTGTGCCGCCACATGCACGGGGGTTTCTTCCTTGGGGAGCGGATCAACTGGGCGGCGAACAAATTGCCGCCCGACGATCCGGCATTCACGCGCGAGTGGACCTATGGGCTGAACCGTTTTCCGGGATGGAACGCGCTGGGCGACGCCTATTGGAGGACGGGGGACGAGAAGTACGCCAGGGAGTGGATCGCGCAGATGCGGGCGTGGATCGAGGACAATCCCTATCCGCGTTATTCCACGGGCAATGACACCCTCACATGGCGGACGATCGAGGCCGGGATACGGACATCGGGGGCCTGGCCGGACGCGCTGTACAGGTTTCTCGGTTCGCCGTCGCTGACGGCGGATGACCTCGTGATGTTCCTCAAGTCCTGGATCGAGCACGCGCGTCACCTGATGCGGATCACGGTCGAGCACCCGGAGCACGGGGGCAACTGGGTGACGATGGAATGCAACGGCCTCGGGCACCTGGGCATCCTGTTGCCTGAGTGCCGGGATGCCGCGCTCTGGCGGAAGACCGCGATCGACCGGCTGGCCGCGGAGTTGGATCGGCAGGTGTATCCCGACGGGGCGCAGAAGGAGTTGACCACCGGATACCATCAGGTGTCGCGGAGGAACTTCGTGGAATTGCTAAAACTGGCGCGGCTGAACGGGGTGGAGATGCCGCCGGGCTATCTGGGCCTGCTGGAGCGGATGTACGATTACAACCTCAAGGTCATGATGCCGGATGGATACCTGCCGCCGCTGAACGACGCGGGCCTCACGGCGGTTCGGGATTCGATGCGCGAGGGCGTGGAGCTTTTCGGGCGACAGGATTTTCTCTGGGCGGCGACCCGTGGCGCGGAGGGGCGGGAACCGGAGTACACCTCGGTGGCGCTGCCGTATGCGGGTTGGTACCTCATGCGGTCGGGATGGGGGGTGGAGGACAAGTACCTGCATTTCGAGGCGGGTCCTTTCGGCATCGGGCACCAGCACGAGGACAAGCTGACGCTCTTTATCTGGGCGATGGGCCGCACGCTGCTCACCGAGGGCGGGACCTTCTCCTACGACCAGAGCAAGTGGCGGCGCCACGTGCTGGGGACATGGGCCCACAACACCGTGCTGGTCGATGGGCAGGAGCAGCACCGAAGGGGGGTGACGGAGACGTACGAGACCGCGGCGCCGTGCGACAACCTGTGGGTCAGCACGCCCGAGTTCGATGCGGCCGATGGCGTATACGACAGCGGCTATGGCCCGAAGCGGGACGCCCGTGTCACGCACCATCGGACCGTGGTCTTCGTGAAGCCGGATTACTGGGTTGTCGTCGATCGCCTGGGTGGTGAGGGCGCCCACCAGTACGATATCCTCTGGCATCTCAACGCGGATGACGCGGCGCGGGAGTCCGAGGCGGCTGCCGCGTGGGGCACCGATCTGGGCGTCGCGAACCTGCTCGTCGTCCCGGTTGGGCGGGATGGGCTCTCGCTCGAGATCGTCAAGGGACGCGAGGATCCCGTCCTCGGCTGGGGATTGGTGTCGCGGCGCAAGCCGCGCCCGTGCCTGGACTATCGGGTCCGGGCCGAGGGGCCGGTGACGCTGGCGTGGGCGCTGGTGCCATTCCGGGGCGAGCGGCCAGTGGTTGATGTGAAACCGTTGGCGCAGAGCGATGGAGATTCCGTGGTGGTGACAGGGCCATGGGGCGTGGACACGGTGCGGCCCGGGAGGCGGGGCGAGGCGGGATCCGTGGGCGTGCGGCGTTCGGCGAAGGGATCTGGTCCAACCCTGATTGATTCCGATTGACGCATGAGAACACGTATTCTTCTGAGGAGCGGGATCGTCTTTCTTTCCGTTTACGCGGTCGGGGCCCACGCCGAAAACCCCGGCGATTCGCGCGCGGCGCCCGGGGCCAACGCCATCGTAACGTATGAGGCGTTTGGCGCCGCCGGAGACGGGGTCACCGACGACATGGAGGCGATCTGCAAGGCCCATGACTTCGCCAACCGGAGCGGGCGGAGCGTCGGTTCCAAACCGGATGCCACCTATCATCTCGGGCGCCGCGCGCTCACGGCCGTCATTGCGACCGACACCGACTGGAGCACCTCGCGCTTCCTCATCGACGACAGCCAGGGCGTCGAGAACCACCGGCGACCGCTATTCGAGGTGCGCTCCTTGCTAAAGCCGGTGGACATCAAAATCGACCGCCTGTCGCGGGACCAGCCGAGCCTGGGTGCGCGGCCTCCCGCCGACTGCCTGGTCTATGTGGAGAACAGCCACCGGAAGATCTATATTCGGCGCGGCCTCAACCAGAACAGCGGCACCGGCCAGAAAGAGGTGTTCATCCTGCGCCGGGACGGTTCGGTGGAAGGCGCGATCGAATGGGACTACGACACCATCACCCGGATCGAGGCCCGACCGATCGACCCGAGGCCACTGGTCCTGCGCGGTGGAGTGTTCACCACCGTGGCCAATCGCATGCGTCAGGAAAAGGGCTACAACTATTGGAGCAGGAACATCAGCATCGCCCGCTCGAACACCGAAGTCGAAGGCCTGACCCACCGCGTCACGGGCGAGACGGAGGTCGGGCACCCCTACGCCGGCTTCTTGAACATCCACCAATGCGCCAACATCACGCTGCGCAACTGCGCCATCGACGCCCACAAGACCTATCGGACCATCGGATCGGCCGGCAAGCCGGTCTCCATGGGCACCTATGGGTACAGCGCGTCGCTGGTGGTGAACTTCCGCATGGTTGGCTGCCGCATGCAGGACATCACCGACCGCAGTCGCTGGGGCGTGATCGGCAGCAACTTCATGAAGAACATCCTGCTGGAAGACTGCGCGCTCAACCGCATGGACGTGCATCAGGGCGTTTCCGGGTCCTACGTGATCCGCCGCACCACGCTCGGTCACGCGGGCTTCAACGCCATCGGCCGGGGCCGCCTGATCCTGGAGGATTGCACCCTGCATGGCTCGCACCTGATCGCGTTCCGCTCGGACTACGGGTCGACCTGGGACGGCGATGCCCTCATCCGCAATTGCCGATGGATCCCGGGCGCGGGCGCCGCGTCGAGCCCGGTCCTGTTCGGGCTGCGCAATGACGGCACGCACGACTTCGGCTACCCCTGCTCCATGCCGCGTGAGATCCGGATCGACGGCCTGTTCATCGATGACTCCAAACACCCGAAGGGATACGCCGGCGTCACCTTTTTCACCGACCCGGGTGGTGTCCCCCAGAAGGAAGCTCCGTTCGCCTACGCCTGGACCCAGGCACTGAGAGTCCGAGGTCTCAAGACCGCGAGCGGCCTGCCGCCCCGCGTCTCCGCGAATGAGGAATTGGCGAAGGCGGTCGCCCTCACGATCGAGTGACCTGGTCGCCGCCGGCCCCGGCGCCTGCGCACCACCAGCCCGCGGTGGAGGTACCCCTTGCGCCGATCAGCGCGAGGGACGGGGTGGCGGTGCGCTGGCGGCGGTCACTGCTCGATGGCCAGCAATCGAAGGAAGCCGCGTGGCTGGGATTCGATCGATACGGTGAAGACGTTGGTCGCGCCGGTGCCGGAATTGGCGACGGCGGACCAATTCATGAGGTTGGTCGAGAACTCCGCGCCGTAGCTGACGCCGCTGACGCCCCCCGGCTGCGTGAATTCGATGGTGAGGTTGCCGCCGCTGACGGTGCAATTCGGGAGCTGTCCGGCGTTGCCTTGCAGGGGGTGGAGCGCGAAGGCGAACTCGACGAGGTTCGGGATGCCATCGTTCTCGGGGTCGGCGGCGTTGGCGGCGTCGCCGGCGTCCTCGATCGTGCCGAAGTATTGGAAGCGCCAGGATTCCAGGGCGGTCGGCTGCTGGATTTTCACCACGGTATTCGTGGTGTCGAACGTGACCCGGATCCAGTCGTTGCCCGCAGAATGGTAGAGGAGACCCGCCGAGATGGCCTGTTGGATGTCGCCCCTGACATCGCCATCCACATTCCAGACGCCGCCCTCAAAGTCCACCGTGCGCCCGGGGCAGAAGATGATGGGGGGCATATTTGTCAGGGTGGCACCGGTGAGATTCAGCACACCGTTGCTCATGGTCATGAGGCCCGGTCCCATGGGAGTGCCCGGCACCGGTCCGAGTATCAAGGTCTGGGCGGTCACCTGCGCTGTGCCCCCGATGTGCAACTGCGCCGCCCCGCTGCCAAGCCTGAGAGAGCCGCTGGTGCTGAGGGACGGGGTGGGGTCGTTCGGGAATATGGTGACATCGCCGCCCGTGATGACGATGGTGCCCGAGGCGCCGAGTGCTGTCGCTGCGGTGACGCGGTCGCCGACGAAGGCGCCGCCGCTCATGGCGAGGGTGCCGACCGAATTGGAGCTCTCCGAGATCGTCGTGAAGTTGCTGAGGAACCCCACGTATCCACTGGTGAGCGTGAAGAGTCCCGTTCCCGTCGCGCCCACCTGGATGCCATCGCCGAAGGTATTCGTGCCGCCCGAGATCAGGAGTTCGCCCATCCTCGAGACCTGGGTTCCGAGACGGACGCGCCCGGAGAGCGCGAGTGACGGGGCCAGGGTATTGGTGATCGCAGACCTGTTGGCGCCGCTGAGATTGATATCGAAGGCATTGCCCTGAAAAGTGGCGGGTACGGGGCTCCAGTTCGAGAATGCGCCGAAGTCGTTATTGCCGAGGGTATTTGACCAGTTGCAGGTAATTGCGGATGCGAACGGGGCGGAGGCGATCGCCAACGCCGCAAGGAACAAGGTCTTCTTCATGGTGACTTAGCCTCTGACTTGGGTTCTA
>JADLBR010000522.1 GCA_020847615.1 Verrucomicrobiia bacterium
CAGTTTGTGATTTCGAAAAATGGCGTTTTGGAGCGCGCGTCTCCATCCCAACCTGTTGCTATCGCGCGGTTTTCCCAGAGCCCGGACACTTCACAGCCCGCAAGGCTGTGAAATGTCCGGGTTAGGCACTCCGCCACCCACCAGAAGTTCCCACATGAATGAAACCGCGCGCAGATGGCACTGGCTTGCCCCGCCCTCGCGCCGGGAAATGACTCGGAAATCCCGAACCTCTCGCCACGGGAACGGCCTGGATGTCCCGAAACCACCTTGCGAGAAATCACCGCAAACGGCAGAGTGCCATGCAAGGAAGCCTGCCGTGCGGCGGGATCAGACACCATGATCAGGCACCTCCTGTTCCAGAACCTGTTCAAATCGCTCCTCTTCCTCCTCATCGGACTCGTCCTCTTCGGGATCTTCCCCAGCAAGGGTCTGGCGATCGTGCTAGGACTCATCGTCGTCCTGAGGCTCTTCTACATTATCGCGGAGGCGCTGCGAGAACCGATGACCATCGAGGCTTGGCACGCCCTGATCGACTCGCTTGCCGACGCATACGAGAACATCGATCCGGAGGGGCGCGTCGCCGATGCCGCAAAACTGGAACTCCCCATCGACGCCTCGCCCCGCGCCCTGGCCGAGGCCGCCGTGATCCGGCAGGCCCGCCGATACGCCCCACCGCGCGGGAGGCGAGAACTGGCCGCAGAGGCCTTCGGCCTGGTCGCGTTCGCCGCGCTTATCCCCGCAGACATCGCCATTTACACATGCGACTTCCTCTCCTTCCGCATGTCCTACGGTTGGATCGGCGGCGCCGTGGTGGCTGCCTCCCTCGCACTGTATGCCTGGCCGCACTTCTGGCCGAGGACGACCGACTCGGCAGGCCGCCGCACGCTCTGGTGGGCGCTGCCCTTTCCCATAGCGACAGTCCTTTTCGTGGCGGGCATCGTCGTCCGCCATCCCCATCTCAATCCCTTCCACCCGGAGCACACGAGGCTGGCGGCCGAGCGGGTCCTCGCGCTGAGGGACAATATCGTTGCCGGCAACCACGCCGACTGGGTCCTGCGATATGCCCGCGAGTGCGACCGCCGAGGAGACCTGGAGCGCGCCGCGTTCCTCTACCGTGAAGGATTGCGACTGAATTCACATGACAGGGAGGCCATCGACCGGCTCGCCGCCCTCGAGGCGATCAGATCCGGGAGCCATGTCCCGCCACCGGTTCAAGTGGGTGTTGTGACTCCTCCGCCTCAGTGGCCCATCACGCAACCCGTCGACCGGCTCCCGCGATGCGAGGTCGGCCCGTCACTGGCTCTCCTGGAGACCCTCACTGTGGTGATCGTGCCCGTCGGCGCGGTCCCAGACCGGGTTCTCGACACCGTCGGGCACGTTATCCAAACGGAACTCGACCTTCCCGTCCGTGTCTCGTCCGAGACCGTGCCCCTGCCGCCCCACAATCGGATCCGTGGCATGCTCGTCGGGAAGCAGTGGGATCCGAAGGCGCTCTATGACGCCTTCCTGCGCTCCTTCCCTTCGTTGCCTGAGGCGCCCATCCGAATTCTCCTCCTCACGCCCGTGGACATCTACACGGAGGGCGCAAATTATATCTTTTCCGTCTCCTGGAGCATCGGTGCCCTTGTCGGGCTAGCGCGGTTTGGCGATCTCGGCGGGGACGATCCCATGCTGCGCCACCGGGCTGCCAAACAATCCCTCTGCGCCTTGCTGAAGTGCTTTGGGGCACCCATCTCCCCTGACCGGAACTGCGTCACAAGCTATTGCCATTCGCTCGAGGAATTCGACGCAAAGGGCGACCACCCCAACGCCGCCACGCTGGCGATCTTCAGACAGGCCCGGGCCCAGCTCAACAGCCACTGGCAAGCCTTCGTTCGAGCCGACTCGCTCCCGCAGGTGCAGCGAGAACTGAGCGATGCCCATAGCGCGGTGCGCCGCGGGGATTATGCCGCCGCCGAACAGGCAGTCGAAAAGAACCGGGACTTTTTTCCAAAAGACCCCGGCTTCCACTTCACCCGGGCGGAGATCGCCATACGCCTGAACCGGATCGAACGCGCCCGGCAAGCACTGGCCGACGCACGTCGGCTGGATCCCGAAAACCTGGCCTGCGACACTATCGATGGCCTGATTTGCAGGGCCGTCGGGGACCTCCCCGGGGCGAGGGCGGCCATCGAGCGCGCGGTGGCCCGCGCTCCCGACAATCCATCGGTTCTAAAGTACCTGCCACCGATCCTGGAACAAATCGGTGACGCCGGCGCCGCCCGCGACGCGTGGGAACGCTTGCTGGCCCTGTCGCCAGGCGATCCCGAAGCGGTCTTGCATTACAGTTTGTTGCTCTGGCAGGCCGGGGAGAGGGAGCGGGCCGACTCGGTCATCACCGGCGTCGTACGGGCTCAGCCGGCCCCCAGCGCCTTGCTGGAAATCGCCCTATCGAACTATTACACCGCCACGGGACGAGAGTCCGAGGCAGTGGCCCCGGCCGAAAGGGCCACCAGACTCGCGCCGATGGACCCGGCAGCAGCTTTCCAACATGCCTCCACGACCCTGCGCGCCGGTGATCACGCGCGCGCCGTCCAGATCGCCTCCGACATGGCGCGGCGCTTTCCCGGCATCCCCAAGAGCTGGTACGCCCTCTCCTTGGCCGCTTCGGTCGCCATGGATGTCCCAACCGCAACGAAGGCCTACGAGGAGTGGCTGCGCATCGCACCGCGCGACCCTGACGCCCACTCCAACTATGGGTTCTTCCTCCACCGCACGGGCCGAGACCAGATGGCCCGCGAGGTCCTGGAGCGCGCCTCCCGGGAATTCCCCGGCTACGGCTTGGTCTGGCTCAACCTGAGCGTCGTCCTGGAGGCGCTGGGCGAGAACGCCGCGGCGCTTGAGGCGCGCCAGAAAGCCGACTCCCTGCTCCCGGCCCAGCAAAGGCATGGTCTGCTGCGTTAACAGGTCCGTGCGGCAGGGGCCCACGCGACCGCGCCTGCGATGCCATGCTCCGCAAGCACTGACGCAAAAACCCCAAATTCAGGGTGATCCTTCCGCCGAACCATCGACCGAGTCCTTGCGCCTACGGAGGCGATCCGGCGGGTCGCGCGCTGGGCGAGGCCGAGCGCACCAGCTTGGCCGCGGCGCTTCGGTCGACTTTGGGCGTGGGGAGATCCATGCGTCCGTCGATGGCATCGGCGGACCCGGTGGCAAGCGTTGCACCCGTCGTTGTCTCGACCCAGGTCACGGCATAGGAACCATCGGCCACGCCCTCCAGGGTGAGGACGCCCTCCGGCTGCGGCGCCGGGCGACGGCCCTCGCGCTGGCAGAGCCAGATGAACTCCGGGTGCCGCAGCCAGAGCAGGATGTGATCCGCGCAGCACTGCCCCGCGACATCCAAGTCGGGTCCCTCCCGCCGACGGAAACGCCGCAATTCGAACGCGGTCCAGAGTGCCCCCGTCCCGCCATTGGCGACGCCTATCCTCCGGGGACCCGCGGCCACCGGCACGGAAAACGACTGCCAGTACTCCCACGGTTTGCCCTCGCCACGCGGGAGGGGCCGGTCGAGCGCGGCCTTGCCGTCGATCTCAACGCGCAGGGACGGCGCGCCGGACTCGGAGATCTCGGGCACGTGGACCACGAATTCCCCGTCGACCGGAAACGCCGCGGAGAACGTGCACCGTTCCCCGCCCCGCAGCACCGCCGAAAGGCTCTCCTCGTCGCGCAGTTCCCCGTCGGCGCCGATCTCGAATATCTCCGGTCGCCGCGGCGGGCAGAGGGTGAATGCATAGTTGCGGGGCCACCCCTCCACGAAGACACCCGCGTGATACGGCGCCCGTCCCTTCTCGCGGAACGCGAAACGCGCGACCTTCACGGGCCGCCACTCGCGCCGCGCGAACGGCACGCCGGCAACGAGGGCCGCGACGGGCTTCCAGTAATGGTACATGTCCTGCCGGTCGATCCAGTCGCCCCAGCCCCA
>JADLBR010000523.1 GCA_020847615.1 Verrucomicrobiia bacterium
GCGGCGCAGATATTCGGACTTCGGGCCTCGAACCTCGCTCCCGCCTTCACCGCCGGACTTGGACCGGAGACTGGCATCTTGGGAGTCTGTAACCCGTTACCGTAGCGCAACTGTTCCCGATTCTCACGGGATTCCCTGGAGCCGCACCCATCTTGTCACCCGGTTCCCCGCATCGCGTGCCGGGGCCGGGCCGGATCTAGCAAAGAACCGGATCCAGCCTGATCGCGCGGGGGCGGGGAGTCAAGGGGAGATTCGGGACCGCGTGCCGAGGCGAGGGGGCGTCGGCCCCAGGAATTGTCACCCGAGTATCGCCCTGAGCACGGCGAGATCCTTCTTGATTGCGGCGAAGACTTCTTCGCGCGGGATGGACTGGCCGGGGGCCGGGCGCTCGGGGAGGTATTCGCTGTGGAGGCTGACGGGTGCCGAGGCGGCCGGGCCGGTGAGGAGTTTCACGAAGCGCTTGAAGTCGACCAGGCCGGTCCCCAGGGGGACGTTGTCGACGATCTGTTTGCCATCTTTCTCTTTGAAGGCGAAGTCCTTGAAGTTGAGCGTCTGGATGTGGGGCATGATGGCGGCGAGGCCGAGTTGCCAGCAACCCAGGCCCTCGACGGTCGCGTGGCGGATGTCGTACTGGCAACCGATCCACTCCGAGTTGATGTTGCGGAGCACGTGCCACAGGTCCCAGATCGCGGCGCCGAAATACTCGCCGGCGTGGTTCTGGACATTGCCGCGGATCCCGATGTCCTTGTTCATCTGCGCGAGCGCCCTGAGATGGGCCTCGATGTCGGACAAGGATTTCTCGATCGGGGACGACTTGTCGTACTTGTGCCAGTTGGTGCGGTAGAATTTGATCCCGACCTTGGCGGCGGTGCGCAGTATGGTTTCGGCGTGGGGATCTTCCGGGCTGCCGATGGCGGTGACGATGGTGTCGAGGCGCATGCCGTTGGCCCTGGCGGCCTCGGCGGCCCTGGGGAGGTCGTCGGCGGCGCGCTCGGGCAGGACGTGGCCCTTGGGGCGCACGGTGAGGTCGAGGCCGTCGAGGCCGAGTTCTGCGGCGGCGGCGAAGGCGTCCTTGCAGTCGAGCCAATGCAGTTGCTTTGAGAAAAAGGAGATGGGCCGTTTGGCCGGTGCGGCTGATTGGGCCGGCGATGCTCCGGCGGCGGCGCCGAGGGCCAGTCCGGCGGTCGCGCCTGCGGATAGGGTCAGGAAACTCCTGCGGTTCATGCGGGGTTCAATATTCATAGGCTGGGCTCCTATTTGGCGTGGCGTTAGGCCAGCGACGCCGCGGTCTTCTCCACGAAATCGATGCAGGCCTTGAGGTCGTCCAGAAGTTGGGGGGATTGATGCTCGTATTCGAGCGTCATGGTCCCCTGAAACTTCTGGCGGTGCAATTCGCGCAGGACGGCGTCGTAGCGGGCCTTGCCGGTGCCGAGGGGCACGTCGCGGCATTTCGGGTTGCCGACCTCGGGGACATCCTTGGCGTGGACGTTGATGATGCGTCCCTCGAGTTTCTTGAGGCACTCGACGGGATCGAGGCCCGAGCGCACCCAGTGGCCGGTGTCGGGGCAGGCGCCGATCCGGGGACCGCGGTCCTTGACGGCGGCGAGCACGCTTTCGGGATTCCAGTATTTCGATGTGGGCCTGTCGTTGGGGTGGTTGTGGATGGCGAGGTTGATGGCGTAACTCTCGCAGAGTTCCTCGATGCCATCGAGCGCCTCGGTCGGGGGTTCGGCGACGAGGGTCTCGACGCCCATCTCCTTGGCGTACTCGAAGATGGCGCGGTTGGCGTCGGGGTCCGCCTCGACCTTGGCGTAGAAGTTGGTCATCGCGACGCCCGCCTTGGCCAGGCGACCCTTGAATTCCTCGCGGAGTTCCGGGGCGAGGGACTCGGATGTGGTGAGCTTGGGCCTGGAGGCGTCGAGTTTCAGGAAGAAGGCGGGCTCGATATGGCGGATGCCGAGGCCGGCGATCTGGTCCAGCGCCTCGTAGAGGCTGATGGCGCGGAAGGTGTAGGTTGCGACGCAGAATTGCCAGCCGAGTCTTGCGGCGGCGGACGAGTCGGCCGGGGCGGAGCGGGCGCGGCGCGGGAGCGCGGCCGCGAGGCCCGAGGAGGCGAGGAATCCGCGGCGGGTGATGACGGGTGCGACCATGAGGACATGTTGCTGCGGGGAGGGGCCCGCGGCAACATCATTTCGGGTCACATGATCCGACAACGAAGGCAACGCGTATTGAGGGCGATCCGGCGCCTGGATCGCTTGGACGACTTCATCCGGCTGGCGCGCGCCCATGAGAATCATAGGCGCGCGCGGGTGCCGGACCACGGCGTGAGATAGACGGTCCTACTTGTCACTCGACGGTGGGTTTCACACCGGTGCGGAAGGCGACGTTGCGGGCCTTGAACTCCTGCTGGAGGCGCGGGGAGAACTCGCCGGTCGTCCAGATGACGAGTTGTTTGCCGGGCAACTGGGTCGCGATCTCATCGGCGCGTTGCGCGATGCGCGGGAACCAGATGGCGTAGTCCAGGTGGACGGGGATGAAGACACGGCCCTGGGCGTCCTCGCAGAGCATCACGAGCTTGCTGGGGAGGATGCGGACGATCGGCGCCTCGGTCTTGTGGTACATGGCCATGAGCTGCGCGCAGCGCTGGAAGAAGTGGGCGTCCTCCTCGGCCTGCGAGAGCACGGCGGTCTGGAGGAACGCGCCTGCGTCGACGCTGCGCCCGAGCGTTGCGAGGGCATCGGAGATCACCGCCTCGTGCATCGGGGAGAACGCGTGGTGCTGGAGGAATGGCTCGGTCTGCTCGCGGCTGAGGCCCAGTTCGAGGAGCTTCTTCCGATCCTCGATGCGGAGGTTTGCGGGGTCGGTATCGCGGACGCGCTGGTAGAGGCGGGTGTTGGCATTGACCGCGGTGACGGCGAGTCCGGCCGCGCCGCCGGTCGCGGCGCTCAGGCCGAGGTTGATCGCGCCGCCGACGCCGGCCTGGACCCAGGCGATCTTGTTCAGCTCGTCCTGGAGTTCCGGGTTGGTGGAATAGGGGTCGACGTTGTACTTCGCGGCAAGCTGGCGCTTGGCCTGCGAGGCGCCGGCGAGGTCGGTATATGCCTTGTCCTCGTAGTCGCTGGCGCCGCCCTTGAGGTTCTCGCCGATCTTGCCGAAGAAGCGGCTGGCGCCCTTGGGGACGGAGCCGATGGTCTTTAGGGGATTCATGATGGCGCTGCCCGCGGCCTTGAGCTTGTCGCCGCCGGCCTTGCCGAGGGCCTGGCCAAAGCTCTCGCTGGAGGAGACGCGGCGCATGTCCTCGATCGCGGCGGCCTCGGCGATGCGCTGGAGGAGCAACTCGGTGCCGAGCACCTCGTAGCTCTTGCCGGACGAGAGGGTGATCTGATAGCGATTCATCAGCCCGTCGTTGTACGCCTGCGGGTACACGCTGTAGCCGGCCCCTTGCAGCGGGGCGGGCGCGGTGAAGTGCGCCGCATTTACCGGCCCTGGGTTCTCGAAGGCCCCGGTTTCCGGGGCGTCCGCCCAGGCGCCGCACGCCGCAACCCAAGCCGCCGCCATAGCCGAGAACACCCGTCCCGGCACCCTGTTGTCGCACTTGTATCTCATGGTTCTCCTTCTCCGTTTCAGTTGTTTCAAAAGCAAAAAGTCGAGATCCCCGCCACCGCGGCGATCAGCAGCGCATAGGTGATCGGAAACGCCCACCGGCAGCGGTGATCGATGCGGTGGCCGCGCGCCGACTCGCCACGCTTTTCGCAGGCGCCGACCCAGAGATTGACCGCGACGGTGGCGCACATCAACAGGAAACTGACATTGAGGAAGCCGTGGATGAACGTCACGTACGCGATATCCGGCAGGATGCCGCCGATGACCATCTGGTAGGCGACGACCGTCAGGATGCCGACGAAGGACACGCTGACGCGGTCGCCGGCGGCGGACCGGTCCATCCAGAAGACCGACCAGGAGAGCATGACGATCACCACCAGCGGCAGCATGATCAGTCGCACCACGAAGAACGACTGCCTGCGCACATCGATCGCGAGGACGAATGCGGAGGACGCGCCCTCGGTGCCGGCGTAGGGGGCCTCGAGTTTTCGTGTCGACGAGGTAACGTCGCGGAGATCCCACTGGGGAACGCGGAGTTGCGGCGGGGGCTGCTCCCGGTCATCCTTTGCCACCTCGAGCGCCACGTCGCCCGACCCGAAACCGAGGACCTCGAAGACCGCCTCGAGCCGCTGGCGATCGAACGGATAGCGGCGCAGGTTGAGGTCCGACTTGGCGACGGCGTTGAATGTCTCTATCTGGGTGCACGTCCCATCCGGGCGGACGCGCAGCAGGATCGCGTCCCGGTCGCACGTGCCGGAAACATTGGCGAGCACCACCTGGGGATACCAGGAGGGTGAGATCTCATCGCACTGATACGAGCCCTGATAGATTTTTTCGGCGACGCCCTCTTTGGCGGGGTCGAAGGCCTGCCGCGGGTCCTTCCAGACAAGTGTCAGGACGCCGGTGAACTCGAAGGTCTCCGCCTCGTCGTCGATCCCGTTGATTTCCCAAAGGTGGAACGAGGCGCGGACGACCACAGGACGGTCGCCAGGAGGCGGCGTCAGCGCGCCGGGTGGGACGGATTGTGCCGGCGCGGCGCAGGGCGCCGCGATCACCGATGCCGCGACGAGCGACAGGGTCGGCTTGAAAAATTCCGTGGCCGAACGCGCCAGGCGTTTGGCGCGAGTCACCAGCGCCGTCGGCCAAACGCTTGCGCGTTCGGCTACATTTTCCCGGCGCGCCGCGTCCGGCGCGAGGCCCGGCCCACGCTGTTCAGACACCCGGGCCATCAGTTCACTGTCGGCCCATCGCGGCATTGATGGCGTCCTCCGGATTGACGAGATGGTCCGCGTTGTTCGGGTCATCGGCGATGGAGAGCTGGACGCCGCTGACGTCGCCGTTGAAACCATTGCCGACGGGGCCGTAATCGGGGGAGACGGGGGCGCCGGTATCCTCACCGACGTCGCAGCCGTCATCGGCGGAGAAGACGATGGCCTGTGTCATCGGGATCTCGCCCTGACCGACTGGCTTGCCATCGACGAACAGGGTGGCCTTGCCGCCCTTGCCGAGGCCGCCGCCGGCGTAGGCGAACTCCATGCGCACCTGGCGCCGGCCCGGCGGCAGGGCATCCTTCGACTCGACGAAGAAATGCTTCACGCCGGCCAGGTTGTAGCAGTACTTCAATTTTCCGCCCTTGGCGTAGAGGCTCCACCCGCCGATGTTCGCGCCCTGGGCGATGATCACCCCTTCGGCGCCAGATGGGGGCACATCGATCTCCGCGGTGATCGAGTGGGATTTGTTCTTGATGCTGAGCACGCAATTCTCGGAGAGGCGGCCCATGCCGCCGAAGAGGAGCTGGGTCTTGCCCCTGACGAGGATCGGGCGTCCGGCGGTATCCGGATCCATCTTCTCGGTGGTCCTGTCGTCGATGGGCAGCACCTTGTGGCGGGTCGCCTCGATCAGCCAGAGCCGCTGCAGGTCGCGGAGTTTCTCGGGCATCTGTTTCGACAGGTCATTCGCCTGGCTCCAGTCCTTATCCGAGTAGAGTTCCCAGACGTCGTCGTCGAGGGGGACGGTCTTCTGGCCCATGATAATCCACGGTGTGCGGTGCTTGGTGACGGCGGTCCAGCCGTTGTGGTAGATGCCTCGGTTGCCGAACATCTCGAAGTACTGGGTCTCGTGGCGCTCGGGGGCATCTGCGCCGTTGAATGAGTACAGCATGCTGACGCCTTCGATGGGATCCTGCTGGATGCCGTTCACGAACTCGGGCTGCGGGAGTCCCGCCGCCTCGAGGATGGTGGGCGCGACATCGATGACGTGGGCGAACTGCGATCGGATTTCGCCCCGGGCCTTGATTCCCTTGGGCCAGTGGATGACGGTGCCATTGCGGGTGCCGCCCCAGTGGGAGGCGACCTGCTTGGTCCACTGGTAGGGGGTGTTGAGCGCGTGCGCCCAGCCGACGGCATAGTGGTTGTAGGATTCCGGCCCGCCGAGCTTGTCGATGCGGGCCATGAGGAACTCGGGGGTCTCGAGGGCCGCCAGGCCATTGAAGTTGGCCATCTCGTTATACGCGCCGTTCAAGGTGCCCTCGGCCGAGGCGCCGTTGTCCCCGACGATGTAATACACGAGGGTGTCGTCGAGGATGCCCAGTTTCTCGAGGGAATCGATGATGCGGCCGACGTGGTGATCAGTGTATTCCATGTAGCCGGCGTAGACTTCCATCTGGCGGCGCAGCACGGGTTTGAGGGCCTCGGGCATCTCGTCCCAGGATGGGATTTCCTTGTGGCGCGCGGTGAGCTGGCAGTCGGCGGGGATGACCCCGAGCTTCTTCTGTCGGGCGAAGATCTCCTCGCGGAGCTTGTCATAGCCCTGGTCGAACTTGCCCTTGTACTTGTCCGCCCACTCCTTCGGCACATGGTGCGGCGCGTGGGTGGCGCCGGGGGCGAAATAGATGAAGAAGGGCTTGTCGGGCGTGAGGGCCTTCTGCTGGCCGATCCATTTGAGGGCCTTGTCCGTCATGTCGGCCACGAGATGATAGCCCTGTTCGGGCGTTTTCTTGAGTTCGACGGGGGTGGTGCCCTCGTAGAGCGTGGGGTACCACTGGTTGGCCTCGCCGCCGATGAACCCGTAGAAGTACTCGAAGCCGCCGCCGCCGGTGGGCCAGGCATCGAACGGCCCGGCCGGGCTCGTCTGCCAGACCGGGACCTCGTGGCATTTGCCAAACTGCGCGGTCGCATAGCCGTTGAGCGTGAGCGTGCGCGCGAGCGGGGACATGGTGTTGGGCAGGACCGAGCAGTAGCCCGGCGCGCCGGTGGCGACCTCCGTGATGCCGCCCATGCCCGCCGAGTGATGATTGCGGCCGGTGAGCAGCGCCTGGCGCGTGGGCGAGCAGAGGGCCGTGGTGTGGAACCGATTGTACTTGAGACCGCCCGCGGCGAGTCTCTCGACGGTGGGAGTCTGGCAGGGGCCGCCGAAGGCGCTGGAGGAACCGAAGCCGGCGTCATCGATGAGGATGACCAGGACGTTCGGGGCGCCCTTTGGCGGGCGGAGTTGTTGGATAGGGGGGAACTTGCTGTCCGGGTCCCTGGCATCGTAGGTGATCAGGGCGGGCCGGGTCGTATTCGGCATGGGCAGGTGGGAGCGGTGCTTGATTTCAAGCCCGGCGGTGGAGGCGGCCTTTTCCTGTGCCATGGCAGGGAAGGCGAGGGTTGCGATCGCGGCGACGAAAATTGCGGCGATTGAGGTCCGGAGGGTGTTTTTCATGTGTGGCTTCCGTTCGGGGGTTGCGTTGGTAGGTTCAGGAATTTGTTGTTGTGTGAGGGGCAGCCACAAGCGGGAAAGAGTCTAGCCGATCGCCCCAGGCGATGGGCCGATGGTCTTGGTGGCGCGGGCCAAACGCTGGCGCGTTCGGCTACAAATGCTCGCGTCCGCTCCCATGATGCTGGCGAACCTTTCGGGCGGCCCGGGGATCATTCTTCGACTTTCGACCATCCATCGCCGGGGTTGTATTCCGTCATCGCGGACGCGGTCGTGGCCGTGTCTGGGCCAAGGTCCTTCTCGTAGACGACGCCGTAGTGATTAACGAGGAAGGTCATCACGCCGGTCTCCCGGTATCCGGCGGGCCAGGCGACCATGGCGAAGCCGCCGATGAAGTGGTCGTTGATGATGTAGCTATACTTGCCTGCGGGCGCCTTGTCTCCCTGTGCGGTGAGGATCTTGAAGTGATAGCCCCAGTGGGGGGTATCCGGGTCTTTGATCGCGGGTCCGGCCGGGCTGGGCTCCTCGCCCTTCTTGGGATCAGAAGGCCAATAGAGGCCGTCCTTCTTGCCTGGCGAGCTCTGGATCTTGCGCGCGAATTGGCGGACCGCGGTGCCGTCGCGCGGGACGGCGGCGTATTGCCGTTGCGCATCGACGTAGGCGCGCAGGGCGGTGATCGCCGCCAGCTCATTCTCGCCGACGCGGCGTTTCACGACCTCGTCGATGCCGGCATCGGTGTCGAACCGCCAGCCGGCGTCGGTCTTGACCAGGGGGATCGGGAAGGGCCACGCCTCGAAGCCGACGACGAGGCTGACTGAGCCATCGTCGTTGCCGCGGAGGCGCTTGCGCTCCCCGGCCATCTTGGCGAATTTGGCGCGCAACTCGCGGTCGCGCGTGGGATCGGCGGTGCCGATCTGGTCCTTGTGCTTGTCGCCAAAAATTTCCAGCAGGGGTGCCGTCTCGCCGGTATTTGCGGCGGCGATCAGGGCCTCGCCGGCATCGTAGGGCGTGGGGAAGACGCGCTGGGCCGGGGCCTTTTCCTCCGCACCGGTGGCGTGGTTCAGGAAAGCCGCTGTCAGGATCAAGAGGATGATGCGTGTTTTCATGATCGGATCTCTGGTTGGGTTGTGATGTTACCGCCGCCCCCCCCGCGAGCGACCGCCTCCGCCACCTCCGCCGAAGCTGTGGGAGCCTCGCTCGCTGACGCCGCGGGATTGAAATCCCGAAGACGCCCCGCCGAAGGCGCCCCCGCCGGAGCGACCCTCGAAGCCTCCGCCCCCTCCCCCGAATCGATTTTCGAGCCCGCCGCCTCCACCTCCTCCAAAGCGATTCTCGACGCCGCCGGCCTGGCCCCCTCCAAGGCGGCTTTCGAGTCCTCCGGACGAGGCGCCACCGGAACGCTCACCGAATCCCGAACCGCCCCCGAAGCCGGACGAGGCGTATTGGCTGGCGCCCGCCCAGCCGCCCTGGCGGTTGGCGGCGGCGGCCTGCCAATTCTGCCCCCCAGCCGGCATGCTGGGCATCGTGCTGGGGCGCTGGGACTGGGCGCCCGAAAC
>JADLBR010000524.1 GCA_020847615.1 Verrucomicrobiia bacterium
TTGGCACTGTTGCATCGAGAGGGCCGGGCCGATGGTGCGGCGAGAAGGGATGTGTGACGTGGTGGCGCGCGGAGATACCGGGGCGGCTCGGGCGGCATCTCCGGGCAGGCGGAGATCCCGCTCTTTGGAGTCGCTGTACTCCGCCTTGGCCACCCCCCTGATACGAGTCTTTTGGGCATTTCTGCAACGCATGCCCGAAGGGTGTCTTCTGGGGGTCGGCCGGTTCATAGGCCGGGTCATCCTGTTTGGCAGGAAGCGGCGGGTGATCCGGAACATGCGCATGGTGCTCGAGCGCCCGGGGTGGGGCGCGCACGATTGGGAAGAGCTCTGGCGCCGGCACGTGGATCATCTGGGCCTTGCCGTCGCGGAGACGCTCCACCATACAGCATCGGCGCCCGAGGATCTGCGGGAGCGGCTGGCGATCGAGGGTGATGGCTTGCTGCGCGCCATGCTGCGGAGGGGGAAGGGAGCGGTCGTCTTCGTGAATCATCTTGCGAACCCCGTGGCGGTCCCGCTCGCGCTCGCGCTGGCCGGGCACCGGGTCAGCGTGGCCACCAATGTGATACCGGTCCCGTATCTGGACGAGAGGTCGAACGAGTTGTTTGAGAGGTTTGGTGGGACGCGGGTGACGGTGGGCGGGGATGTGGCGCAAGCCGCCGAAGAGACGCTGCGCGGCAACGGGGTGTTCGTGGGGGCGATCGACTATTCCTCGACGCAATCGCACACCGCCTGGGTGCGCTTCGGAAAGGCCGAGCTACAGGTGAGCCTCGCGCCCGCGCTGATGGCGCTGATGCATGGGTCGGCGATGTTCTCGGCCATCGTGATCCCGGAGGGTTTGAGCCGGTACATGGTCTCGCTGCAACCCGTCGTGCTTTTGGATGCGGGCGGCGGGCCGATCGAACGTGCCTTGGCCAACACGCGGGACGCCATGCGCGGGGTGAGCGAGGCGGTCTGCCATCGTCCGGAGCAATGGTGGCGGTGGGACTTTCCCCGCATCAGGCCGCTGACGGACCCGACATGATGCGGGGCGATGCCGGTCCCGGCACGATGGCGTCTTTCAAAAGGCTGCCATGGCGCTCACAGGAGTCCACTTGCCTCAAGGATGCGTTCGACCACGGCGCGCGCGTCTTTCCCCGCCAGCGATACTCCCCGCATGGCGCACGCGAACGCGCGCGTCGCCTCCCCGCCCCTGACATATCCCACGAACCAGCCGAGATTATAGCGACCCGACTCGTCCGCCCCCGAGCCGGTCTTGCCGAAGAGCGCGCCCTTGTCGGTTTCCCTGACGGCCATGATTTTCTCAAGCGCGGCGCACGACGCTTTCGAGAAGGGGAGTTCCTTCCTGACAAGCTTGGCCATCAGCTCGGCCTGTTCCCTGGGTGATACGAGCAGCGTTTTTCGGCCTTTGGCGGGCAACCAGAACGCATCGATCCCGGCGGATGTATCCCGATCGCCATATCCGATCGCATCGATCCAAGCCCGCATCCTGTCCGGGCCGATCTGTCGAGCGAGGCCTTGGAACGCGGGGACGCACGACGCCCCGAACGCCTCCGCCAGCGAGAGATCGCGATTCCACTCCCGGATTGGGCGGGTCTCGCCGTCCCACTTATAGAAGGGATCCCCGGGAGAGGGGAGCAGTCCCAGCTCGAGCCCAATAAGGGTGTTCCAGATCTTGAAAGTGGAGCACGGGGGGAGTCGTTCCCCGGCAAGGGCGGCGTCGTGGATGGTCGTGCCGCGCGAGGAACAGTCGATGCAGACAAACGTGCCGATCCTGTCGCCGAAGGCGGAACGGACGGCGCTGGCGGGGATAGGCGATTCGGCCGAGCGGGCGGTGGACATGGCAACCAGCAGGGCGGTGACGATTTTGGCGACGGGGTTCACGCGGGGGGTTCCGGGATGGCGGGCACCAACCTATCAGGGCCCGGGCCGCGGAGCCAAGGAGAACGTGTGGCCGGTGGGCGGGGACGCGGGAAGGGTGCTTGGATACGGCGGGAAGGTGTGGAAGATGTGCGGCATGCGTCAGTGCACGATGGCGGTGGCGATGACGGTGGCCGGGTCGGACAGCTCGTCTGGCGCGGGGTTACAGGCGGACCTGAAGACATTCGGGGCGCATGGTGTGTACGGGCTGTGCGCGGTGACCTGCGTGGTTGCGGAGCATCCCGGCGAAGTGGCGTCGATCCAGCAGGTGCGGGCGTCCATCTTGGCGGATCAGATCCGCCTGAATCTCGGTGGATTCCCGGTGGGTGCGGTAAAGACGGGGATGCTGTATTCATCGGAGATCATCGGCGTGGTGGTGCGGGAACTGAGAAGGCAGCGGCGGCGCGCGCCCCTGGTGGTGGATCCGGTGATGGTGGCGACGAGCGGCGCGGTGCTCTTGAAGCCGACGGCGGTGGAGAGGCTGTGCGAAGAGCTCTTGCCGATGGCGGAACTGATCACGCCGAATCTGGACGAGGCGGCGCTGCTGGTTGGGGAACGGTTACCAAACGTGGCGGCGATGCGGGAGGCGGCGGATGGGCTGCGGAAGCGATTCGGTTGCGGGGTGCTGGTGAAGGGGGGGCATCTGGGCGGAAAACGGGCGGTGGACGTGCTCGCGCATGGCGGGGACGTGGTGGTGCTCGAGGCTCCGTACCGGAGGGGCGTGCACACGCACGGGACGGGCTGCACCCTGTCGGCGGCGATTGCCGCGGGGCTTGCGCGGGGACTGGGGCTGGTGGATGCGGTGAGGGGCGGCAAGGCCTTTGTCACGCGAGCCATACTGCGGGCCCAGAAGATCGGGCGCTGGCAGGTTCTTCATCACGGGGGTTGAGGCGGGCGCAGTAACGGGCGGATGCATCGTGCGAGATCATCGACATGGCTGGTGATGGCGGTGGCGTGGCCGCGGGGAAGCGGGACGATTTCGATACTTGGCGCTCGATCGCGCCAGCCGCGCGAAGGGTCGTCCGAGGGTCTGGCGCGATCCTTTGGCTGGAAGAGCATGACGCGTCCGGGATATGCGGGCGGGAAATAGCTCCAGGAGATTGCGGCGTACGCGGCGAGTAGGAGATTCTGTCGGGCTTTGGGAAACCGGCTGCCAAATGCATCGGACGCGATGAGGGGCAGGAGGGGGCGCATGATCTGCCTGAGGGCGAAGAAACCGATGGATCGGTGGGAGAGCCGGGGTCGCTGCGGGGGGGCGATCATGGCGAGGAGTTCGACTTGCTCTCCCTGTGCGCGGAGCCGGCACGCGATCTCGTAGGCCTCGAGGGCGCCGTTGCAGTGGCCGCCGATGCGGTAGGGGCCCTCCGGCTGGACGGCGCGGATGTGGCGGAGGTGATCGGTGGCCATGGCCTGGATGGAGGCCGGGAGCCTCCGGCCCATGAGGCCGTGGGGATGGATGGCGTGGAAGGCCTGATCCTCGCCCAGCTGGCGCGCGAACTTTCGGCAGTAGAATCCGCCCCCGCTGAAGTCGCCGTGCAGGAAGAAGAAGGGGTTGCGGCCATCGCCGGTCTGGATCGTCACGACGGGGGAGTCGGCCTCATCGCGCTGCGCGTCGAGGAGGGCGCGGGATAGGCAGGCGATCGTGGGTTCGGCGAAGAAAGTGGTCAGGGGGATCTTCTTGCCACACAGCTGCTCGACGTGGCCGAGCATCGATGCGGCGAGGAGTGAGTGTCCGCCGAGCGCAAAGAAGTCGTCGCGGATCCCGATGGGTCGGGCGTTGAGGAGTTCCTCCCAGAGGTGGGTGAGCACGAGCTGGGATGGGGTTTCAGGGGGCGCGTAGCGATTCCTGGGATCTGATCGCGCGAGGGGTATGGACTGGAGCGCGGCGCGGTCGATCTTGCCGTTCTCCGTGAGAGGGAGCCCGCGGAGATACAGGAATGCGGAAGGGATCATGTGCGCCGGCAGCGCCTGGCGAAGGAACTCGCGGAGCGCGTCAGCGTCCGGGGGCGCCTGGGGGTCTGCCGGGACGATGGCGGCGGTGAGGAAGCGCTCGCCATCGCCCTCTTGGCGGGCCACGGCGGCGCAGTCGCGCACGGCCGGGTGGCGACCGAGGCCGGCCTCGACTTCGGCGAGCTCGATGCGGAATCCCCGTATCTTGACCTGGCCATCGATGCGCCCGAGGAACTCGAGGGCGCCATCGGGCCGCCAGCGAGCGAGGTCTCCGGATCGGTAAAGGCGCGCGGCAGGGTCATCGCGGAAGGGGTGGGCAACGAAGTGTCCGGCGTCCAGGTCGGGGCGGTTGAGGTAGCCGCGGGCGAGACCGTCGCCCCCGAGGTAGAGTTCCCCCGGGACGCCGATTGGCGCGGGCTGCAGGCGGCGGTCGAGGACGTAGGCCTCGGAGTTCGATATGGGGCGGCCGATGGGGATCGAGTCTGGGACGGGGTCGTGGGCGCGCAGCGTGTGGCAGCAACTGAAGGTCGTGTTTTCGGTGGGGCCGTAGCCATTGATGAGCGTGCAATCCGGCAGGGCCTTGAGCGCCCGGCGGACGTGATGGGGCGAGAGGATGTCGCCGCCGGCGAGCAACTGGCGCACGCCGCGGAGGTCCTGCGGTTGTTGGTCGATCATTTTGTGGAAGAGACCGGCCGTGAGCCAGAGGGTGGTGATGCCCGAATCGCGGATGACTCGGCCCAGTTCCCGGAGGGAGGGGGCGTGTGGGGGGAAGAAGACGAGCCTGGCCCCGTTGAGGAGGGCCCCCCAGATCTCGAACGTGGCGGCATCGAAGGAGAGGGGCGCAAACTGGAGGAAGACCTCACTCGAGTCCAAGCGCGCGTATCCCGTGCCGCGGACGAGGCGGACGACGCCACGGTGGGTGATGCAGACACCCTTGGGCTGGCCCGTGGAACCCGAGGTGTAGATGATATAGGCGAGGTTCTCTGGGGAGGCGGGCACCTGCGGGGAACCCGGGTCCTCGCGGGCGACGCTGGGCCATTCGATGTCGAGTGGTATTTTTCGGATTATGGATGGCGGCAGTGATGCCGAGAGGGACGCCTGTGTGAGGACGACCGGGATCCGGGTATCCTCGATCATGAACGCGAGGCGCTGGGCCGGGTAGTCCGTGTCGAGAGGCACGTAGGCGGCACCCGCCTTAAGGATGGCGAGCAGCGCCACGGCCAGATCGGTCGAGCGCGCGAGCGCGACTCCGACCGGGGTCCCGGGCGCGATGCCCGACCTCAGGAGGTAGCGGGCGAGGCGATTGGCGCGGTCGTCCAGTTCGGCGTAGGTGAGGCGGCTGCGGCCGCATGTCACCGCGATCGCGCGGGGGGAGAGACGTGCCCGTTCCTCGAAGAGTTCGTGGATGCAGCGCTCGCGGGGGTAATCGGTTTGGGTGGCGTTCCAGGCAACGAGGATCTGGTGCCGTTCGGCTTCGCCGAGGAGGGGAAGGTTGCCGATGGGGGTATCGGGATGGTTGGTGGCGGCCTCGAGGAGGGTGCGGAAGTGGCCGAGCATGCGATCGATGGTGGCGGCATCAAACAAGTCGGTGCTGAATTCGAGCGAGGCGCGCAGGCCGTCGCCCGCGGGCGCGATCGAGAGCACCAGATCGAACTTGGCGGTGGCCGTGTGGACCGACTCTCGGGAGACGTCGAGCCCGGGGAGGTCGGGGATCACCCCCGGTTCATTCTGATACACGAATACGACCTGGAAGACCGGGGTGCGCCCGAGGTGTCTCTCGGGGTGCATCTCCTCAACGAGTCGTTCGAAAGGAAGCGCCTGATGGGCGAGCGCGCCCAGTGTGGTCTCGCGGACGCGTCCGATCAGTTCGCGGAAGGTGGGGTTGCCCGAGAGGTCGGTCCGGAGGGGAAGGGTATTCACGAAGAACCCGATGAGGGGGTCGGTCTCGGTGCGGTCGCGCCCGGCAAAGGGCGAGCCCACGACGATGTCCTCTTGTCCGCTGCAGCGAAAGAGGAGAGTCTTGAATGCGGCGAGCAAGACCATGAAAGGCGTGCAGCCTTCGGCGCGGGCCAGCGTGGCGATCGACAGATGCCGCGGCAGGTCGAACGTGAGATGGCGGCGACCGCCGCGGTGCGACGAGACGGGGGGGCGGGGTCGGTCGGTGGGCAATTCTAGGGCAACCGGCGCGCCGGCGATCCGCGCGCGCCAATAATCGAGCGGGATCTCGAGGCGTTCGCCCCTGAGGTGCGCGCGCTGCCAGCGGGCATAGTCGGCGTACTGGAGGGTTGGTTCTGGCAGGGGCGATGGACGGTCGGCGGCGAAGGCGCCATAGAGCGCGGAGAGTTCCTTGTGCAGGACGTCGATCGACCAACCATCGGCGGCGATGTGGTGCAGGGTGAGGCAGAGCACGTGATCGTCGTCGTCGATCTGGATGAGGCGCGCCCGGATGGTCCGGTCACGAGCGAGATCGAAAGGTTGGCTGACCTCGCGCCGGATTGCCTCCTGCAGGCGTTCCGGGTCCCGGTGTTGGCCGTCGCCCTCAAGGGGAGTGAGGGGCAGCGGCAACTGGGTGGCGTCCGCGATGCGCTGGACTGGCTCGTCGCCGGCGGGGTGGAATGTGGTGCGGAGGACGGCATGGCGGCGGACGATCTCCGACAGGGCCCGCGCGAGGGCATCCCGATCCAGGGCCCCGCGGATGCGAAGAACGATCGGGATATTATACAGGGGACTGTCTGGCTGGAGTTGCCAGATGAACCAGAGGCGGCTCTGCGCGAACGAGAGCGGTTGACCGGCGACGTCCCGGCCCGTGGGTGCGGGTGCGGTCTTGGCGGAGGTGAGCGCCGAGGCGCGATCGACGTGGGCGGCGAATTCATGGATGGTGGGCGCGTCGAATAGCGCCCGCAGGGGCACGTTGGCGCCGGTTGTCTCCCTGATCCGGGAGACGACTCGGATGGCGAGCAGGGAATGGCCGCCGATGTCGAAGAAGTTGTCGTGGATGCCGACGTGTTCCAGTTTCAGCAATTCGCCCCAGATCTGCGCCAGGGCCATTTCGGTCGGTGTTTCCGGGGGGACGTGGCGGGATGTCGCGGCCGGGGTCGTTGCTGGGACGGGCAGGGCCGATCGGTTCACTTTGCCGCTCGGCAGCCTTGGCAGGGCCGGGAGAAACTCGAAGGCGGCTGGAATCATGTAGCGCGGCAGCGTGGCGGCGAGCATCCGGCGAAGGTCTTCGGTCAGGCGGTCGCTCGCGGGCGCGTCGGTGGCCAGGCCAGGGCGCGCGACCAGATAGGCCGCGAGGAATCGGTCGTTGGGCGGGATGTCCTGGTCGACGACCGCTGCGTGGAGGATGGCGGGGTGGCGCAGGATGGCGGCCTCGATCTCACCGGGTTCGACGCGGTTCCCTCGGATCTTGACCTGGCTGTCGGCGCGTCCGAGGAACTCGATGTTGCCGTCCGGCAGGTAGCGGCATCGGTCTCCCGTGCGGTAGAGGCGATCGCCGCCGATTTTTGAAAACGGGTCTGGGATGAAGCATTCGGCGGTAAGGCGCGGCCGGTTGAGGTAGCCGCGCCCGACCGCCGCCCCGCCGATGTGGAGTTCCCCCGGGACGCCGATGGGCGCCGGGTTGCCCCAGCGGTCGAGGATGTAGATTCGGATGTTGAAGCCGGGACGTCCGATCGGGAGGCGGGGCCGCGGGTAATCGCGCTCGCACTCCCATTGGGTGACGCCGATCGATGTCTCGGTCGGGCCGTAGCAATTGTAGGCGCGGGCGCCCAGTTTCTGGCGCAGGAGATCGAGCAGGTCTCGGGACATCGTGTCGCCGCCGCACAGGATCCGCCGCAGGGAGCGGCACTCTGCGGCGCGCGGTTGATCGAGGAAGGCGCGGAGCATCGCGGGCACGAATTCCGCCATGGTGACCCCCTCTCGGATGATGAGTTCGGCAAGGTAGTCGGGCTCTCGTTGTCCGCCGGGTCGAGCGATGATGGTTCGGGCGCCGCTCACGAGGCCGAGGAAGAGTTCGTTCACCGAGACGTCGAAGCCGGGGGTTGCCTTGAAGAGGACTCGCTCCGAGGCATCGAGGCCGAAGGCCTGGACCTGCCACAGCAGCTTGTTGCAGATGCCGCGGTGCAGATTGATCGCCCCCTTGGGCTCGCCGGTGGAACCGGACGTGTAAATGGCATACACGGCATCGCCGGGATCGGTTCGGCATGGGGGGTCGGTGTCGGGGTGCGACGCGATCTGCGGGGCGTCCCCATCGACGCGCACGATGGGGGGCGACGGCCCCGCAAATCTCGCCGCGAGCGAAGAGGTTGTCACGATGGCGGCTGGCCATCCGTCGGCCGCGATAAAATTGATCCGGTCTCGCGGGAGATCCGGGTCGATCGGGATGAATGCGCCGCCGGCCTTGAGTATGGCTAGCATCGCGACGGCCAGTTCGTTGGATCGCTCGAGGCACACGCCGACGAAGGTCTCCGGCCCGACCGATAGCGAAATCAGGTGGTGGGCGAGGCGGTTGGCCCTTGCGTTGAGTTCGGCGAATGTGAGGGATCCGTGCTGGCTGACGAGAGCAATGGCCTCGGGTGTTTCCCGGGCCCGCGCCTCGAAGAGTTGGTGGACGCACCGCGGCGGCCCCAAATCCCGTCGGGTGTCATTCCATCCGACGAGGAGCCGATGGCGTTCCTCGTCGTCGATGATGGGCAGGAGGCCGATGGGCGTCTCGGGCGCGTTGGAGATGCCCCGCAGGAGGGCCTTGAGGTGCGCGAGCATCCGCTCGGCGGTGGCCGCCTCGAAGAGGTCGGTGCTGAACTCGAGGGCGGCCTCGAGGCCGGAGGGCACGGGGCGCATCGAGAGCGACAGGTCGAACTTGGCGGTCCCCGTGTGAACGGGCGGGACGCGATCCGCGGCGATGCCGGGGAGATCGACACTCGCCGGACCGTGTTCCTGGAGGACAAACATGACTTGGAAAAGCGGGGTGTGGCCTGAGTCCCTGCCCGGCCTGAGATTCTCCACGAGTTTCTCGAAGGGGAGATCCTGGTGGGCGAGGGCATCCAGCGTGGTTTCCCGAACGCGGCGCAGCACATCGCGGAAAGTGGGGTCTCCGGACAAGTCTGTCCGCAGGACCAGGGTGTTGACAAAAAATCCGATGAGCGGCTCTGTCTCGATCCGGTTACGGCCCGCGACGGGGGTGCCCACGGCAATGATGTCCTGGCCAGAGTAGCGACCCAGCAGCGTCTGGAACGCCGCGAGGAGGGTCATGAAGAGGGTCGCGCCCTCGCGTCGTCCGATGGATTCGAGGCTCGCCTTGAGATCTGCGCCGAGGGTGATGGATCGGATATCGCCCCGGAGGCTCGGCGAGGGCGGCCTGGGATGATCGGTGGGCAGCGCGAGCGACGGTGGGATGTCCCCCAGTTGCCTCGTCCAGTACGCGGGCGCGTCGGTCTGCGTCTGGCGGACCTGCCAGATGGCGTGGTCGGCGTACTGGATGGGCAGCCCGGGAAGCGGCGAAGGCTGGCCGGCGACAAAAGCGCCGTAGAGCGCGGTGAGTTCCCTGAGGAGGACATCGACCGACCAGCCGTCGGCGGCGATGTGGTGGATGGTCAGGGCGAGGATCTGGGTCGTGTCCGACAAGCGCAGCAGGCTCGCGCGCAGCGGCGGATCGCGCGAGAGATCGAAGGGCTCTCGCGCGGCCTGGGCCATGAGGATAAGGGCGCTCGATTCGCGTTCGGATTCGGCGATGCCGCGGAGGTCATGCGCGGCAATCGGGAGCGCTGCGTCGGGGGCGACGCGCTGGATTGGCTCGCCCGAGACCTCGTGATATGTGGTGCGCAGGATCGCGTGGCGGCGGACTATCTCGCGCAGGGCGCGCTCCAGTGCGGCGGTGTCGAGCGTCCCCGTGAACCGGAGGGCGACCGGGATATTGTATGCGGCACTTCCCGGCAGCAGCCTGTCCAGGAACCAGAGCCGCTGCTGTGAGAAGGAAAGGGGATGATCGGCCGTGTGAGTCACGGGGCCGGTGGCATCCTCGCTCCGGATCTGGCGCTCGGCCCGGATGTCGCGGATGCGCGCGGCGAAATCCGCGATCGTCGGGTGCTCGAAGAGATCGCGGAGGGGGATTTCGATGCCGAGGAGATCCCGGAGGCGAGAGATCAGGCGCGTGGCCATCAGGGAGTGGCCGCCGAGGTCGAAGAAGTCGTCGTCGATGCCGATGTCCCCTGCGACCAGCAGTTCGGTCCACAGCCCGACGAGCTGCGCCTGCAGGGGGTCCTGCGGGGGTGTTGGGGATCGGGCGGGGCGGATGTGACCCGATTCGGGGATCGACAGGGCGCGGCGGTCGACTTTGCCATTTGGGGTGCGCGGCAACCTGTCGAGGGCGATGAATTGGGAGGGGATCATGGCCGCGGGCAGTTCGCGGCTGAGGAAGGAACGCAACTCGCGCGCGAGGTCGGGGCGGGGATCGGCGGCGACGACAAAGGCGGCCAGTTCGGGATCGTGATTCTGCCGAATGACCGGCAGGACGGCGCAATCGCGGACCGCGGGGTGCCGGCCGATCGCGGCGGCCACTTCGGACGGTTCTATCCGGACGCCGCGGATCTTCACCTGATCGTCCCTGCGACCGAAGATCTCCAGGACGCCATCCGGGCGGAAGCGACCGAGGTCGCCCGTGTGGTAGAGGAGATCTTCGGGGTCGGTCCGGAAGGGGTTCTGGACGAAGCCGGGCTGGTTGGGGAGATTCAGGTAGCCGAGCGTGCGGAACGGGGAGCGGATCACGATTTCGCCAATCTCTCCTATGCCGCAGGGCTGGTGTGCGTCGCCGAGGACGAGGGCCTGTGTGTTGGGCAGTGGTCTCCCGACCGGCTGGATGCCTGGGGCCGGGGCGGCGGGGACGCGGTGATAAGATTTGACGAGGGTGGTTTCGGTGGGCCCGTAGAGATTGATGATCTCGCAGTTGGGGCTGGAGCGTGCGCGCCAGCGTCGCACGAGCTCATCGGACAGGGGTTCGCCGGCGAAGAAGATGCGCCGGAGCGAAGGGAGCATCGTGAGGGACGGGGCGGTATCGAGCCAATGCCGGGCGATGGTGGGCACCGCGTGGAGCACGGAGACGCGCTGGGATTCGAGCCAGGGGATCAGGGCCTGGCCGTCGGAAGCCTGGTCGGGCATCGGGACGCAGAGGGTCGCGCCACTGGTGAGGGGAAGGAATATGTCGCGGAGGACGACGTCGAACGACAGCGAGGTCAGTTGCGCGACGCGGTCGGCGGGGCCTATGCCGAACTCGGCACGTTGCCAGTTGAGGAAGTGCGCGAGTCCCGAGTGAGAGCCAAGGACGGCCTTTGGCGTGCCCGTGGTGCCCGAAGTGAAGAAGACATAGGCCGGAGCGCGGTCGGAGAAGTGCGGTGACGGTGGAGCGGTCACGGCATGGCGGCTCGCGTGACCGATCACGTGGCCGGTCGCAGGATCCAGGCAGATGGCGGCGTTCTCCTGGGCCTCTTCGAGCCAGCGTTCACCGGGAGGGTCGGCGCCCACGCGGATGATGTGGCGTGCGCCCGCCGTCTGGAACATGAGGCGCTTGCGGCGTGGTGAAAGCGAGGGGTCGATCGGCAGGATAACGCAACCCGCGGCAAGCGCGGCCAGGAGACCGGCGACAAGCGCGGGGCATTTCTCGCCCGTGATGGCGACGATCTCGGCAGGACGCGCGCCGCGCGCGATGATCCTGGCGGCGATGTCGCGGGCCACCTGGGACAGCTCGGCGTAGCTCCAATTTCCGTTTGGGTGACAGATGGCGGTCTGTTCCGGGGCTCGCGCGGCCCACTCGGCAAACATGTCGATGACCGTGCCCTGTCGGGGGGCCGGCAGATCCGCGGCGGGATCGGGGAGGGAGGCCTTGGCGCTGGGTGTGACCAGGCTGAATCGCCGGATGCGCGCATCGGGTGCCTCCGCCACTTGGCGGAGCAGGTGGTGGTATTGCTCGATCAGGTGGCGCATGCGCTCCGCGCAGAACAGTTCTTCGCGGCAGACGAGATCGAGTCCGATCTGGCCGGCCCTTGGCGTGGCGTAGAGGGTCATGGCGAACTGGATCTGCCGGGGGCGCAACGCGATGGGCTCCATGGCGAGCCCGCACGACCCCTCCTGTGGCGGGTCCGCCTGCAGGAAGTTGAAGAGCACGTCGAAGAGGGGGTTGCGGCCATGGAGGCGTTTCGGGCGCAGCTCCTCGACGACCCTCTCGAAAGGGAACTCCTGGTGTGCGAGCGCGCCGAGCGCGGTCTCCCTGACGCGTTGGAGGAGGTCGCGGAACGTCGGGTTGCCGCCGAGATCGGTCCTGAGGGCGACGGTGTTCAAGAATAGGCCGACGACGGGCTCGGACTCGGGGCGCATCCGGCCGGCGACCGGCGAGCCGACGACGATGTCCTCTTGTCCCGCGTGGCGCGCGAGCAGCACCTTGAATGCGGCGAGGAGTGTCGTGAAGAGCGTGACGTTCTCGGTGTTGCTGAGGCGTCGCAGCGCAGAGGTGAGGTCGGGATCCAGCGTGAGCCCGAAAGAGGCGGCGCGATACGTGGGCGATCTTGGGCATGGATGATCGAACGGGAACTCGAGGATCGCCGGGGCGCCCGCGAGGCGCTGGCGCCAGTAGAGGCGCTCGTGTTCCAGGTGGCGTTGGTCGAGGTGGCGTCGCTGGAGCACGGCGTGGTCCACGTATCGGGTGTGCGGGGCCGGGAGCGGGGACGGGCGTCCCGCGAGAAAGGCGCCGTAGAGGGCCGCCAGTTCTCGCCAGATGATGGCCTGGGACCATCCGTCGGTGGCGATGTGGTGCAAGACGAGGGTCAGGACATGCTCGTCGGTGCCGAGGCGGAAGAGGGCGGTCCTGAGCATGGCATCGTCGGCGAGATTGAACGGTTGGCCCGCCATCGCTTCGGCGAGCCTGCGGAACTCGGTGTCCCGGTCGGCGGGGGGCAGGTGCGAGAGATCTGTGATGGGCAGGTCGATGGCGTAACGGGGATTGATGCGCTGGACTGGGCCGGCGGCGGTGACGGGGAACGTGGTGCGGAGGGCGGCATGGCGCAGGACGATCTCCCGGAGGCAGCGCCCGAGCACCGCGGCGTCCAGGGCTCCCCTCAGGCGCATGGCGTGTGTGACGTTGTATAGGGCGGAGTGGGGCTCGAGCTGTTGGATGAACCAAAGGCGTTGCTGGGCGAATGAGAGCGGCCATTCCTCGCCGTGATCCGCGCGCGGCGCGCGTGGCGCGTCGGGTTTGGTGTCCGGGGTGTCGACGGGGACGATCCTGCGGGCGAGGTCGGCGATGGTCGGAAATTCGAAGATGGCGCGCAGTGGGAGGGTGACACCCATGTCTCTCTGGATCCGCGAAATGATCTGTGCCGCGCGGAGGGAGTGGCCGCCTATCTCGAAGAAATTGTCGCGTGGCCCGATGCTCCCGATGCCGAGGATCTGGGACCAGATGGAGGCGAGCCGTATTTCGGTGGGGGAGCGCGGCCCTTGATCGCCGGTGGCCAGGGGGGAGGCTGGTTCAATGGCGCTCAGGGCGCGGCGATCGAGCTTGCCATTGGGGAGCCGTGGGAGATCCGGGAGAAAATGGAAGACCTTGGGGACCATGGGCTCGGGGAGCGACGCGCACAGGGATTGCCTGAGGTCATCGGTGAGTCGCGCCCGTGCTTCGTCGTCCTCGGGCGGGCCATTCTTGGGGACGACGAAGGCGGCGAGTATCGGTTCGCCCGAGCGTGATGGTTGGACCGCGGCGGCCGCCTCGGCGATGGCCGGGTGACCGCGGAGGGGTGCCTCGACCTCGCCGAGTTCGATGCGATGGCCGCGGATCTTCACCTGGTTGTCGAGGCGCCCGAGGAACTCGATGCTTCCATCGGGGAGGTACCGGCAGCGGTCCCCGGTCCGGTACATGCGGGCTCCCGCGCTGTCCGAGAAGGGATCGGGGATGAATCGCTCCGCGGTGAGTTCGGGACGGTTCAGGTAGCCGCGGCCCACGGCGATTCCACCTATGTAGAGCTCGCCCGGCACGCCCACGGGGACGGGACTCTGCCGCGTGTCGAGGATATAGAGCAGGATGTTGTGGCCCGGCCTGCCGATGGTGATCTTGCGCGGGTCACGGGGGCACTCCCAACGGGTGACGGCGCCGGAGGTTTCCGTGGGGCCGTACGAATTGTAGAGCCTGGCGCCGGATCGCTGGAAGAAGCGCTGTGCGAGGTCGAGGGGCAATGCCTCGCCTGCGCTTGTGACGCGCTTGAGCGCGAGGCATTGGGCGAATGCCTCTTCATCGACCAGGGCGCGGAGATGCGACGGCACAAATTCGGCTGTCGTGATTCCGTGGGTCTGAATCAGACGCGCCAGATACGCGGGCTCACGCTGGCCCCCGGGCCTGGCGAAGACGACGCCGCCGCCACAGATGAGGGGCAGAAAAAACTCTACCACGGAGATATCGAAATTCAGCGTCGTCTTGAGCAGCGCGCGGTCCGCGCCATCGAGGCCGAGGGCCTCGCGTTCCCACAGGAGCATGTTGGTGATGCCCCTGTGCGTGTTGATGGCACCCTTGGGTTTGCCCGTGGAGCCCGATGTGTAGATCACGTAGATCGCGTTCTCGGGGCGGGCCAGGGAAGGCGGGTCGGATCGATCGTGCCGGGCGATGCGGCCGCGCTCGGCATCGAGGCACACGACCGGAATCCCCGGGTCGGCGAAGCGGTCGATCAGGGAGGTCACCGTCAGGACGATGGCGGGACGTGAGTCCTCCATGATAAACGCGAGTCGTTCGCGCGGGTAATCGGGATCGAGGGGGACATACGCACCGCCGGCCTTGAGGATGGCGAGCAGCGCGACCGCCATGTCCGGGGAGCGTTCGAGGCAGACGCCCACCAGCACCTCGGGGCCGACGGATGATGCGCGCAGGAAGTGGGCAAGCTGGTTGGCCCGCGCGTTCAGTTCGGCGTAGGTGAGATGCGATCCCTCAAAGATCGCGGCGATGGCGTCGGGTGACTTGCGGACCTGAGCCTCGAAGAGTTCGTGGACGCAGTTGCGGGGCGGGTGGTCTCGCCGGGTGTCGTTCCATTCGACGAGGAGGCGATGCCGTTCCCCATCGGTGAGCATGGGCAATTCCGCTATGCGCTGCGACGGGTTCGCGGCGATAGCCTCGAGGAGCCGGCGCCAGTGCCCCGCCATCCGGGCGATGGTCTCCGCCTCGAAAAGGTCGGCATCGTATTCGATGAAACCGCCCAGTCCATGTTCTGTGCGCCGAAGCTCGACCGAGAGATCCAGCTTGGATGTTCCAATGTCGAGGTCCTCTGGCAAGAACCGGGTTTCCCCAGGTCCGGGTGATGGGCCCGGGGTGTTCTGCAGAACGAACAGGTGCTGGAAGAGGGCGTTCCGACTGAAATCGCGCAAGAGCGGGATGTTCTGAATGATGCGCTGGAGGGGTGTGTCCTGATGCGCCTGTGCCGCGAGGCTCACGTCCCGCACCCGATGGAGCAGGCCCGCGAACGGGGGATTCCCCGACAGGTCGGTGCGCAGTGGCAGAGTGTTGGCGAGCAGGCCCACGAGCGATTCCGTTTCTGGGCGGGTCCGGCCCGAGAATGGGGAGCCGACGATGATGTCCCCCTGCCCCGTGTAGCGGAAGAGCAGGACTTTGAATGCCGCGAGGAGGGTCATGAACACGGTCGCACTTTCTCGCCGACCGAGGGCCTCGAGTTCCGCCATCAGATCGCGGGGCAGGAGAAACGCGTGCCGGGCGCCGTGGTCCCGTTGCGTGGCTGGCCGATCGTGGTCCGCCGGGAGTTCGAGGATGGGCGTTGCCCCGCGCAAGTGGTCTCGCCAGTATTGGAGGCGCCGTTCGCCCTCGGGGCCTTCGGCCCATTGGCGCTGCCAGTGCGCGTAGTCCGAATATCGGATTGGAGGGGCGGGCAGCGACGGGGCCTCATCGCGTCGCAGGGCATGATAGAGGGCGCCGAGTTCCCGAAAAAAGATCCCCTGAGACCAGCCATCGAAGGCGATGTGGTGGACGGTGAACGAGAGCAGGTGTTCCTCATCCGCGACCCGAAACAGCCGGGCCCTCACGGGCGCGATGGCGGCGAGATCGAATGGCCTGCGGGCCTCCCCGATGGCCAGTCGCAGGCACTCGGATCTGCGGTCTGGTTCGGGCAACGAGCGGAGGTCGACGACATCGAGGCGGAGTCCCGCGGCATCCGACACGACCGGGATGGGCAGGTCTTCGGTCTGCCTGTAGTGCGTGCGCAAGACCTCGTGGCGTCTGGCGATCTCGTTGAGGCTGCGCTCAAGGATGGCGGGATCCAAGGGCCCATGGATCCGTGCGTTGGTCGGGCGATTATACGCGAGGGAGCCGGGCGCCAGTTGCTCCAGGAGCCAGAAATGTTCCTGTGCGAATGAGAGGGTCGCGTTCCCGGGGTCGGCCCGCGCCGGGATCGGTTGCCGCGACGCCGGGGCGTGCCGCTGCTGGCGGAGGCGCGACCTGAGCAAGGCGCGCTTCTCTTCCGGCAGGGCGGAGAGGCGTTTCAACAGCTGACCTCGCCGAGCGGAACCTTGGGACGACGCGGGGTCCATGGCGTTGCAGTCGCCCGACATCTGTCAGCCCGGAGCGCGGCTCCCGCGGGGATCCGGGCATCCGCCAGATGTTTGCGTGGCGGGAAGCATCAGCGATCGGCCCCGATGCACCAGAGGTGGGCGGTGGTGCGGATGAAGATCTGGCCGCGGGAGATGGCCGGGGTAGCGTAGCACTCCTCGCCGAGTGGGTTCTTGGCGACGAGCTCGAAATTCGGCTTGGCCCCGAGGACGAAGGTGTTGCCGTCGTCATCGAGAAAATACAATCGATCCTCGGCGGCGACGGGGGAGGGCCAGTGGTGGCGACCCAGGGGCTCGCGCCAGCGGACCTTTCCGGTCTTGGCGTCGAGGCAACTGGCGACGCCGACGTCGGAGACGACGAAGAAATGGGGGCCGTGCGCGATGGGCGAGGGGACATAGGATACGGCCTTGAAGTCGCTGTCGTCATGCCAGGCGACGTGGGTCGCGGTGACATTTCCGGAACCGTCGGGGCGGATGCCCATGAAATGGTGTTGCGGGTAGCCGCCCGTGATGAAGAAGAGGCCTTCGGCGAAGGCGGGGCTGGCCACGAATTGCTCGGTGGGCCCATCGATGATCCAGTGCCGCGCGCCCGTTGCGGGATCATAGCTGGCGACGCACTTGCTGCCGCTGAGGACCATCTGCGTCCTGCCGGCGGTTTCAACGATGAGGGGGGCGCAATAGGAGCGCGTGCGGTTGGGGCGGTCGGTGCGCCAGCGCTCCCTGCCGGTCGCTTTGTCATACGCGACGATGAAGGCGAGGTCATCCTGGTCGCAATTTAAGATGACGAGGTCGCGGAAGAGGGTGGGCGAACTGCAGAAGCCGTGGACGGATTTGAAGGTGCCCGGGGAGGCCCTCCAGACCTCTTTGCCCCCCATGTCGTAACACGCGACGCGGATGTCGGGATCCTGGAGGAACGTGACCCAGACATGCTTGCCATCGGTAGCCGGGGTGGAACTCGCGTGGCTATTGAACTTGTGCTTGCGCTCCGGGGGCGAGGTCAGGACCACGCGCTCCCAGAGGGTTTTGCCGGTCCGGCGGTCGAGGCAGAGCAGGGCGCGCCTGCCGCCATCCTCGATGAAGGTGGTCACGAAGACGCGATCGCCCATGACGATGGGCGAGGAGTGGCCGATGCCTGGGACGGGAGTTTTCCACGCGATGTTCTCGGTGGCGCTCCAGCGCGTGGGGATGCCGGTCTCTCTCGACGTGCCGTCGCCGCGCGGGCCGCGCCATGCGGGCCAATCCTCGGTGGGGGATGTGGCTAGGAGGGCGAGGATCGCGAGGGCATGCGGGGTCATGGCTTACTCGGGGCTGCCGATGACCTCGACCTCCCGTAGGAAGACAAAGCCATTTGGCTTTTTGGTGAAGGACAGGTCGTGGACATCGTGGAAGACGATTTTCACGTAACGCGCGGTTCTTGGGGTCGTTGGCCTGGCCTCGTAGGTGGCGGCGGCGTAGTTCTCGAACTGGGTCTTGCCGACCGAGCTGTAGGCGTTGCCGTCTGCGGAGGTGAGGACCTCGACGGTCCTGGTGCCGCCGTTGGCCGAGTTGTGCACGCGGACGGCATCGATGGCGTGGGGTCGCTCGAGGTCGATGACGACATCCTTGGGGAAAGCCATGCGCGCATCGGTGGAATAGGTGGAGCGGGCGTCATCGGCGAGGGAGCCATCGGTGAGCCCGGCCCAGGAGCCGTTCTTGGCGGAATTGGGATTGGCGTGAGAGGAGGTGAAGCCCTTGCCGACCGCGGCGCCGTCGGCCCGCTCGGCGTAGCCCTGTTCATAGGTGTCGGTGCGGAAAGGGACGGCGGCGAAGCCCTCCTTGCTGTACAGGTTACAGAGTGGGAAGTCGGCCCAGGCGTAGCGGGCGGCGACGGGTCGTTTCACGGCGTCGGCGCGTAGTTCGACGGTGTCCTTCGCCGTGATCTGGGCCTTGGCCCAGTGGAACTTCCTATCCTCGCCGCAGAGGGCGAAGCCCTTCAATTCGTCCGCGGGTAAGTGGTAGGGGCTTTTGCCGTAGGCGTTGAGGGTCACGGCGCGCGCCTCGAGGCCGGTGCCGGCGTGGTCAAAAGTCAGGATGGCGCGATCGCCCTCGACGCGCATGGATTTGAAGAGAGGGCCGGAATGGGGGATTTTCTCGCCGTAGGCGACGGCGCGTGCGGACGCCGCCAGGCGGTTTCCGACCAGTTCTTTGTAGGGGGGATGGATGTTGTCCTCGAGGCCGCCGTCAATGGCGACGGCCATGCCGGTGCTGGGGACCGTTTTCCAGGTGAGCAGCTGGGCCTCGCGGAGGTGGGCCCATGCGGGGTCGGTGGGTTCTTGCGTGGCGGCGCGATAGGCCGCGAGCTGCACGAAAAGGAAAGGGAAGTTGCCCTGTTGCCAATCCTCGCGCCAGTTGCGGATGAGGGCGGGGAAGACGGTGCGGTATTCCCTGGCGCGGCCGGAGTTGCCCTCGCCCTGGTACCAGATGGCGCCCTTGATCGCGAAACCGCGAAGCGGGCAGATGACGCCATGGTAGAGCGCGGAGGGGCGTTTCATGTGATTGGGACCCATGGGCTCTTCGGGCCGCTTGCCGAGATCATCGCCGCGGGAGCCGGCCTTGCGTTTGGCCTCCCATGCCTCGAGGCGTTTGTTGTAATCCTCCAGCGCGGTTGGGAAGTTGGCCACGGCCTGCGCATAGGCGTCGAGATGGGCCTTCGCGTCGGGTGTCTCTCGCAGGGTCTCGGGCGACATCCACGATTCGGCGGGCGTGCCGCCGAGGGTGGCGTAGATGAGGCCGATGGGGACGCCGATGGCGGGCTGGAGGGCCTTGCCGAAGAAAAAGCCGGTGGCGGAGAAGAGCCGGGCGGAGTCCGGGCCGCACTCGCGCCACTTGGGGCCGAAAGCCGAGTCGATGGTGGGCTCGGTCTGGGGCTCGTCGAAGCCGACGTTGGCGCACCTGAAGAGCCGGATCTGGGCGTTGCGGTAGTCGCCCGGGACATCCTTGAATTCTCGGAACATGCCTCCGCCATACCTGATGTAGCCGTCGAGCGATCCGGCCATGTTGGATTGGCCGGTGCAGAGCCAGATGTCGCCGACGAGCACGTTCTTGAGCGTGATGGTGTTCGACCCTTTGATGGTGAGGTTGTGTGGCCCGCCGGGTCCGAGCGGCTTGAGGGTGATCCTCCAGCGGCCATCCCTGGCGACGGTCGAGGCCTCTTGGCCATCGATGGCGACGGAGACCTTTTCGCCGTCGGGGGCCCTGCCATAGACGGCGACCGGCATGCCGCGCTGGAGCACCATGTCATCCGTGAAGAGGGGGTGGGGGGTGACGTCGGCGGTGGCGGTCGCCATGGCGATGAGCCAAACGGCGGGGGCTGCAAACCAGTGGGGCAAAGGGCGACCAGTGGGGCTCATGGCGATAATCTCTGTTGCGGGTGCTTTGGCGCTCAAATATGACCGGAGACATCGTAGCAGGTCGTCGGATTTTACCAAGCCCGACAGCCGGTTTGAAAGTCCGTAGCCACGGTCGCCAGACCGTGGGCGCGCGGACGGCTGCGGGGGCGGCGGTCAGGCTGTCGCAGTCCGACAATAGGCGTATGGCCCTTGGACGCGTGCCGGGTGTTGAAACGAGCGCTTGCGGGGGTGGGGGAGGGTGGTTAAGCAAGAGGGGATGGCGTCGAACCGGATAGACGAGCGATTCGCGGCATTGCGGGCAAGCGGTTCTCGCGCGTTCGTGGCGTACCTGACCGCGGGGGACCCGACGCCCGATGCGACGCCGGGCCTGGTGATGGCGCTGGAACGGGCGGGGTGTGACATCATTGAGCTCGGTGTGCCATTTTCCGATCCGATCGCGGATGGGCCGACCATCCAGCAGGCATTTCAGCGTGCGCTGGAGTCGGGCACGCACATGGCGCGGGTGCTTGAGATCATCGCGGAGGTGCGGCGATGCTCGCGGGTGCCCATCGTGATTTTCTCCTACTATAATCCCGTGATGCGATACGGGGATCAGGCGTTTGTGGCGGATGCGGCGGCGGCGGGTGCGGATGGCCTGCTGCTTCTGGACATGCCGCCGGAGGAGGCGGGGGGGCTGATCGGGGAGTGTGATCGCGCGGGGTTGCGCTGGGTGACGCTCGTGGCCCCGACCACCCCGGCGGAGAGGCTGCCGGCGCTCGTGGGGAGGAGTTCGGGCTTCGTGTATTTCGTATCGCGCGAGGGCGTGACCGGGGCGAGGGAGTCGCTCTCGTCGGGCATCGCCGCGGGGGTGGCGCGGATCCGGGAGCACACGCGCGCGCCGGTGTGCGTCGGGTTCGGCATCTCGACCGAGGGGCAGGTGCGGGAGGTGGCGGCGGACGCGGATGGCGTGGTGGTGGGCAGCGCGATCGTCGGCCAGATCGCGGCGCACGGGGGCGCGTCGGATCTATGCGAGCGCGTGGAGGCGTTCGCGCGACCGCTGGCGGCGGCGGCGCACGGGGGGGCGGTGCGATGAGGGTGGCGGCCGTCGATCATGGCCAGCGGCGGGTGGGCCTGGCGATCAGCGATGACCTGGGCATGTTCGCGCATCCGGCCGGGGCGGTGGAGGCGAGCGGGCTGGACAACCAGGCGGCGCTCGTGGCCGCGCGGCTGAAGGAGCTGGGCGCGGGTCGGGTGCTGGTGGGCTTGCCCAAGAACATGGACGGGTCGGAGGGGCCGTCGGCCCAGGGGGCGAGGGCCTTCGCCGAGAAGTTGCGGGCGAACTTTGGCGGCGAGGTGCGGCTGGTCGACGAGCGGCTTTCGACGGTGGAGGCGTCGCGCCGCATGCGCGAGGGCGGGGTCAGTTCGAAGAAGCAGAGGGAGAAGGGCAGGATCGACGCCGGGGCGGCGGTCGTCATCCTTCAGGGGCACCTGGACGTGGCTTCGCCGCCGGGCACAATGTGAAGAGGATCGTGGTGCCCCTGCCGACCTCGCTCTCGGCGCGTATGGTGCCGCCGTGCGCGGCGATGAGGTGTTTCACGATGCTCAGGCCGAGGCCGGTGCCGCCGAGCGTCCTGCTGCGGGCCTTTTCGACGCGATAGAAGCGCTCGAATATGCGGGGCAGATCGGGCGCGGGAATGCCGATCCCCTCGTCGATGACCGCGCACTCCACGGTGCCGTCCGCCTCGCCCGGGCGCGCCCGGATCGTGATCGGGCTGGGCTCTTTCGAGTAGCGCAGGGCGTTATCCAGGAGATTGTAGAAGACCTGCTCGATGCGCGCGGGGTCCGCGTGCACGGGGGGGAGGCTCGCCGCGATCTCGGTGCGGAACTGGCGGTTGGCGGCGGCGGGGATCTTGCGGATGTCGGCAATGGATCGGGCGATGAGTTCGGCGAGATCGGTGGGCTGCATGCGGAGGCGGAGCGCGCCGGACTCGAGGTTTGAGAGCGTGAGGAGATCCTCGACGAGTTCGGTGAGGCGTCTCGCGTGGCGCTGGAGGGTCAGCAGGATGGGGCGCGCCTCTGGCGATGCCGAATCCGGGGTGTCGATGAGCGTTTCGAGGTAGCCGTTGAAAATGGCCAGGGGGGTGCGCAGCTCGTGCGAGGTGTTTGCCACGAACTGCTTGCGGGATTCCTCCATCCATTTGATCCGCGAGATGTCGTGCAAGACCACGATTGCGCCATGGACGGCGCCGCCGGCATCCTTGAAGGGCGATGCGTTGAGCGAGAGGGATCTGGGGGGATCCGGCGAAGCGATCTCGCGCAGCAGGGTGATCTCGCGCTCGACGCTCTCGCCGTGCAGGATCGTCTCGCGGACGGCCCGCTGGACATCGTGGTTTCGGAGCGCCTCAAGGACCGTGCGCCCGACCGGGGTGGCCGGGAGGCGGAAGATCTGCTCGAGGGCGCGGTTCGTGAGGCGTATCTGGAAGTCGCGATCGACGACCATGATGCCCTCGGCCATGCCGGCGAGTATGGTGCGGAGGCTGAAGGTCTCGGCCTCCAGTTTCTCGCCCTGGTCGCGGAGGCGGCCCGCGATGTTCTCGAGATCGCGGATGGCCTGGCGGATGGGGAGCGCGCCGCGGGCGACGAACGATGGGGGCGGGGTGCCCCGGGAGAGGGCCCGGCAGATGCCGGCGAGTTTGGCGGACGGGAGCGCGTAGCGGGCGATCAGCCATGCGCACAGGGCGGCCAAGACGCATGCGAGGAACCATCCCATGGTGGGATCACTTGCGCGTGACGGCTTGGGTCACGTGGATATTCTCGGTGGGTGGGTTTCGGTTCAGTCGGGGGGTCCGTTGAGGCGGTAGCCTACGCCGCGGACCGTCTCGACGTAATCGCAGGCATCTCCGAGTTTTTCGCGGAGGCGCCGGACGTGGGTGTCGACGGTGCGGGTGTCGATGGATGCCTCGTAATCCCAGACATCGGTCAGCAGCCGGTCGCGCGTCTGGACGCGGCCCCGGCGTTCCATGAGCAGGCCGAGGAGGTTGAATTCGGTGGGCGTGAGGATGATCTCCCTGTCGCGGAACGTGACCTGGTGGCGGGAGCGGTCGACGACGAGTTCGCCTATGACGAGGCGGTCGGACTTGTCGGTGGCGCCCTTGCCGCGGCGCAGGAGCTTGTTGATGCGCAGGACGAGTTCCCTTGGGCTGAAGGGCTTGGTGACGTAATCGTCGGCGCCCAGCTCGAGGCCCAGGATCTTGTCGACCTCTTCGGTCTTGGCGGAGACGATGATGATGGGCGTGTTGGCGGTGGCGGGCTCGTTCCTGATTCGCCGGCAGACCTCGGTGCCGGACATGTCGGGGAGCATGATGTCGAGCAGGATGAGGTCGGGCACTTCGCTCGCGGCCTTCCGGACGGCGTTTGGGCCGGTGTCCGCCGTGAGGGTCTGGTAGCCGGCGTTGCGGAGGGTGAGGACCAGCAGGTCCCTGACGTCCTGCTCATCTTCGACTACGAGAATCCTCCCGGGCATGGCAGGGGCAGTCTGGCGGCGGGATCGCGGCTGACAAGCCCGAGTTAGCGGGCGCCGGGGTTGGGGCTTTACGGGGTGGTGCGGCCGCGCAAGATCGCCGGATGCGTGCGGTGATGCTGGTGGCCTGGGCACTCGTGGGCGGCGCGGCGTGGGCGGCGCCGGCTGGCCCGCGGATCTCGAATCGTGCGCCGGCCCCCGACGAGGTCGGCTATCGTCCGGCCGACGGGTCCACGAACGCGCTCAATCCGCCGTCATTCACATGGCTGCACGAGAAGGAGGCCAAGGGCTACACGGTGCAGTGGGCTCGCGATCGGGGGATGAGGTTGTCCGCATCGCAGGCGGACACGGCGTGGAACACGTACACGCATGATGCCGCGCTGGCGCCCGGGACGTACTTCTGGCGGTATCGGTTCACGGATTCGAGGGGGCTGGAATCGGATTGGAGCGCGGTGCGATCGGTGACGGTGACGGCGGCGGCGAGGGCATTCCCCATGCCGGGGCGCGCCGAGCAGGGGCGGAGGGTGCCCAAGGGTCATCCGCGCCTGTTCCTGCGGCCCGAGGATCTCCCGAAGATGCGCGAGCTCTGCCGGGGTGCGCAGGCGGGCGAGTTCAAGAAGCTGGTGGCGGCGGCGGACAAGTATATCGCGGCCGGGCCGACGCCGGAGCCGGAGAAGATGGGCTCGGCGCGCGACAAGAAGAACAAGGAGGCGGTCAGCAATTGGTGGCCCAATCGGGAGCGGGCGGAGAAGTCGTGCGAGGAGGCGATGACGATCGCCTTCGTGTACATGATCACGGGTGAGGCGAAGTACAGGGAGGCGGCGCGCAGGTGGGTGCTGCACCTGGCCTCGTGGGATCCGGACGGGCCCACGAATTTCGCGCTGAACTGCGAGGCGGGCAAGGTCATGCTGTATCGTCCGTGGCGGGCGTACGACTGGGCGTGGGACGCCTTCTCGCCCGCGGAACGGGCATCCATCGGGAAAGTCGTCGCGCGGCGGGGGGCGGACGCGTGGAAGAGCGGGGAGATCTCGGGTGGCACGGGGCACCTGAACAAGCCGTACAGCAGCCACGGCAACCGCGTGTGGCACAAACTGGCCGAGGCGGCGATCGCTTTCTATGGGGAGCTGCCCGAGTCCGAGATGTGGCTCGATTATGCGGTGAACAAGTTCTACGCGGCCTATCCGGTCTGGAGCGATGACGACGGGGGCTGGCACGAGGGACTGAGCTACTGGGCGGGGTACATGGGCAAGGTGGTGTCGTGGCTCCAGGTGTCGCGGGCGGCGCTGGGGATCGACGGCTACCAGAAGCCGTTTTTTTCGAACGTGGGAGACTACGCGATGTACGTGGCCCCGCCCGGGTCGCCCAATCAGGGGTTCGGGGATCTCTCGTATCGGCCGCCGTCCTCGTCGGTCGGGGTGATGATGGATTGGTTCATCCGGGGCAAGGGGGCGCAGCCAGACGGCGCGAACGCCGGTTACTGGCGCTGGTGGGTGGAGGCATGGAAGATGTCGCGGCCGAGCGGCATTGACGGGATCCTGGCGGCGGCGAGGTTGCCGGAGCCGCCGGCGGCCAAGGCGCCGGATGATCTGCCGCCGTCGAAGGTGTTCCGCGGGATCGGCGTGGTGAGCCTGCACGACACGCTGCGGGACGCGCGGCAGGACGTGCATTTCCTGATGAAGTCCAGCCCGTTCGGTTCGCAGAGCCACGGGCACAACCCGCAGAACACCTATCAGCTGACGGCCTACGGCGAAGAGCTGCTGATGACCTGCGTGTACCGCGACCTGCACGGCAGCGATTTCCACTACAAGTGGGCGCACAGCACGCGCGCCCACAACGGCGTGCTGGTCGATGGCGAGGGACAGGTCCCGCATTCGGCGGCGCCCGGCGGCAGGATCTCGGAGTTTGTGACGACAAACGGTTTTGATTACGCGGTCGGGGATGCGGCCGCGGCGTACGGCGGTCGGCTGGGGCGGTTCCTGAGGCGCGTCGCCTTTGTGAAGCCGGACGTCATCGTCATCTGCGATGACTTGGCGGCGGAGAAGCAGGCGACGTTCCAGTTCATGCTGCATGGGCTGGGCGAGTTCACGGTCGATGAGAGGGGCGCGATGGTTTCCCTGGATCGTCCGAAGGCGGGGGTGGGGGTGGCGTATCTCTCGCCCGTGCCGATGAAGTTCCGGCAGTGGGATGGCTATGACCCGCCGCCGGACAGAGAATTCCCCAGGCAGTGGCACGTCGAGGCCGGAACGGTGAAGCCGCTGGGCGAGCTGGAGATGATCACGGTGATCGTGCCGTATCGTTCGGGGCAGCGCCAGGGTTGGGCGGCGCAGCGCATCGAGGCATCGCGTGAGATTGGGGTGAGGTTGCAGCGGGGCGAGAAGATCGTGACGGTCATGTTTCCTCGCCGGGGGGCGACGGGGGTGGCCAAGGTGACGGGGTTGTAGGGCGCAGGCGTTCCCCCGCATGGGCGGGCACCGCCGGGAAGAAGATGCATCCGATCGCGTCGGGCGGCTGGCGGCCAAACGCTCACGCGTTCGGCGACGGGGTGCGATGCGGCAGTTTTCGAGTCAGCCTGTCGGGCTTGGCAAAGTCCGAGGGTTTGCTAGGAGGGATCTCATGAGGTGGCATGGGGTGTTTTTTGCGGTGCTCGCGTGGGTGGTCGTCGCCGGGGCGAACACGCAACCGGCGGCCGGGGCGGCGCTGGACGACATGATCGGGGACGAGGGGATCTGGGGCGTTGGGGACGACGAGTTCGCGGAGAAATGGAAAGGGTTAGGTTTCCGGTGGACGAGCGCGGCCAAGGAGTCGTCGAGGACGACGCAGAGGGGGTTGGCGTTCTGCGGGATGCGGGTGGGGGAGACCATCGTGGAGTTCGGGGAGGGGAAACCGAAGGCGATCCGGATGTCGTTGCACAATCGCGGCGACGATGGCGCGATCACGGACAGGGCGGAGTTCGAGAAACTCGTCGCGGATTGGGGTGCGGCGCTTGCGCGGTGGACCGGAGTCCGGGGTGAGGAGCGGGGCCGCGATGCGCGCAGCGCTGTCCGGGCCGATGCGATGCTGTGGACCAAGGGAGGCGTGGACTACGTGTTGGAATACAGCGCGACGGGCGGCGCGAGGGATTTCCGAAGCGAGTTCGCGCGGCTCACGGTGAGCCCGGCGGCGTCGAGGTCGCTGATCGCACAGGCCACGGAGGAGAAGGCGGTGCGCCCGACCGCGAAGGCGGACCTCCCAAAGAACGTGGTGAGGAAGGACGGGGACGTGTTCATCGATGGGATCCCGATGGTGGACCAGGGCCAGAAGGGCTATTGCGTGAACGCGGCGTCGTCGCGCGTGTTCAACTACTACGGGGTCGGGCTGACGCAGCACGAGGTGGCGCAGATGGCCGACACGACCGCGGAGAAGGGAACGTCGTCGGACGCGATGGTGGAGGCGCTCAAGACCATCGCGCGGCGGTTCAAGGCCCGGTTGAAGGTGTACCTGGAGCGGGACGTCAGCGGATGGCTCAATTGGATCGAGGACTACAACAAGGCTGCGAAGAAGGCGAAGGGCAAGGAGATGCGCGTGGGGCACATGATCGACGTGGCGGAACTGTACGCCACGGCCGATCCCGAATTGCTGAAGGCGGCCTTTGCGGGTGGCAGCGACGGGGACCGATTTCGGCGCGAGGTCCGGGAGAGCGTCGACGCGGGCATCCCGATGCTGTGGACATTGCAGGTGGGGATCTTCCCGGAGCAGGGGAGCGAGCGGCTGCAGGGCACCGGCGGGCACATGCGGCTGATCATCGGCTACAACCAGAAGTCGGATGAGGTGATCTTCAGCGACAGCTGGGGCCGCGGCCACGAGCTGAAGCGGATGAAGTTTGCGGATGCGATCGCCGCGACGACGGGGCTGTTTGCGATTCTGCCGATCCGATGAGCGCCGGACCGAGAGCGGGGATCTCCCGCAGGGGCGCAGGGGCGCGGGGAAGTGTTTCTTGGGTGGCGGCGGCGTTTCTTTTCGTGGTGGGGGGCGTGGCGCCCGCGTCGTGGGGCGGCACAGGGGGCGTGGTGGCGACGGTGCATCCGCTGGCGACGCAGGCGGGCCTCGACGCGCTCGCCGCGGGCGGGAACGCGGTCGATGCGGCGGTGGCGGCCGGGCTGACGCTGGGGGTGGTGGACGGGCACAACTCGGGGATCGGGGGCGGCTGTTTCATGCTCATACGGACGGGCGATGGGCGCTTCGTGTGCATCGATGGGCGCGAGGTGGCCCCGGCGGCGGCGGCGCGCGACATGTATCTTCGCGAGGGGAAACCGGACGAGTCGCTGAGCAAGACCGGTGTTCTGGCCAGCGCCGTGCCGGGCGCGCTTGCGGCCTACCGGCATGCGCTGGAGCGATTCGGCCGGCTCGGGCTCGCGGACGCGCTGCGGGCGGGCATCCGTCACGCGGAGGAGGGATTCCCGATCGACGAGGTCTTTGCGAGGAAACTCAAGGCGGCCGCGAAGGACCTGGCGCTTTTCCCGGCATCGCGGTCGGTATTCCTGAAACCTGACGGCGGCCCTTACGCGGAGGGAGAGATTCTCGTGCAGAAGGATCTGGCCGGGAGCTATCGCGCGATCGCGGAGAAGGGGGCCGACTGGTTTTACCGGGAGCCTTTCCCGCAGATGTGCGAGCTGGCCATGAGGGAGGGCGGGGGGATCCTCGCGGCCCAGGACTTCCGGGATTACGCGATCCGGCTCCGGGAGCCGCTGGTCACGACGTACCGGGGGTGGGGGATCGTCGGGATGCCGCCGCCGAGTTCGGGCGGCGTGCACGTGGCGCAGATGTTGCACATTCTCGAACATTATGATTTCGGGGGTGCGGCGCCGGATTCGTCCGATGCGGCGCACATGGTCATCGAGGCGATGAAGCTGGCCTTCGCCGATCGGGCGCACTGGCTGGGGGACCCGGGGTTTGCGGACGTGCCGCTCGGACTCGTGGACCGGGCCTACGGGGCGGCGCTTTTCGCCCGCATCGATCCCGCGAGGGCGACGCGGGTACCGGCGCATGGGGATCCGCCCGACTGGCAGAGCCGGCATTTTGAAAAACACACCACGCATTTCGCCGCGGCGGACGCGCTGGGCAACTGGGTCGCGTGCACGGCGACCATCAATACGGGCTTCGGGTCCAAAGTCGTCATCCCGGGCACCGGCATACTGATGAACAACGAGATGGACGATTTCTCGATCGCGCCGGGCGTGCCGAACAATTTCAAGCTGGTCGGGGGAGAAGCCAACGCGATAGCGCCGGGCAAGCGCCCGCTCTCGAGCATGAGTCCCACGCTGGTGACGCGGGACGGGCGGGTCGTTCTGGCGGTGGGTGCGTCGGGGGGGCCGACGATCATATCGCAGACGCTGCTGGGCCTCGTGCGTTCCTTGGATTACGGGATGTCGCCGGAGGAGGCGCTTCGGCTGCCGCGTTTCCATCACCAGTGGTCGCCGGACCGGGTGAGGATCGAGGAGGGGTATCCGGAGGCGGTCCGGGAGGCATTGAGGCGACGCGGGCATGACGTGGCGGTCGTGGAGAGGTTCGGCGCGTGCCAGATCATCGGGGTGGACGAGGGCGGGGGTTTCGTGGGCGCGAGCGATCCGAGGGTGCCGGGGCGGGCGGCGGTGGCGCGACCCTGAGGGGGTATTTTGCCCTGCGCGGCGGGGCACCGCCGGGGGTGAATCCCATCCGGCAACCGCCGGACCACCGGCTTGGGAGAATGTGGCCGAAGCCGTGAGGCTTTGGGGGCCAAACGCTGACGCGTTCGGCTACGGGATCTGCGTTCGGCTACCGGAAGCGATGCGTCAATTTTCGAGCCAGCGCTTTCCAGCCTGACATCGGGGGAGCGGGAGAGTAAATTTCGTTCTCGGATCAGGGACCGGGGATGTTCGTTCGGAATCGCAGGCCATTGGTGCCCGTGACGCTCGCGCTGGTGACGGGCGTTGCGGCGGGGAGTTTCCTGCCCGAGGGATGGTGGCCGGCTGGGGTGGGGGTGTTTGGCGTGATGGGGGGGCTGTGGTTATTCGCGGTCCGGTGGTCTGGGCGCGCCAGGCATCGGGTGGCGCTGGGCGCCGTGGCGGTGGCGGGGATGGCCCTGGTTTGGATCAGGACATGGGATGCGGATCCGCGCGCCATTCACCGACTGGGGTTGGATGGGATCGGGATCGTGGAGATGGTCGGGCGGGTCGCCACGGTGCCGGAGTTGCGGGGCCCGGGTGGCGGGGAGGCGCGGGTGGAGTTCGTGTTGGCGGTATCGATGGTGAGGCGGGCGGGGGGGGACTGGGAGCGATCCTCGGGCCGGGTGCGGGTGGTGGTGCGGGATGGGTTGGTGGTTGGGTTGGGCCACGGGCGGAGGGCGCTGGTGAGGGGCGGGTTGCGGCGGGTGCCCGCCGCCATGAATCCCGGGGAATTCGACGCGCGCGCCCACTGGGCGAGGAAGGGCGTGCGGCTGGAGTGCCTGGCGGGGACCGGCGCGGTGAGCTGCGCCGGAATGGAAGGGGCCGGATGGATCGAGGTTGCGGCGGGCGCCTTGCGGCAGCACATGCGAGCGACGTTGGCGCTTGGGCTGGCTGGCGACCGCAGGATTGCCGCCGTGATCGCGGGGATGCTGTACGGCGACCGGGCGGGTTTTGACGAGGGGCTGCTCGAGGCATTTCGGCGGACCGGGACGATGCACCTGTTTGCGGTGAGCGGGCAGAACGTGGGGGTGATCGCGCTGGTCGGGTTGGCGGCGCTCCGGCTGCTGCGATTGAATCGCTGGCGCTGGGGTTGGGTGGTGGTGCCGATGCTGGGGTTGTACACGCTCGCGACGGGGGCGCAGGCGTCGGCGGTTCGGGCGTTTGGCATGGCGGCGCTGGTGCTCTTGGCCTGGGTCATGGATCGCCCGGTCGGGGCGGGGCAACTGCTGGCGGGCGCGGCGTTCGTGATGCTGCTGGCGGAGGCGGAGCGACTCTGGGATGTGGGATTCCAGCTTTCGTTTAGCGTGGTGCTGGCGCTGGTGGTGCTGACGCCGCCGGCGTACGCGCGGCTGTCCCGAATGGGGGCGCCCGACCCGCTGTTGCCGAGGCGGCTGTGGCCGGCCTGGCTGGCGCATTGGGAGCGCGTGAGGGGTGCGGTGGCGGGGACCGTGGCGGCGTCGGTGGCGGCCTTCGCGGGTTCGGCGCCACTGACGGCGCTGTATTTTCACATGTTTTCGCCGGTGAGCGTGGCGGTGAATGTGGTGGTCGTGCCGCTGGCGTCGATCGTCGTGATCGTTGGTGGGGTGTCGCTGGTCGCGGGGATGGTGCACCCGCTGCTGGCGGTCGCGTGCAATGGCGTCAACCGGCTCATCGCCATGGCCATCGTCGCGGTGGTGGAATTTGGCGCGGCGCTTCCGCTGGCATCGATCAACGTGGGCGTCCCGGCATGGGGCGGGGATCTCCGCGCGGTCGCGCTGGCGGTGGGCGAGGGCGAGGCCGTGATCCTGCGGCGCGGCGGGAGGTGCGAGATGTTTGATTGCGGGGGGGCATGGGAGGCTCGCCACGTGGTTGCGCCGGCGCTGCGGTATTTCGGCGTGAATCGGATCGAGAGGCTGTGGCTGGGGCACGGCGATGCCGCGCACGTCGGGGGCGCGGAGTCGATCCTTGGGGCATGGCCGGTGGGTCGGATGATCGTCCCGGGCTCCGAGGTGCGGCGCGGGGCACTCGCGGACGTGCTGGGGCGCCACGGGCCGCGGGCGTGGGTCGCGCGCCGGGGGGACGCGTTCGATTCCGCCGGGGCTCGCTGGGAGGTGCTTCATCCTGGGCGCGCGGCGGCGAGCGCGCTGGCCGATGATCGGGGCATCGTGGCCAGGCTGGAGTGGGAAGGGGGGGCGCTGCTGTTCATGGGAGATGCCGGGGCATCGGTCGAGCGAGAACTGCTGGGCGCCGGTTGCGAACTGCGCGCGGATGTGATCGTGACGGGCCGCCATGCGCGGGAGGGAAGCCTCACCGCTGAGTTCTTGGACGCGGTGCGACCGGAACACGTCGTCTTCAATGCGGGGTGGCGGGCAGCGGAGATGCTCGATGGTGGACAGCGCCGCAGGCTCGAAGAGCGAGGGATCATCCTGTGGGATCTGTCGGAGACCGGCGCGGTGGAGATCCGATGCGGCAAGAAAGGGCCGCGACTCGGCAAGGCTTTCGGAAAATCGCCTGAGTCATGACATGGATGGCGATTGAATCTATAACTATCTCGCAAGCTGGTGGAGCGCATCGGGGCCGGTCGCCTGCGGTTCTCCGTTGTGTAGCCCATCGGGTGACAGATGGGTGCGTGTGCTCGGCCGGCGCGTCCACGGTCTGGCGACCGTGGCTACGAGCGGAATGCGCGATCCAGACATCATGCCCCGGGCGGCGGGGCACCACAGGGGCGCCAAGGGCGCCCACAACGACCGCTCCGATGTGGACCTCGTGGTAACCGGCGACGTCGCGCCGCTGCGGGCCGAGGCGATCGCCGCCGAACTGGAGGAGCTTCCCATGCCCTGCCGTTTCGATGTCCAGTCCCTGGAGCACATCAGTTACCGCCCCCTGCTGGAGCACATCGAGCGGGTCGGGATCCGCATCTATCCCGCGGCATGAAGGCCGCGCGCGCCGGGACGGTGGAGAGGCAATCGATGGCCAAGCGGCGACGCGCAAGGGCTTGTGGTTCGGGCCAAACGCTTGGCGCGTTCGGCTACGTTGGGGCGTTCGGCTACGGGCCGGGCTATTCTCGGACCTGGCCGTTGCCGAGGATCTGGTATTTGTAGGTGGTGAGTTCCTCGAGGGCCATGGGGCCGCGGGCGTGGAGCTTGTCGGTGCTGATGCCGATTTCGGCGCCCATGCCGAACTCGCCGCCGTCGGTGAAGCGGGTGCTGGCGTTCCAGTAGACGGTTGCGGAATCGACCTCGTCGAGGAAGCGGCGGGCGGTGGCCTCGTCGCGGGTGACGATGGCGTCGGAGTGGCGGGAGCCGTAGCGCTCGATGTGGTCGATGGCCTCGGCGACGCCCCCGACGACGCGGACGCTGAGGATGAGGTCGTTGTATTCCTCGAACCAGTCGGTCTCGGTGGCCGGTTTCATGGCGGGGACGAGTTCGCGCGAGCGCTCGCAGCCGCGGAGCTCGACGCCCTTTTCGGCGAGGCGGGCGGCGATGAGGGGGAGGAAGTCGGGGGCGATGGGGGCGTCGACGAGGAGGGTCTCCATGGCGTTGCAGACCGCGGGGCGCTGGCACTTGGCGTTGATGGCGATGCGCTCGGCCATGGCGGTGTCGGCGGCGCGGTCGACGTAGACGTGGCAGACGCCCTTGTAGTGCTTGATGACGGGCATGCGGGCGCTGCGGACGACGGCCTCGATGAGGTCGGGGCCGCCGCGGGGGACGATGACGTCGAGGAACTGGTCCATCTCGCACATGTGTCGGACGGCCTCGCGGTCGGTGGTGGGGATGAGCTGGATGGCGTCGGCGGGCAGGCCCGAGGCGGCGAGGCCAGAGACCATGGCGGTGACGATGGCGCGGTTGGAGCGGAAGGCCTCCTTGCCGCCGCGGAGGAGGGTGGCGTTGCCGGTCTTGAGGCAGAGGATGGCGGCGTCGCAGGTGACGTTGGGGCGTGCCTCGTAGATGATGCCGACCACGCCGATGGGGAAGCGGCGTTTCACGATGCGGAGGCCGTTGGGGCGCGTCCATTCGCGGAGGACCTCGCCGACAGGATCTTCGAGGGCCGCGACATCGCGGACGCCCCCGACCATCGCGGCGAAGCGTTTCTCGGTGAGGGTCAGGCGGTCGACCATCGCGGGCGCCATGCCGGAGGATTTCGCGAACGCGACGTCCTCGTGGTTGGCCGAATGGATGGCGGGGCGAGATTTCTCCAGCTCGGCGGCGATGGCCGCGAGCGCGCGATTCTTGTCGGCGGCGGTGGCGCGCACCAGCGCTCTCGCGGCCTCGCGGGCCCGTTGGCCGCAGGCCAGGACGACCTGCTGGATACTATCTGACATGGGATCCTTTTTCCTTGGATCTGGGCAGGCGAAAACGCGTGCCCGGGCCTTTGCCTCGGGCGACGTCGAGGAGGATGCCCGGGCGCCGCCCGTTGGCCACCCACGTCTCGATGCCCGCCTCGGCGGCGATCTCTGCGGCGAGCAATTTCGTGACCATGCCGCCGACGGAGAGCTGGCTCTGGGTTCCCGAGGCCAGGGCGCGGAGGCGGTCGTCGATGCGGCGCACCTCGGGGATGACGGCGCCGCCGTTGGCCTTATCGAGGAGGCCATCGACATTGGAGAGGATGACGAGTCTGGAGGCGCGGACCATGACCGCGACGTGGGCCGAGAGCCGGTCGTTGTCCCCGACGCGGATCTCGTCGGCGGCGATCGCGTCGTTCTCATTGATGACGGGCACGTAGGCGCGGAGCGAGAGCAGGTGCTCGATGGTGGCCTGGGCATTGCGGTAGCAGGTTCGGCTGTCGAGGTCCCAGTACGTCAGGAGGAACTGGGCCGGCTGGAGGCCATGGCGCCTGAAGCGGCGGTGGTATTCGAGCATCAGCTGGGGCTGGCCGACGGTGGCGCAGGCCTGGAGTTCGCTGACGCGCGTGGGGCGGCGATCCAGCGCCATGGTGCGCATCCCCGCGCCCACCGCCCCGGACGTGACGAGGACGACCTGATCACCCCGGCGCACCAGGGCCGCGATCTGTCCGGTGAGACGGGTTATCTGGGCGGAGTCCAATTGTCCGTTCGGGCGGGTGAGTACCCCCGTGCCGCATTTCACAACCCAGCGAATCGCCATAAAACAGTGATACTAACGTTTTGGGGGCCGAGTGTCGAGCCGACGGTGGCGGGGTGGCGGGCGCAGGTTCGCATCGGTGCGACATGTTGGGCTCTGGATCGAGAATTCCCGTATCCGGACGCGCGAGCGTTTGGCCGCCAGAGCCTTACGGCTTCGGGTGCATTTTCGGCGACTGGCAGCCTGTCGGACTTAGCCAAGTCCGACAAGGCTGCTAGAAA
>JADLBR010000525.1 GCA_020847615.1 Verrucomicrobiia bacterium
GACGCCGGCCATGTGCTTTACGCCACCTCGAAGGACGGTGTTCACTGGGAGCGTCCCATTCTCAACATCGCGGGCAAGAACAACCGGACCAATCTGGGACTGCACAGCCCGAGCATCATCCGCGACCCCTTCGAGAGCGATGCGCGGAAACGGTACAAGGCCCTCGGCAGCCACAGCGCGGGCGTGGACGATGCCAGACTGCAAAGGCTCAAGGACAAGTTTGAGCTCGTGTCCTGGTATCGGGACAAGACCCATCGCCTGTATTACGCGGCATATTCCGCCGACGGCCTGCGCTGGACGATCGAGCCGGAGCCGATCCTCCTTGGGTGTGACACCATCACCTTGTCACAAGATCCCGTGACGGGCGAATACCTGGCGTTTCACAAGCGCCAGGGAGATCCGCGCGTGGTGGGCATTCGTCAGGTCTTTCTTTCGGTCAGCAAGGACATGGAGCACTGGCCCGAGCCTCACCCTGTGGTGGTGGCGGATGAGGTGGATCACAAGGAAGCGCGAAAGCTCAAAGGCGGCACCTACTCGGAGTTCTACAATGTCTCCGCGTTCCCTTATGGCGGACAGTGGCTCGGTTTTGCGACGCATTTCCGCCGGGTCGAACCCCCATCGGCCTTGTTTGGGAACGACGAGGTCAACGGCGTCAAACGGTCCGCCGCCGGGATCATTGATGTGCAACTCGTCCACAGCCGCGACGGGCGTCACTGGCACCGCTGCTCCGACCGCAGTCCGGTGATTCCTCTCGGGCCGCATCCGTATGATGCCGGTAGCATTTTCGGCCTCTGCAACACTCCCGTCATCGTCGGTGACGAGATGTGGATGTATTACACCGCCGCAACCACGCCTCATGGGGGCCTGCCGCCTGAAAAGGAGCAATCCATCGCCCGCGCATCCTGGCGGATCGACGGCCTGGCATCTTTGCAGGCGATGGAAGTTCCGGGGACGATCGAAAGCCGCGACTTTGTCCCCGAAGGCCGGCATCTTTTCGTCAACGTTGATGTCCGACGAGGCCAGCTGATGGTGGAGGTGCTGGATGCCGACGGGAAGACCGTCGAAGGCTATGAAAAGGAATCCGCCGCCATAGAGAACCAGGATTCCGTGAAACTGGCCATCCGATGGAAAGAGGTGGCGTCGCTCCCCGCGGGGATTCCCATCCGCCTGAGATTCCATCTGAAGAGCGGAAACCTCTACATCTACCTGATCGATTGAAGGAGATTCGTGGATGCCTCCAGACCTATTGACCTAACCATGACCTCCGCGTGAAACAACGCCGCCAAAGCCAGCAACCTCGACCGGAAGAAAGGAAAATGCGATCCCTCATTGTCCTTCTCACCCTGTTCCTCAGCTTCGCCCGCGCGGCCGAGCCGGTGTGCAGCTACGACCTCGTCGTTATCGGCGGCACGCCGGGCGGCATCGCCTGCGCGGTTCGGGCGGCTCGCGAGGGCTTAAGCGTGGTCCTGGTAAACCGCCACGATCATCTCGGCGGCATCATGTCCAGCGGGCTCGGGGTCTGGGACACCCTCCACGAGGGTAAACGCTCCCCGATCTATGACGAGGTCCGCCAGGCGATCTTTGACCACTACCGCACGACCCATGGCGCGGACTCGCCGCAGTATCGCGACGCGCTGCCCGGCAAGAGTGGCCATACCAACGGGCGCTACGAGCCGCATGTCGCGGAGAAGGTTTTCGAGGATCTCGCGGCGCGGGAAAAGCGGATCGCGGTGCTGAAAGGTTTCGTCCCCGTGGCGGTGGAGCGCGAGGGCGCGCTGGTAAAGTCGGTGACCATCCGAGCGTTTCGGGGAGAGGAGACGCGCCTGTTGCGCGGCGAGATCTTTGCCGACTGCACTTACGAGGGCGATCTGGCGGCGCTGGCCAAGGCGCCCTACCGTGTCGCGCGCGAGCCGCGCGATGAATTTGGCGAACCGCATGCGGGCATCGTGTTCATGAAGCCCGTTTCACAGCCGCCCGATGCGGAGGCGGCGCAATTGGCGGCGTCGCACGACAAGTTGAATCTCCGCAAGTTCCCCGGCTGGCAGATCCGGTTGCCCGAAAGCACCGGCGCCGCGGATGACGCGGTGCAGGCGTGCAACTATCGCACCATCCTGACCACGAATCCCGCCAACCGCGTCCCAATTTCGCAGCCCGCCAACTACGATCCGTATTTCCTCAAAACGCTGGAGGTCTTTTCCGGCGTCAAGTCCATCCCGGGCGACAAGTTCGGATGGAATCGCCCGCAACTGGTCGGACGCCAGACCGCTTACGTCGAGGCGGACTGGGACACGAGACAGCGCATCATGGACGAACATTGGGAGGCGACGCTGGGTCTTCTCTACTTCCTACAGCACGATCCCACCGTGCCGGAAAAGGTGCGCGCCGCGTGGTTGGATTATGGTCTGGCGAGGGACGAATTCACCGACAACGGTCACCGCCCCTACGAAATCTACGTCCGCGAGGCGCGCCGCATCAGGGGCCGCGCCATCTACACCCAGCACGACGCAATGTTGGCTGCCGGCTTGGGGCGCGCCCCGGTTCACGCGGATAGCATCGCGGTGACGGAGTGGTACATGGACAGTCATTCCTGCACGCTCGCGCGGGTTCCCGGTTCCATGGAAGAGGGCAAGGCGATGCTCCACCAAGAGACCTTCCCCGGCCAGATACCCTATCGTTGCCTGTTGCCCCAAGGCACCGATAACTTGCTCGTGCCCGTGTGTCTCAGCGCCACGCACGTCGCGTGGGGCACGGTGCGCCTAGAGCCGGTCTTCATGCAATCCGGTGAGAGCGCCGGCTTCGCCGCCGCGCTGGCAAGGCGGAACAGCCTCACGCCCGCCGCGCTCGACCCCGACTCCCTGGTGAGGGCACTTGTCAAGAACCACATGATGGTGAGTTTCTTCAACGACGTGGATGTCTCCTCCGGCGACCCGCGCGTTGCTGCCGCGCAATACTTCGGCACGAAAGGTTTCTTCGCCAGCTACGATGCCCGGATCGGCGAACCGCTGACGGATAGCGTGCGCCGCGCCTGGGGCGCGGGACTCACGGCGCTGCGGGCGGGGAAACTCGATCCGATGGAGCTGGCGCGGCTGGTGCATCAAGCCGAAAAGGAACAATCGCCGCACCTGGAACGAGCGCGCGGCGAGGCGCTGTTGAGCATGTGGAGGAGCGTCTCCTCGACATCCGCCAAACCCGCGACGCCCAATCCATCTCCTCCGCCATCCGCGCGCAAGAGCCTGAAGGTCCAACCGGTGCGCTCCGCCGACGCACAGGAAGTCAACGGCAAGAGCTACGATCTCGTCGTCATCGGCGGCACGCCGGGCGGCATCGCCTGCGCGGTTCGCGCGGCGCGGGAAGGTCTTTCGGTGTTACTGGTGCAGCACAACCGGCACATCGGGGGCATGTTGACCAGCGGCCTCATGCAGTGGGACGCGCTATACGCCGGGCATCGCGCGCCCATTTTCAACGAGTACGCGAAGATGATCGAGGACCACTACCGCGAGACCTACGGCGCGGCGTCCCCGCAATACGAGGTGGCCCGTTTCACCCAAGCACATTACCCGATGAGCCTCTTCGAACCATCGGTGGCGGAGCATCTGTTCAACGGGCTTGTGTCGGCCGAGTCGCGCATCACCACGCTGCTGTCGCATCACCCGGCGGCGGTGAACCGTGACCGCGCGCTGCTCACGTCGCTGACGCTGCGTGGATATGGCACGACAAGGGACATCACCGTCACCGCCGGCACGTATGTGGATGCGACGTATGAGGGCGATCTCGCCGCCCATGCGAAGGTGCCATATCGCGTCGGGCGCGAGTCCCGCGATGAATACGGCGAGCCGCACGCGGGCAAGATCTTCACGAACATCTCGTCCGAAAGTGGCCCGCAGGACGCCAAAGACGGAAAGCTGAACCTGCATATCTATGGCCACAAGCAGGGGAGCATCGATCCCGGCAGCCCCTTCTCAGCCGATGCCGCCATCCAGGCCTACAACCACCGCTTTTGCCTGACCAATGAGGACGGCAACCGCCGCCTGCCGGAGCAGCCGCCCGGCTACAACCGCGAGGAATACTTGCACTACAACCGCAAAGGCATGGGCGCGGGCCGGATCAACGGCAAAGCCTCCTTCAACAACCCCCTGCTGCCCGGCGAGAACCACGCCTATCCAGAGGCCGATTGGCCCGCGCGCGAAAAGAGCATCGCCCGCCACAAGAACTTCGCGCTCGGCCTCATGTATTTCCTCCAGAACGACGAGTCCGTGCCCGCGGGTTCCCGCGCCCGCTACCGCCAGATCGGCCTGCCGCTGGATGAATACCGGGACAATGACAACGTGCCCTACGAGATCTATGTGCGCGAGGCGCGACGCATCGTCGGGCGCCACGTGTTCACCGAGCACGACAACCGCCTCGCGCCGGGCTGCGCGCGCACGCCCATCCACGCCGACAGCATCGCCATCACCGATTGGGCCATGGACTCGCACGACTGCACCACAGACCGGCGGCCCGGCTACGCCTACGATGGCAAGCTGATCCTCACCGAAGAGTCCCGCCCCGCGCAGATCCCCTACCGCTCCCTCCTGCCACAGGGCATCGACAACCTCCTCGTGCCCGTGTGCCTGTCCGCCACGCACGTCGCCTGGGGCGCCGTGCGCCTCGAGCCCGTCTGGATGCAGACCGGCGAGGCGGCGGGATTTGCCGCCGCGCTGGCAAAGACAAAGGGTACGACCCCGGGGGAACTGGACGCCGACTTGCTGGTCCGAACCCTGATCGCGCGAGGACAACTGGTCTCATTCTTCAACGATCTGAGCGTCGCGGACAGGCAGCCGTGGGTCGCCGCCGCGCAATACTTCGGCACCAAGGGCTTCTTCGCGGATTATGATGTCAATCCCGGCGCCCCGCTGAGCAAGGCCACCGCGAGAATCTGGTCGGACGGTCTGGCCAAACTGCGCACGAAGCAACTCGACCCGAACGCCCTCGCCCGCGCCCTGGCCGCCGCGGATCGCGCTGGCGCCACCCCGATCACCGAGGCGGAGTTCGACGCCATGTTGTCCGCGGGACAAGCGGCGCGAGGACGCGCCGCACTCCACAGGCCTGCGGCCGAAATTCCGCAGGACGAAAGGATGGCCGAGACGTCGAAAACCAGCATCACCGTTTCGCGCGAAGCGCTGTGGAGTGCGGGCCGTCCACGGACCGCTTTCTACCCGGACCGCCTTGCCTCAGGTCCATCATCCATCAACTCAGAAAGGCGCGCACCGCACGAATCCGCCGCTCCCGGGCCTCCCTTTACACGGCGGGCCGCGCTCGAGATGATGTGGCGCGCCATCAATGGAACGCAGTAACCCCATGAAACCGATCCTCGCCCTCCTCGCACTGCTCGCGGCCCTGACGGCCGCCGCGGCCGAACCCAAGAAAGAGAAGGCCGCGCCCCATCCCTCGCTGGCACCGGTCGAGGACGTCGCCGGACTCCCGCGCGTCCTCTTGATCGGCGACTCGATCTCGATGGGATACACGGTCCCGGTCCGGAAACTCCTCGGGGGCAAGGCCAACGTCCACCGCATCCCGACCAACGGCGGACCGACCAGCAAGGGCATCGCCAGCATCGACGCGTGGCTTGGCGCGGGCAAATGGGACATCATCCATTTCAACTGGGGCATCCACGACCTGAAGTTCATGCCCGACGGCAAGCGGCAGGTGGAACCCGCGGACTACGAGAAGAACCTCCGCGCCCTCGTGACCAAGATGAAATCTAATGGGAGGGCGCTCATCTGGGCAACGATCACGCCCATCCCCGACGGAGAACTCCAGCCCCCGCGCAAGTTCGGCGACGAGAACGAGTACAACGCCATCGCCAAGAAGATCATCGAGGCGGAGGGGGTCGCGATCAATGACCTCAACGCCTACGTGACACCCGAGCTGGGCAAGATGCAAAAGCCCATGGATGTCCACTTCACCGAGGAGGGTTCCGCCTTTCTGGCGAAGAAGGTCGCCGAGGCGATCGAATCCGCACTCGCCAAACCCAGGAATTGACCCGCATGAATGCGACAGACATGCCACCGCCCGACACGCCTCGCATCCCCCACGCCGAGCTCCTCCAGCTCAAGCGCTGGAACACACCCACGATCTATAACGGCTGGGAGCAGATCACGACGCGCGACACCGCCGCCGAGGGCTTCAACCTGGAGGAGTCGCGCGATTTCATGCCTCACATGGGCCCCATGGTCGGCTACGCGATCACGGTCGTCGTCGAACCCAGCAACCCGGCGCACCGGCGCAGCAACCCCGGCGCCTGGGCCCAATACCGGCGCCACGTCGCCTCGATCCCAGGCCCCAAGATCGTCGTCGTCCAAGACCTCGACAAGCCGCGCGTGATTGGGGCCTTCTGGGGCGAGGTCAATTCGAACATCCACCGCGCCCTCGGGTGCGTGGGGACGATCACCGATGGCGCGATCCGCGATCTCGACGAGATGTGCAACGCGGGGTTCAAGGCCATCGCCCGCCGCCTCTGCGTGGGCCACGCCCACTCGCATCCCGTTCGATGGGGATGCGATGTCGAGGTATTCGGCAGAAAGGTCTCGCCCGGCGACCTGATCCACGCGGACAAGCATGGCTTCCTCGTCATACCGCCCGAAGACCAGGGGGCATTGCTCGATGCCGCGCGCTTCATGGATGCCAACGAGTGCCGCACCCTCATCCCCGCCGCGCGCGACGGCGCCGGAAAGACGGACGCACAGATACTCGAGCAGATCGACAGGGCCGCGGCCGATTTCGGGGACGAGGCCAGGGCGAAATTCCGGCGAAAGGGCGAGTGGTGAGCGCGCCGCCACACGACGCGCGCATCGTGATCCTCGACACGCTCGGGGATTACCCCGCGCCCTTCTCGTGGGAGCCGATCTCCGATATCGCCCCTTGCGATAAGCACGAGCGCACCCCGCCCGACCAGACCCTGGCGCGCGCCGCCAATGCCACGATCCTCCTGACCAACAAGACACCGCTGCCCGCAGAGGTCATCGGCGCCCTGCCACGGCTGAGCTATATCGGCGTCCTCGCCACCGGCTACAATGTGGTCGATGTCGCCGCGGCACGGGCGCGCGGCATCCCCGTGACGAACGTCCCCGAGTATGGCACCGACAGCGTGGCGCAGGCGACCTTCGCCCTGCTCCTGGAACTGACCAACCGCGTCGGCCACCATGCCGAGGCCGTTCGCAAGGGCCGGTGGTGCGAGTGGCCGGATTTCTGTTTCTGGGATTATCCCCTGATCGAGTTGGCGGGCCGCACCCTGGGCGTCGTCGGCTACGGGAGGATCGGCCGGGCCGTCGCGCGCATCGCCGGGGCCTTCGGCATGCGCGTGCTCGCGTCGGCCCGCGCGCCTCGATCCCACGATGGCATCGCCGCACCCGCCGACATCGATACGCTCTTCCGGGAATCCGAAGCGGTCTCCCTCCATTGCCCGCTGACGCCCGAGACGCGTCAGCTCGTGAACGCCCATCGCCTCGCCGGGATGAAGCCGGGATCCTATCTGATCAACACGGGCCGCGGCGCCCTGATAGACGAGACGGCCCTCGCCGAGGCGCTGGAGTCCGGACGCCTCGCCGGCGCGGGTCTCGACGTGCTCGCGACGGAACCCCCGCGCCCAGACAACCCGCTTCTCCGCGCGCCCAATTGCATCATCACCCCGCACGTCGCGTGGGCGACTGTCCAGGCACGCGGGCGCCTCGTCGATATCGCCGCCGCCAACATCCGCGCCTTCCTGAGCGGCGCCCCACAGAACGTCGTGAACGCATGATCCCGCACGCCATCGCCATGAGTCTCATCCTAGCCAGCGCTCCCGGCGGCGAACCCGGCCCCATCGCTTGGTCCCCGCTTCCCGCGATCCCAGACAAGGAGGGCTTCGCCGGCTCATTCGCGGGCGCCAGCGGCGGCGCGCTCATGGTCGCCGGCGGCGCGAACTTCCCGGATGCGCGCCCCTGGGAGGGCGGCACCAAGACCTGGTACGACAGGGTCTTCGTCCTGGAGTCGCGCGGCGGCACATGGCGCGAGGCGGGCAGGCTGCCCCGTCCATCCGGCTACGGCGCTTCCATCACCCACGACGATGCCATCATCTGCGCCGGCGGAGGCGACGCGGCGCGGCAGCACGATGCGGTGTTCAGGATGCGGTGGCGCGATGGCGCGCTCCAGATCGAGCCCATGCGTCCGCTCCCCCGCCCCTGCGCCAACCTCTGCGGCGCGGTCCTCGCCGACACCCTCTACGTCGCCGGCGGCATCGGATCCCCCGACGCCACGTCCGCCCTCCGCACCTTCTGGGCGCTCGATCTCTCGGACTCCGGCGCCGCGTGGCGCGAGCTGGAGCCGTGGCCGGGACCCGCGCGCATGCTCGCCGTGGCCGGCGCCCAGGACGGCGCTTTCTTCCTGTTCGGCGGCACCGACCTCAGGGCCGGGAACGATGGCAGGCCCGAGCGCATCTGGCTCCGCGATGCCTACCGATACCGGCCCGGCGCGGGATGGTCGCGCATCGCCGACCTGCCCCGCCCCTCGGTCGCCGCCCCATCGCCCGCGCCCGCGGTCGGCCAGTCGCACCTCCTCATCCTCGGCGGCGACGACGGCGCGCAGCTCGCCACCCCGCCCGCGCAGCATCGGGGATTCCCACGCGATGTGCTGGCATATCACACGTTCACCGACACGTGGACGAAGATGGGGGATGTCCCGTTCTCTCTGGTCACAACCCCCGCCGTGCCGTGGGGCCCATCCATCGTGGTGCCGGGCGGCGAGGCCAGGCCCGGCGTGCGATCTCCCGAGGCCTGGTCGGCGGAGGTCGTTGGGCGGAAGCCCTCGTTCGGCTGGCTGAATTACGCCGCCCTCTTCGCCTATCTCGGTGGCATGGTCCTCATCGGATGGGCCTGCACCCGGCGCAACCGCGACACCACCGACTATTTCAAGGCCGGGGGCCGGATCCCCTGGTGGGCCGCCGGCATCAGCATCTACGCCACGATGCTCAGTTCCCTGACATTCATGGCGATCCCCGCGAAGGCCTACGCGACCGACTGGACTTTCTTCTGGGCCAATGTCCCGATCCTCATCCTCGCGCCCGTCGTGATCCGCCTCTACCTCCCCTTCTTCCGGCGACTCGATGTCACTTCAGCCTACGAGTACCTGGAGCGCCGCTTTGGCCTGGGCGCGCGACTTTACGGCAGCGCGGCATTCATCCTCTTTCAGATCGGGCGCCAGGCGATCGTCCTGCTGCTGCCCTCCCTCGCGCTGGCCACCGTCAGCGATCTAGACGTGCGCCTCTGCATCATTCTGATGGGTGTCCTGTGCGTCGCATACACCGTGATGGGCGGCATGGAGGCCGTCGTCTGGACCGACGTGGCGCAGACCTTCGTCCTGCTCGGTGCCGCCGCGATCAGCCTCGTGATCATCGTCGCCGGGGCGGGCGGTCCCGTCGCCGCGTGGGAGGCCGCCTCCGCGGCAGGCAAGTTCCACCAGTTCAACTGGACCCTCGATCCCTCGACGGGCGCCCACGCATTCTGGGCCATCCTCATCGGGAACATCTTCATCAATCTCGTGCCCTACACCAGCGATCAGGCGGTCGTGCAGCGCTACCTCACGACGCGGGACGAGGCGCGCTCGGCCCAGGCGATCTGGGCCAACGCGCTCCTGTGCGTCCCGTCCACCGCGCTCTTCTTCGCCATCGGCACCGCCCTCTACGTCTTCTACCGGGCGCACCCCGCCGAACTCGACCCCTCCCAGGCCACGGACACGATCTTCCCCGCCTTCATCGTGGCCAACCTCCCCGCGGGAATCGCCGGCTTTGCCATCGCGGGCATCTTCGCCGCAGCGCAATCCACGGTCTCGGGCAGCCTCAACAGCGTCGTCACCGCGATGATGACGGATTTCTATCGGCGCTTCCGGTCGGGCATATCGGAACCCAGCGCCCTCCGCACCGCCCGGTGGCTGACCGCCGGAGTCGGGGCGTTCGCCACGGTGGCCGCCCTCGCCCTGGCCGAGTGGAACCTGCGCTCGCTCTGGGACACCTACAACAGTCTCGTCGGGCTCGCGGGAAGTGGACTCGCCGCGCTCTTCGCGCTGGGGATCTTCACGCGGCGCGCAAGCGGCCCCGGCGCCATCGCCGGCATCATCGCGAGCGCCGCGGCCCTCTACTGGGTCCAGCGCCACTCCGACATCCACTTCTTCCTGTACGCCTCCATCGGCTTCCTGACCTGCTTCGGCGTCGGTTGGCTCACGAGCCTCGCGCTGCCGGGCCGATCGCGGCCGCTCTCGGGCCTCGTCCTCTCTGAAATGGCAATGAAATGAAACACGCACACATCACCGGCCTCATCGCGGCACCCTTCACCCCGTTCCACCCCGACGGCTCACTGGACACCGGCCCGGTCGGTCGCCTGGCGACAAAACTGATCGCCGATGGCGTCGCGGGCGCGTTCGTCTGCGGCACCACGGGCGAGGGTCCCTCGATGTCCACCGCCGAGCGCATGGAACTCGCCGCCGCCTGGACCGACGCCGCGCGCGACCGGTTCCGCATCATCGTCCAGGTCGGCCACGCCTCCATTGCGGACGCCCGCGCCCTCGCCGCGCACGCGCAAAGCATCGGCGCCGCCGCGATCGGTTGCCTCGCCCCATATTTCCTCAAGCCAAAATCCGTCGAGGACCTCGTCGCATTCTGCGACCCGATCGCCGCCGCCGCGCCCGACCTGCCCTTCTATTTCTACCACCTGCCCTCGATCACCGGCGTGCATCTCCCCATGGCGGACTTCCTCGCCTCCGCCGCCGGCAAGATCCCAAACCTCGCGGGCATCAAATATACCCACGAGGACATGCTGGATTTCTCGGCCTGCCTGCGCGCCGATGGCGGCCGATACGACATCCTGTTCGGGCGGGACGAGATGCTGCTCGCGGGCCTGGCCCTCGGGGCCAGGGGCGCCATAGGCAGCACATACAATTACATGGCACCCCTCTACCACCGGCTGATGGAGGCGTTCGCCCGCGGCGACATCGCCTCGGCCCGCGTCGCCCAGGCCCAGGCGGCCGACATCATCGCCGCGATGCTCCGCCACGGGGGTCTCCCCGCCGGAAAGGCCATGATGGCCATCGCGGGCATCGACTGCGGCCCGGTGCGCCCGCCCCTGCGCGACCCCGGCGCCACCCAGCGCGAATCGCTCCGGCGGGATCTGGAACCGCTGGGATTCCCCATCCAGACATGAAGAGTTCGAAGGTCCCCTGTCTCACGCCACGACGCCAGGGCGCAAAGGTGTCCTCGGCGTTCTTGGCGCCTTTGCGTGAGAGATCTTCCGCCCCGGTGGCGCCCGTCGCGGCGCGCATGATGTCTTGCTCGAACACACCGCTCCACCGCAAACCCAGGAAGTCCATGAAACTCCACACCCTCACCCTCATCTTTATGGCACCCATCCTCCCGGCATCGGGCGCGGTGGATCCCGGTCCCAACCTCCCGCTGGTCGATATTTCCGCGGAAGCCCATCGCCACGTCATCATCGCCGCAGGGACCTCGAACGTCTACCAGGGTCATCCCACCACACTGCTGATGCCAGACGGCGGGACGATGTTCGCGGTGTGGAGCATCGGCCACGGCGGCCCCGCCGGCCCCATGGCGCGGAGCGATGACGGCGGCCTCACGTGGACGCGGCTGGACGATTCCCTGCCCGAGGGGTTCCGCAAACACCGCAACTGCCCCAGCATTTACCGCCTCGTCGATCCCGCCGGCCAGGATCGCCTCTGGGTCTTCTCCGCCCAACCGCTGATGCCCCGCATCCTCAGCGAGGACGGCGGGCGCACCTGGCGCGAGATGAAGCCTCTCGGCTTCACCAACGTGATGACGTTCAGCAGCATCGTCGCGCTCAAGGACGGATCCCACCTCGGCCTCTACCACCGCGGGCCGGGAGGCAAAGACAAGAGCCCGCTGGTCGTCCTGCAGTCCCTGACGCGGGATGGCGGTGTCACCTGGGGCGAACCCCAGATCGTCGCCGAAGTTGAGGGGAAAGACCCCTGCGAGCCCTTCGCGTTCCGCTCGCCCGACGGCTCCGAACTCTGCTGCCTCATGCGCGAGAACAAGCACAAGGGCCATAGCCTCATGATGTTCTCCCGCGACGAGGGCAAGAGCTGGACTCAGCCCCAGGACACACCATGGGGACTCACCGGCGATCGCCACATGGGCGTGCGACTTCCCGACGGGCGCTTCGTCATCGCCTTCCGCGATCAGGCCCCCGCCAGCCCCACCCGCGGCCACTTTGTCGCCTGGGTGGGCACCTACGACGACATCCGCGGCGCCCGCCCCGGCCAGTACCGCATCAAGCTGCTCCACAGCCACGCCGGCGGCGACTGCGGCTACCCCGGCATGGAGTTCCTCCCCGATGGCACCCTCATCGCCACCACATATATCAAATATCGGCCCGGCCCCGAGAAGCACTCCGTCGTCAGCGTCCGCTTCAAGATCACCGAGACCGATTCCTTGGCCAAAGATCTGGCTCCAAGATAGGCATCAACCCGCGTGAGGCAAACAAGTGGCAGATCGGCCACTCCGCCACAACGATCTGGCCCACGAGCGAAGTCAGGTGGCGATTGCACGGCCCGCCCCGGCCTTGTCATTTCCCCCGCTTGCCGCCGGGCCCTCCCTGGGCCGCCGCGATCTTTTGATCGGGGGTCTCCCCCGCCTCGCCGCGCAGTTGATGCCGCAAGAATCGCGTCACGATCTCGCGCGTCTCGGGGGGAAATCCCTGCCCGTGGCCACCGCCCTCCACCGTCACGAGCGCCGATGCAACGCCCACCTTCTTCAGCGCCTCGTGCAGCGCCTCCGACTGCGCGTACGGCACCACGGGATCCGCGTCGCCGTGGATGTGCAGGAAAGGCGGATCGTCCTTGCTCACGTGCGTGATCGGGCTTGCGGCCTTGGCTTTCTCCTTGTTCTCTTGCAGCGCGCCGCCCACCAGCTTCGCCTCGGGCGAATCCGGCGCATCGTGGCTGATGCGCCCGCCCGGTTTCGACTGTGCCCCCATCGTCAGCAGCTCGCTCGGGCCATAGAAATTCACCACGCAGCTCACCCGGCTCGAGGCGCCGTTGTTCGGCCCGAGTTCTCCCTCCAGCTCTTTCACATCGCCGCTGGTCCCCAGCAGCGACACCAGGTGACCGCCGGCCGAACTGCCCCACACCGCGATCTTGTCGGGATCGAGCCCTCGCTTCTCGGCGTTGGCCCGGATCCACCGGATCGCGGCCTTGCAGTCATATATCTGCTGGGGAAATTGCGCCTCATCGGTCAGCCTGTAGCCCACGCTGACGCCGGCAAATTCCCCGCTCGCCACGAGATCTGCCACCTGGCGGCGCCCGCCCGTCTTGTCGCCATTCTGCCAGCCACCGCCATGGATGAACACGACCACGGGCAGTTTTCCGCCCTTCGGTGCCTCGGGAACCAACAGGTCCAGCCTCTGCCGCGGGTTGTCCGTCCCCGCGTAGGGGATGTCGGCCTCCAGTTTGACCCCCGGCGGCATCGCGGGCGGGCGACCGCCCTCTGGCCGCTTGCCCCCGGGAGCCGCCTCGCGGAATCGCCGCGCGACCTCCTCGTGCTCCTCGCGCGATATGGAACCGTCCTTGTCGCGGTCCATCCGCTCAAAGTTCTGCCTCGCGCGCTCGGGGATCTCCTCTCTCGACAACTTCCCGTCGCCATTGGCGTCCAACCGTTTGAAGAACTCCTCGGGCGACGGTTGCCCGCGCAACGGCGCGGCCAGCGCCACCACCGCCAAAACACAACCCAATCCCATGCCTCGCATACATCCTCCTGTCGTCGTTGACCGTTCTCGCGGATGCAACCCCGCCCCCCGCCCGGAGTTGCGCCCCAAATGGCGCCGCCGCGTGACGCGCCCCATCAGCGACGTTGAAATCCCGCGTTTCCGGGCCTATAGGTCGCAGTCCCCAAGCATGAGCCCACTGAACCGCATCAGCGCCGCCGCCGCCGGAATCCACCTCTCCGACGAGGAGACCCGGCGCTACAGCCGGCATCTGGTCATGCCCGAGGTGTCGATCGACGGCCAGCGCAGGCTCAAGGCCGCCCGCGTCCTGTGCGTCGGCGCCGGCGGCCTCGGTTCACCCATCTTGGCCTACCTGGCCGCCGCAGGGATCGGGCGCTTGGGCATCGTGGACCCCGATGCCGTCGATCACTCGAACCTCCAGCGCCAGATCATCCACGGCACCCCCCGCGTCGGCCATCCCAAGGTCGCGTCCGCGCGCGACCGCATCCTCGAGATCAACCCCAACGTCGAGGTCGAGACCCACGAGGTGGCCCTTCGCGCCGACAACGCGATGCGCATCTGCCACGACTACGACGTGATCGTCGATGGCACCGATAACTTCCCCACCCGATACCTCGTCAATGATTGCTGCGCCCTGCTCGGGAAGCCCAACGTCTATGGCAGCATCTTCCGCTTCGAGGGCCAATGCACCGTCTTCTGGGCCGAGAGGGGACCCTGCTACCGCTGCCTCTTCCCCGAGCCGCCGCCCCCCGGCGCGGTCCCCAGTTGCGCGGAGGGCGGCGTCCTCGGCGTCCTGCCCGGCGTCATCGGCGTCATGCAGGCGATCGAGACCATCAAGCTCATCATCGGCCTCGGCGACCCGCTCGTCGGGCGCCTCCTCGCCTTCGACGCGCTCCGCATGCGTTTCCGCGAGCTCAGGCTCCACAAGGATCCCGCCTGCCCCCTGTGCGGCGAGCGCCGCACCATCCATGGGCTCATCGACTACGAGCGGTTCTGCGGCGCCGCGCCGCAAGAGTGCCCGGTGCCCGAGATGACCGTCCAAGAGCTCCGCGACCGGCTCGCCGCCCGCGATGACCTCGTCCTCATCGACGTGCGCGAGCCCAGCGAATATCAGATCTGTCGCATCCCCGGCGCACGCCTGATCCCGCTGGGCGAACTGCCGGCGCGGATGCGCGAGTTCGACCCGGCCCACGCGATCGCCGTCCACTGCAAGTCCGGCGCCCGCAGCGCCGCCGCGGTCCGCGCTTTCCAGGCCGCCGGCTTCCACCGCGCCAAGAACGTCCGGGGCGGCATCCTCGCTTGGTCCAAAGAAATCGACCCCTCGGTCCCAACGTACTAACTCGAAAATAGCCGCATCGCTTCCCGTGGCCGAACGCAATTCCTGTAGCCGAACGCGTCAGCGTTTGGCCGCCAACGGGCGGCGGCCTTGTCGGACTTGGCGAAGTCCGTCGGGCTGCTAGGGTGGCGCGATGCTCGACTGGCTCGAATCTAGGCTGGGTCGCTTCGCCGTGCCCCATTCCATCCGCGGCATCGCCCTCCTGTACCTCCTGTGCTTCATCCTCGAGGCGCTCAGGCCCGGCTTCGTCGGCACCCTCACCCTCCAACCCGAACTCGTCCGCCAAGGCCAGTTCTGGCGCCTCGTCACCTACGCGTTCATCCCCTCCACCTTCAGCCCGATATGGATCCTGTTCGTCGTGATGATCATGTGGCTCATCGGCGATGGCATCGAGGAGGGCTTCGGCGCGTTCAAGACCAACGTCTATCTCCTGCTCGGCATCCTCGGCACCGCCACCGGCGCCATGTGCTTCGGCCTGCCCGATATCTCCGGCCAATACCTCTACCTCTCGCTGTTCTTCGCGTTCGCCACCCTCTACCCGGAATACGAGATCCTCGTCTTCTTCATCCTCCCCGTGAAGGTGAAGTGGCTCGCCCTCATCTCCGCGGTCCTCGTCGCCCTCGCCTTCTTCGGGGGCGGCGCCGCCGCCAAGCTCGCCATCGGCTGCGCCTTCGCCAACTACCTCCTCTTCTTCGGGCCCACCGCCGCCCGCGCCACCGTCGCCATGGCCGAGGTCCGCGCGCGCAGGGCCAAGTTTGAGGCGCGCAAGATGCCCGAGGACGAGCCCCTCCACCGCTGCAAGACCTGCGGGCGCACCGAGCGCGACGACGACCTCCTCGAATTCCGCGTCGCGAGCGACGGCGAAGAGTATTGCACCGGGCACCTGCCAAAATTGGGATGAGGGCGGACGCCGCCGCCCGGCGCCATGCTCCCCCGCCCCCTCGATTTGGCCTTGCCGGATCGCGACGGCCGCGTTAGGCTATTCTTTCGAAATCAAAAAAACTCATGAAAACCCGTCCCACCACCCGAAGAGACTTCGTGAAACTCTCCGCCTCCGCGATCGCCGGCCTGTCGCCGCTGGCCGCCGCCCTCCCCGCGCCCGTGTTCGCGGCGGGCAGCGACAGGATCCGCGTGGGCATCATCGGCTGCGGCAACCGGGGCTCCGGCGCGGCGGCCAACGTCCTCGAGGCGGACCCCGCCGTCGAGATCGTCGCCGTGGCCGACGCGCTCGGCGACCGCATCGAGGCCTTCAAGGCGAAGGTCGCCGCCGAGTGCCAGAGGCTGCCGGGCTCGCCCACGGATCGCGTCAAGATA
>JADLBR010000526.1 GCA_020847615.1 Verrucomicrobiia bacterium
CTTCTTCTTGAAAATGAGCAGGTTCCGTAGGATAGTGCGCTGTCGGGTCAACCCGCATGAGACCTTGCGAGATCCCTTGGAGTACCGTTATAACTATCTATTATTAAGGCGGTTTTGCTTTCTAGCAGCCTGGCGGACTTGGCGAAGTCCGACAGGCTGCTAGGCGCCAGACTGGACTTTTAGTCATGACGGCCCCTTCAAGATCTGGCGATTCGGCTGCGGCCGGGACCGCCCGGGTGTTCTTGGTCGGCAACCCGAATACAGGGAAGTCGACGCTGTTCAATCGCCTGACGGGCCTGCGGCAGCGTGTGGGCAATTACCCCGGGGTGACGGTGGAGCGGAAGACGGGCACGCTGCGCCTTGGGGACCGCGAGGTCGAGGTGGTGGACTTGCCGGGCTCGTATAGCCTGGCGGCGGCCTCGCCCGATGAGCGGGTCGTGATCGACGCGCTCTCTGGGCGCATCAAGGGGCTCGGCGCCCCCGATCTGGTGGTGTGCGTGGTGGATGCGACCAACATCCAGCGCAACCTGTTTCTGGCGTCGCAGATCGCGGACGCGGGCGTGCCCCTCATCGTCGCGTTGAATCTGGTCGATTCGGCCCGGCGGTCGGGGCTGCGGATCGACGCCGAGCTGCTCTCGAAACGGCTTGGCGTGCCGGTGGTGCCGACCGTTGCGGTGACTGGCGAGGGCGTCGAGGCGTTGCGGGCCGCGATCGGTTGGGCGATGGAATTCCCGCCGCGGATGACGGCCATCCGCTGGCCGGCGTGCGTGGGCGAAGCGATGGGGCGGCTGCGCGAGGCGCTGGTTCCGCTGTCGGGCGGAACGGTGTCCGATGCGGAACTCAGGCGGGTGCTGTTCGACTCTGAGCCCGTGGTCCTGGAGCGGCTGGGTGTGTCGCGGGAGCAGGCGGCGACGGTGCTCGGCCCGGCGCGCGACGTGGTGCGGCACGCGGGGTTTAACCCCTTGGCCGCCGAGGCGCTGCTGCAATACGAGCATATCGGCGCGCTCCTGGAGGGCGTCGTCCAGGCGCCAGAGAGGCCGCGCGCCTCGAAATCGGAGTCCGTGGACAGGGTGCTGACGCACCGGTGGTGGGGATTGGCCATTTTCTCGGCGTTGATGTATCTGGTTTTCCAGTCGATCTACACGTGGGCGGTGCCCGCCATGGGGGCCATCGAGGTGGCCAAGGGCTGGGCGCAGGGACTGGCCTCGGGCGCGCTGGCGGAATTCCCGATGCTGGAGAGCCTGGTGGCCGACGGCATCGTGGAGGGCGTCGGCGCCATGCTGATTTTCCTGCCGCAGATATTGATCCTGTTCTTTTTCATCGCGCTGCTCGAGGACACCGGGTACATGGCGCGCGCCGCTTTCCTGATGGACCGGCTGTTTGGCTGGTGCGGCTTGAACGGCAAGAGTTTCGTGCCGCTGCTCTCCAGCTATGCGTGCGCGGTGCCCGGCGTGCTCTCAGCCCGCGTCATCGAGGATCCGAAGGCGCGCCTGGCCACGATCCTGATTGCGCCGCTGATGAGTTGCTCGGCGCGGCTGCCGGTCTACGTGCTGATGATCGGGGCGTTCGTGGAACCGCGGCACGGGCCCTTCTGGGCCGGGGTGGCGCTATTCGCGATGCATTTCGTGGGCCTGCTCGTGGCGCTGCCGGTGGCGGCGCTGCTGAACCGGTTCCTGCTGCGCACGCGACCGCAGCCATTCCTTCTGGAGATGCCCCCCTACCGGGTGCCGCGTCTCCGCGACATCCTGTGGCGGATGGCCGAGCGCGGCTGGGAGTTCGTGTGGCGCGCCGGGACCGTGATCCTCGCCATCACGGTCATCATCTGGGCGATGCTCTATTTCCCGAGGCCCCCGGAGGTGGCCGAGGAGGCACGCCGGGCCTTTGCCGCGGAGGTCGCGGCGGAGCGCGGCATGGCGCGCGAGGAGGCCATGGGGATGATCTCGGGTGGCGATGGCGAACTGGACGCGCGCCTGGGGGCGCGGATCGCCGCGGCCTACGTGGAGCAGAGCCTCATGGGGCGACTGGGCAGGGCCGTTCAGCCCGTTTTTGATCTGGCCGGTTTCGACTGGAAGATCACGGTGGGCGTGGTCGCGAGTTTTCCCGCGCGCGAGGTGATCATCGCGACCCTGGGTGTGATATATAGCCTCGGGGGCGATGTGGACGAAGCTTCGGGCGACCTGCGCGCCGCGATGGCGGCGGAGCGGTGGGCGGGTGGGCCGCGGGACGGGACCCCCGTATTCACGCTGTCGGTCGCGTTCGCGATCATGGTTTTCTTTGCCCTCTGCCAGCAATGTGGCGCGACGGTGGCCGCCGTGGCCCAGGAGACGAACTGGCGCTGGGCGCTCTTTTCCTTCTGCTACATGACTGCGCTCGCATGGATTGGCGCGGTCGCGGTCTATCAGATTGGGACGAGCCTGGGGTGGGTATGATGGGCGTCGCGGAATTCGTCGCGGTGGTCATCGCCATCGCGCTCGCGGTCGCATATCTGGTCGCCCGCTTCGTGTCCCGCCGGCGGAGAGAGAAATCGGGCTGCGGGTGCGGGACAGCCGCCTGCCCGGTGGGTCGGCAGGGAACGCGGCGGTAGGCGTTCGGCCGCGGGGCACCACCGGGTCAGAAAATGTAGCCGAGGCCGTGAGGCCTTGGCGGCCAAACGCTCACGCGTTCGGCTACGGGATGCGCTGCGGCTATTTTCGAGTCAGTGAAATGTAGCCGAAGCCGTGAGGCTTTGGCGGCCAAACGCTTGCGCGTTCGGCCGCGGGAAGCGATGCGGCAATTTCCGAGTCAGGAAATCAGTGTGGTCTGGCAGAAATAAGCAGAACTTACCGAGAGTTATATTTAAACGCATTTATCTTATTATCGTGCGGCGGCATCCTTGCGCCGCGGCGGGCGGTCGTGCAGCATCGCCTCCCATATGCGACCGCCGATATTGCCGATGGGCCACATGCCGATGCCGAGGGGCGTGGCCCTGTTGAACAACAGCCTGCTCAACAAGGGGACGTCCTATACCGAGCGGGAGAGGGACGCGCTGGGCTTGCGGGGGCTGCTGCCGCCGCGGGTGTTCACGATCGAGCAGCAGGTGGCGCGTGCCGTGGGGAATTTTCGGCGAAAGACCAACGACCTGGAGAAGTACATTTTCCTGACGACGCTCCAGGCCCGCAACGAGACGCTGTTCTATCGGGTGCTGCTGGAGAACCTCGAGGAGATGATGCCCGTGATCTACACGCCGACGGTGGGGCAGGCGTGCCTGGAGTTCGGGAGCATCTTTCGGAGGCCGCGTGGCCTTTGGGTGAGCATCCTCGACCGGGGCCGTATCCGCGAGGTACTGCGCCACTGGCCGATGAACGACGTGCGGCTGATCGTGGTGACCGACGGGGAGCGGATTCTCGGGTTGGGCGACCTGGGCGCGCTGGGCATGGGGATCCCGATCGGGAAACTGTCGCTCTACACGGCCTGCGCGGGCGTGCATCCGTCATACTGCCTGCCCATCACGCTGGACGTGGGCACCGACAACGAGACGGTGCTGGCGGACCCGATGTACATCGGGCTGGGGCAGAGGCGGGTGCGGGGCGCGGCGTACGACGAGTTCTTGGACGAGTTCGTGGCGGCGGTGCAGGACGTGTTCCCCGCGAGCCTGCTTCAGTTCGAGGATTTCGGGAACCACAATGCCTTCTCCCTGCTGGCGAGATATCGCGACAGGGTCTGCACGTTCAACGACGATATCCAGGGCACGGCGAGCGTGGCGCTCGGGGGGCTCCTGGCGGCGCTGCGCATTACCGGGGGTTCTCTCGGGGAGCAGAGGCTCCTCTTCTACGGTGCCGGCGAGGCGGGCCTGGGGATCGCGGACCTGTTCGTGCGCGCGGCGATGCGCGACGGCGTGGGCGAGGCCGAGGCGCGGCGGCAGTGCTGGTTCGTGGACTCGAAAGGGCTGATCGTCAGGTCGCGCCTGGAGTCCCTTGTCGCGCAAAAGCGCCCCTACGCGCACGAGGGGGAGTTCGTTCCCGACCTCGCGGCGGCGGTGAGGGCGCTGCGGCCGACCGCGCTGATCGGCGTCGCGGGCGCGGGCCGGGCGTTTACCGCGGAGATCCTCGGGGAGATGTCGCGCCTGAACGAGAGCCCGATCATCTTCGCGCTGTCGAATCCGACATCGAAGGCGGAGTGCACGGCCGAAGAGGCGTACGGCGCAACCGGCGGGCGCGCGATATTCGCCAGCGGCAGCCCGTTCGCGCCGGTGGACTGCGGCAGCAGGACCCTCGTGCCCGGGCAGGGCAACAACGTCTATATTTTCCCGGGGATTGGCCTGGGCGTGCTCGCCAGCCAATCGGAGCGGGTTACCGAGGACATGTTCCTGGCGGCGGCGCGGGTCGTGGCGGAGCAGACGACGCCGGAGGAACTCGCCTCCGGGAGGGTGTATCCCTCGCTGAGGCGCATCCGGGATGTCTCGGTGCGGATCGCGGAGGCCGTGGCGGGCCTGGCGTTCGAGACGGGACTGGCCGGGATCCCGCGGCCGCCCGATAGCGCGGACCTGGTCGGGCGGTGCGTCTTTGTCCCAGAGTACCACGAATACGTGTGAGCCCGGGAGGCCGCCGGATTTTGTCCGCCAGACTACCCTGAGCTACTTCGATAGCGCGACGCAGAGGCGACCGAGGAGGGCGATCCTCCAGAAGAGGCGGAGCGACTCGAGGCGGTCTGCGTCCTGCGGGCCATCGCGGAGCCAGGCGGCCTTTTCGTGCAGGAGGGACAGGGGCGAGGGGTCAACGCGCGCCTTGTCCGCGAGCGCGATGCCGGCCAGGGCGCGCGCCTCGGCGAGCCTGAGCATCTCCTGGAGCGTGGGCCGGTTGAGGGTCTGCCATTCGAGGTTCTTGTCGAGCGCGCCGCCGAGGCCGACGTATTTCTGCTGGAGGACGGCGGCCTCGCAATAGGCATTGGCCCAGAGGAGACAGCCGCTCAGTTCGTCGAAACCCCGGGGTTGGGCGGGCGCGGCGGATTCGAGGCGCTCCCACTTCTCCGCGGCGAGGCGGGTGAGTTCGAGGAATGCGGCGACGCGCTGGTCGACGAGCATCTGCTGGCGGAGTTCTGGGGAGAGCAGCGCGGAGCCGGCGGTGAAATACTGCGCGTTGGCGAGGTGCGCCTGCAGGAGGACGGGGAGCCAGTTGCGGGACGCGGAGGGATCGGCGTCATCGCCCCGGGCCCGGGTGGACTTGATGAGCCCGTCGAAGAGGGGCTGGAACCCGAGCTGATACTCGCCGTAGAGGCAGGCGTAGATCAGCAATATCGTGAAATAGTCCTGCTCCTGGCGAAGCGAGCCGCGGATCTTGCCGGGGCCGGTGGCGGCGATGCGGCGCTGCACGTCTTCCAGGCTGAGGGTGGCTCGGCTGATGCGGGCGGTTGCGGCGAAGAGCCAGTCGGCCTCTTCGGCGAACACCAGGGCGGTCGTCAGGGAACCCGCCTTGTCGCGTCCGCGGAGGAGCGCCTCGGTCATCTTCTGCTGGACGTCCTCGCCGCGCTGGAGCCACGTCGTGCGGGCGGCGTCGGTCAGTTCGCCGGACTTGGAGAGCGACTCGAGGACCGAGAAGGCGGCGTTGGCGTCCTTGAGATAACCGAGGGCGGCGTACCTCTTGCCCGCATCGAAGGCCCTGCGGCCGGCATCGAAATCGGCGCGCACCTTGGCCAGCAGGGACTTGGCGGCGGGACGCAGGTTCTTCTGCTTCAGGAAGCGCTCGATGGCATCGCGATTCTTTTCGTAAAGGGCGATCTGTTCCTCGCAGACGCGCGTGAGAAAATCGAAAACGGGTTTGCCATAGGCGGGTTGGGCGGGGGGGGGATCGGGCGGGCGGACCCTGCGTCCGGTGGCCAGCTCGTAGGCCTGGTGCACGTCGCCCGCGAATAGGATCTCGAGACCGATCTCGCGGGCGCGGTCGGACAGGGTGACATCCTTGCCCCGCTCGTCCTTGGCGATGGGCTGACAGGCGGGGACGACGACCCTGCGGATTCCGGCGGCCTTGGCGGCCGCGAGTTTCTGCGGGATGCCATCGACCGGGCCGATGGAACCGTCCGGGGCGAGGGAACCCGTGAGGGCGAGATCGGAGGGGAATTTGACACCCTGGAGAAGGCAGATGAGGCCCGTGGCAAAGGCGGCGCCCGCGCTGGGGCCGTCGATGCGCCCGCGCGCCTCGATCTCGAAGGTGCCATCGGCGAGCGGGATATTCAGCTCGAGAGACGCGACCATGGCCGCCATCCACGCGCTGGAGCGAAGCAGTTTTCCGGTGCCGCCGGGTATGTTTTCGGAGATGGCGACCCGGAGTGGCGTGGGCTGCGCGGAAAGCCTCGGCGCCCATCGGATCAGGGTCGGGATCGATAGGCCACCGCCATCGCGGGATCCGGTGGTCAGCACCGGGATGATGGCCTGCGCGGCTGGCGGTGGTGGCCGCGCTGGCTCTGGCTTCTTCTGCGCGCGGAGGTCGATGGCGGGAACCGGAGCGGGCGCGATGGCCGGCGCCGCCTGGGGGGGCGGCGGTGCGTCTGGGGCCTGGGGCTGGGCGGGTGCAGGGGAGACCATCGGGGCGTTGGTCGCAAGGGGGGGCGCGGCCCCCTCGGCGGGCGGGGGCTGGCCAAATGGCGAAAGCGAGAAACCGGGCAGGGGGGGAGACTCTTGGGCCGCGGCGGGGCCGTCGCCCGCCGACCACGCGGCGACCACAAACAGCGCCGTGCGGACCCAAGAACGATTCACAATGCTCATTCAATCAAAACCTTGTGCGCTGGGCAAGCCGCGGTGTGGCGTGGAATCGTCGCCGGGAGCGCGACGACAGGATTCGAGAAGAGGGCGCTCCGGGCGGCACCGGGACAGTGATATTGCTCGAAAATTCGTAGCCACGGTTCCGGGCTTGCCGCAGGCGTCCGGTGGGCGCATTATCCGGCAACATCAATCGCAAGCAGGAGGTGCAGATGGGCTCGTTTGAGGCGATCGGTTCGAGGAGGGATTTCATCAGGGCCGCCGCGGGCGCGGCCGGTTCGTGCGCGGTCTTTGCGGGCGCGGTGCCCCATGTCCGGGCGGCGGGTTCCGACGAGATCAAGGTTGGGTTGATCGGATGCGGGGGGCGGGGGACGGGTGCCGCCAGCCAGTTCCTGCTGTCGACCGAAACGCCGGTGAAATTGTGGGCGATGGGAGACCTGTTCCGCGACCAGTTGGACGCCTCCCACAAGCTGCTGAGCGAGGGGGCGGAGGCCCGCTACGACCGCGAGAAGTTCGGGCCGCTGACCGCGAAGATGGACGTGCCGGAGGCGAGGAAGTTCTCGGGATTCGATGCGTACAAGGGCGTGATCTCGAGCGGTGTCGATGTCGTGATCCTGGCGACGCCGCCGCATTTTCGCCCGGAGCACTTCGAGGCGGCGGTGGCGGCGGGGAAGCACGTTTTCATGGAGAAGCCGGTCGCGGTGGATCCGGTGGGCATCCGGCGCGTGATCGCGGCGGCGAAGCAGGCCAAGGAGAAGGGCCTGTCGGTGGTGGCGGGCACGCAGCGGCGGCACCAGAATCACTACCGCGAGATCATCAGGCGGGTGCAGGACGGCGCGATCGGCGAGATCGTCTCGGCCCAGTGCTACTGGAACATGGGCGAGCTTTGGCTGGAGGAGGCCAAGGCCAACTGGGAGAACCGCAAGGCCAAGGGCTGGTCGGACATGGAGTACCAGTGCCGCAACTGGCTCTTTTTCACGTGGCTGTCGGGCGACCACATCTGCGAGCAGCACGTCCACAACCTCGACATCATCCAGTGGGCGCTGGGCGCCAACCCCCTCGCGGCCATGGGCGTCGGCGGGCGGGCCGCGCGGACCGCGCCGCAGTACGGCAACATCTATGACCACTTCGCCGTCGAGTACGAGTACCCCAATGGCGTCCGCCTGAGCAGCATGTGCAAGCAGATGCCGGGCGCTGCTTTTGTCGTGGCCGAGCGGCTCGTCGGGACCAAGGGCCAGAGCTACACCGATGGCTCGGGCGGATTCATCACCGGGCAGAACCCGTACAAGTACGATGGGCCCAACCCGAACCCCTACTATCAGGAGCACGCGGACCTCATCCGCAGCATTCGCGACGGCAAGCCCCTGGCGGAGGGCGCGGGCGTCGCCGAGAGCACGATGGTGGCGATCCTCGGGCGGATGAGCGCCTACACGGGCCGCCAGATCAAGTGGGACTGGGCCATGCAGGCCTCGAAGCTGGACCTGCGCCCGCCGAAGTACGAGTTCGGGGCATTGCCCGAGCAGCCGGTGGCGGTGCCGGGCAAGGCGCTGCCGGTTTGAGATGAAAGCCAAGGGCGCGCTCTATTTCCTGCTCGGCCTTCTGGCGGCCTCGGGGGTCCTGTTCTACCGGATCCTGGAGCCGTTCATCGACCCGCTGGTCACGGCCGCGGTGCTTGCGGTGGCGCTGCTCCCGCTGCACCGGGCGCTCACGCGTTTCCTGCGAGGGCGCACCATGGCGGCGGCGGTGTCCACGCTGCTCGGGGTCGCCCTGATCGTGATCCCGCTCGGTTTCCTCGCCTACACGCTCTCGGGCGAGGTCTCGGGCCTCTATAAGGACATGAAGGCCAAGAGCGCCGTGGAAGGGGGCTGGGGCCCCTTGTTCGAGAAGATCGTCGAACCCCCGCTGGACGCCGTCTCCGGCAGGCTGCCGATCTCAAAAGAGAATCTCCGCAAGGAGATCGTCCAGCGGGTGGGCGAGGTCAGCGGCTGGATGGTGGCCAAGACGAGCGCGGCCCTGGGAGGGATCACGGCGACGACGATCAACATGGCGCTCGCCGTGGTCATCCTGTTCTTCTTTTTGCGCGATGGCGAGGCCCTGATCCGGCACGTGACCGGGCTGCTGCCCCTGACGCTCAAGCAGTCCGACCGGCTCGTGCTGGCGGTGGCGCAGACGATCGTCGCGAACGTCCACGGCGTGCTCGCGGTCGCCGCGGTGCAGGGCACCCTGCTCTTCCTGGGGTTCTGGATGTTTGGCGTGGGCTCGCCGCTCCTGTGGGCGATGATGGGGGCGTTCCTGTCCATGATCCCGCTCGTTGGCGCGGCCGCCGTCTGGGTGCCCGTGTGCCTGACGATGCTGCTCACGGGCAGCCTGGGCAAGGGCGTGGGCCTGGCGGCGTGGTGCATGCTCATCGTGGCCAACTCCGACAACATCGTCCGCCCGCTCGTGGTGGGGTCGCGGGTGCGCCAGCACCCGATGCTGGTGTTCTTCGCGATGATCGGGGGGATTCGCGCCTTCGGCATCCTGGGCCTGTTGCTGGGGCCGATCATCCTCGCGATCACCATCTCGACCATCGACCTGCTGCGGGAGGAGGTCGGGCTCAAGCCCACGGAGGATCCCCGGGGCGGTGGCGGCGATTCCACCGCGGCGACGGACGGGATGCGAGTGGCCGCCGAGCCGGCACCGGCGGCTGCGGACCCTTCGCTGGCGCCGCCGACAGGCTAGGAATCTGTCGGACTTTGTCCGACAGATTCCTC